>NZ_JBNHEY010000006.1:0-210633 GCF_059089725.1 Arthrobacter sp. M71 S08 | reverse complement strand
TGGTTTGCGTGAACAACTCGGGGTCCTTTCGTAGAGCGAGTTTGGGTCGCTTTCGGTGAGCGGATCAGAGTGCCCAGGTCCTCCCAACGGCTGGTCCCCTTTGCGTATATCGAGTTTGCCCGATTTGCTGGCGAGCGGGCTGGACAACTTGTTCGCGGCTCCACCGTACAATTCCTCCAACGATCCTGCGTGCTGCATAAGGCCTGCAAGAAGCACCAGTAGGTAGGGGAAGCGGCTCGAAGGAAGCTCATTCACAGGATCCGTTTCTCACCCTTCCGGACGATCCTCAGCCAGCGATAGCCGTAGCCGTCGAGGTTCACCTCGAGCTTCCCGTCACCACCCAGTGCGATCTGTTCGGTGCCGAGAAGATCCACAACGTGCGTGATCGTTTCACCGTTGTCGAGCTCGATGCTGACGCTGCGCGCATCGGTGGCGAAATTGTGGAGGGCAATAAGCTGACCTGTGGAACTGGTCAAGGAATGCACGAGCACGCAAGCGTGCTCGTGGCGAAGAATTTCGAAGCTTCCCCACCCGATCTCTGGGGAGCTTTTATAGGCGGCGGTCAACCGACGAACGAAGTGAAGCAGCGATTCAGCATCATGCTGTTGCGTGGAAACGTTGACGTGCTCAGGGGAAGCGCCTCCCTCGACGACGGGCAGAGGCAGTTCAGATGGGGCGGCATGGGAGAAGCCGCCATTGGCTTCAGCGGACCACTGCATCGGCGTCCGCACCGCAGAACGGTCGCGCAGTGAAGCGTGCTCGGCCATTCCGATTTCCTCACCGTAGTAAAGAACCGGTGCCCCTGGCAGAGAGAAAATGAGGCTGTAGACCATCCGGATGCTACGCGGGTCATTGCCGAGCATCGGGGGTAGGCGCCGGATGATTCCGCGCCCGTGGATACGCATTTCCTCCTCGGGCGCGAACGCGGTGAACACCTCGTGGCGTTCATCTTCGGTCAATTGGTCCAACGTCAACTCATCGTGGTTGCGCACGAAGTTCGCCCATTGGTTCACAGTCGCGAGTTGTGGTCGTTCCGCAAGCGCCTGTGCAAGCGGTGTAGCGTCGTGGCGGGCGAGAGCGAGATAGAGGTGCTGGTTGGCGACGAAATCGAATTGCATGGTCAATTCGTTTCCATGTTCTCCGAAGAACGTTTTCTGCTCCTCGTAGGGAAGGTTGACTTCCCCGAGCATCATTCCCGTGCCGCTTCGCCTGCCCACATAACCCCGCAAAGCTTGCAGGTACTCGTGCTCGTTGCGTCCGTCAGCCTCGATGAGGAATGGGACCGCGTCGACGCGGAATCCGTCAATGCCCATCTGGAGCCAGAAACCGATAACCTTCGCTATCTCTTCGCGCACTTTCGGGTTGGCGGTGTTCAGGTCCGGTTGATGGCGGTAAAAAGAGTGCTCGTAGTACTGCCCGGCGGTTTCGTCGTAGAACCAGACACCGTCTTCCTTGTCGGGGAACATGCTGGCGCGTTCTTCATCGGGCTTCTCATCACGCCAGATGTAAAAGTCACGGTACCTGTTGGCCCTACTGGAACGGGCTTCCTGGAACCAGGGATGGTCAACCGAGGTGTGATTCACAACCAGGTCAATGATTACCCTCATGCCGCGGTCTTGCGCAGTTCGGACCATTTCCACGAAATCGCCCAGGTGGCCGTTGCGAGGATTCACCCCGAAATAATCCGAAATATCATACCCGTTGTCCTCCCGGGGTGACGGGAAGAACGGTGCAAGCCAGATACAAGTGACGCCCAGTTCCTCGAGATAGTCCAGCCGGTGGCCCAGACCCTCAAGGTCGCCCACTCCGTCGTCGTTCCAATCCATGAATGTCTCGACATTCAGGTTGTAGAAAACTGCTGTCTTCCACCACAGGTCACTGGTATCAGTAATCCTCATCGTCGTCCCTCTCATCCTGCGCATAGCACTTACCCGGCCCCCCCCCCAGCTTCTGCCCCAAGCACCATCAAGGGCAATCCTGCTCTCAGTGTCCACAGTCTGGCGCCGGCAACGGAGCTCACTTGAAGCTGAGACGTGGTCGAGAAGTAATCTGGCTTCATCGGCTGCTTTTCATGGTGCCTGCCGTGAACCAAAAGTAGCCTTAGCTCACCACTGGCCCGCTTTGCTGACTCATCGACGTCGCACGAACACTGGAGGAGCACATGGACGATCCGACCTCAGAGAGCAAATATCCCAGGTTTCCCGCACGGCGAAGTTACGGCGAGTCCGTGCGCATCGGTGAAATTCTGCGCAAGGAAACCGTTGGCGGTGCCCTGCTCGTCCTCACTGCGACGATCGCGATAATTTGGGCAAATTCCCCGGCAGCTGACACCTACTTTGGATTACGCGACCTCGAGGTGGGTTACGAACCCTGGCATCTGCGCCTAAGCCTGGGCGCGTGGGCTGCCGACGGTCTGCTCGCGATCTTCTTCTTCCTGGTCGGCCTTGAGCTGAAGAAGGAATTTATTGCCGGCGACCTCCGTAATCCGACGACAGCTGCTGTGCCAATCGCCGCCGCCATCGGTGGTGTAGCGATACCGGCGCTTGTCTACGTGGCGGTAAATCTAAGCAGTCCGGACACCATCGGCGCGTGGGCTATCCCCACAGCTACGGACATCGCTTTCGCCGTGGCAGTACTGGCGATCATCGGCTCCCACCTGCCCTCGGCGCTGAGGATCTTCCTGCTCACTCTTGCGGTTGTCGATGATCTGCTGGCTATCTCCATCATCGCCATCTTCTACTCCGATGACCTGGACTTCATCCCCCTACTGGTCGCTCTGATCCCACTAGCACTTTTCGCCTTCGTTGCTCAGCGATACCAGCGATTGTTCCACCTGCGTGCCTCGGCTGCCTGGTTCATTCTCCTGCCGCTGGGCTTCGCCGTGTGGACCCTCGTACACGCCTCAGGTATCCACGCCACCGTAGCTGGCGTCCTGCTCGGCTTCGCTATCCCAGTCCTGAACAGCCGCAAAGCAGATCTTCCTGAACCGGACCACGGACTCTCTGAAGTGTTCGAACACCGCTTCCGACCGCTCTCTGCCGGGTTCGCGGTCCCTGTGTTCGCCTTCTTTTCTGCCGGCGTCGCCATCGGCGGCCTCGACGGGTTCCTGTCCGCCATGACCGATCCCGTCGCGATCGGGATCATCCTCGGTCTGATCGCCGGTAAACCCCTTGGCGTCGTCGGCGTGACCTGGCTCGTCACCAAAGTCACCAGTGCCAAACTCGACCCGTCCTACAAATGGATCGATGTCCTCGGAGCGTCCCTTTTGGCCGGAATCGGTTTCACCGTGTCGCTGCTGATCGCTGACCTGAGTTTCGCTACCAACGATCCTCACAACGACCACGCCAAAGTCGCTATCCTTGTGGCATCCGTTCTCGCCGCCCTTCTAGCGGCGGTGATCCTCTCAACCCGCAACCGTCACTACCGACGGATCGAGGAACGCGAAGCCCTCGACGTTGACGCCGACGGCATCCCGGATGTCTACCAAGTACCACGCCCCAAGAACGGGCCGTCCGCGACACACGAATAGGAAGAACCAAAGTACCCTTATTCCCACGTTGGTGTCGCTAGTGTGAGTTCGCCGCAGTCACCGACAGTAACGGTTAGGCCATTGGTCTGGTCAAAAGGGTCGCCCATTGGTCATCTCTCGCCCCGGCGTCTCCTGGGAAACGGTAGTCGTCCGGCCATCGGGACGACGCCGACGGTGGCGTGCCGCCGATGAAGCACTTTGAGGATCAATGAAACGGCACTTCAGGTGCTGCAGGTACAGCGTGAACCCTTGGTGATGGCATAACTGACACCTCGAAGCGCCGCACCCTTTACGAAGCCTCCGAGAATTGGAAAGTTCGCGAGGTGACATCACCATAATCAGGTCTGACACGCCGACAGGGTGGCATGCGATACCGCGTAGAGTGGAAAACGGTGAGCCGGGAAGCCTGGTCGGCAGGTTTTGTCGTCGCCTTTTCAAGGAGACCCTCCGTGGCTGCACCGATGCGCAACACCCGACGAGTCGACAAATCGGATACTTCACCTGCCACCAATCGGGGTGATGATCGTGCGGTGAGGCCCTCCGCAGAGGAGAAGGTCATGCCGTCTCGTATTCGGGGCACCGCACTGAAAGCCCTCACCTGCTGGGGCGCGGGCATCCTGTTGGTGGCCTCCGCCCTGCTACTCACGGAGCCCTCGACGGCTGCATACCTAGCCGTGGCGCAGGCGGATCCTGGCTGGCCCGAACGGCTGGCTGATGCGCTGATCCTCTGTTTGATGACCTGCTTCGGTGCGGGAATGTGGTGGGCATGGTGGTCGGACCCGGCACGGTTGGCCGTAGGCTTGGCCGCAGGGGTAGGTGTGGTGATGGCCTACGTGTCCAGCGAACTATTCAAGCTTCTGTTCGCTCGCGACCGCCCGTGCCGCAACGTTCTCCCGGACCCACACTGTCCCGGGCCGGGGAACTGGTCCTTCCCCAGCAATCACTCCACCATCGCCTTCGCCGTGGCCACCGCGCTTGTCCTCCTCCTGACCCAATGGTGGATCTGGAGCGCCTATCTGCTGGCAGTGGCCGCCGCCTTATCCCGAGTCGTCGATGGAGTCCATTTCCCCCACGACGTCCTCGCCGGTGCCTCGCTTGGCATCGGCACAACCATGGCCGGCGCCTTCATCCTCAGACATTGGACGTTGCCCCTAGCGAAACGAATCGCAAAATCTCCGGGCTCGTGCTCCCGGTCCGCGTGAAGGGGGCATCTGAACAAGACCTCCTGCGGCGCCTCGGTACAAGCCTTGGCATATTCGTGGCAGCGTCATCACGGTGGATGCATCGGTAGCGCGCTGATCTGAACCCCCACAGGGTGACCGGCTGACCCGGAGGCTATCCTGCGCCCGAACCCTCAAAACTTCCCGAGTGTTGCGCGAAGGTCCGAGGCAACCTCAAGAGCCCGAGATGCTACCTCGGCGTGCAGCTCGCGCTGCTTTTGAGGCAGACGATCACCCTCTGAAAGCGCCCGATCGGCTGGCGCCGCCGCAGTGAGCGCGTCTAGCACAAGCTCCCACCAGGAACGGGGCATCCTCAACGTGCAGTGTCTGTCCTCTGACGGCCATCCTTCCAAACTGCCTGCTGCATTGGGCGAGCCCGCCACCTGATCCCACCCTGCTCGACGGATGGGGGCTAACCGCTGAGCTAGAGGCGGATCGGTAACCGCAGAGACTGCCGCAAGTTTGTCGAGCGTGCCGTCGATCAGCGCCCAGTCTGCGACGGGCAGGGTTACTGACAGCTCGTCATCAGGTTCCATACAAGCAGGATAGACATAGTGCCGGGCCTCAGGACCACAGGCAGCGCGAGTCGGCCGACTATTGACCCCGCCACCCCAACGCGTAGTTGCTCAGAAGGCGCCGGGTAAGGTGAGCTTTTCCTCGACAGCTTCACCTGGCTTACTACGGGCTCCTCATCACAGTGATCCGCGGTGTATACCCCTGTAAGGGTCATGGCGGTGTCCGTACGTCTAGATGAACCGATACTCGAGGCTCGGGCGATGGAAGTCTGGGTGGGAAACCCGTATCCTCTCGGGGCGACGTATGACGGCAGCGGAACGAATTTCGCGGTGTTCAGCGAAGCGGCAGAGGCGGTATACCTGTGTTTGTTCGATGAAGCCGGTTCAGAGCGGCGGATCCGGCTGGAAGCTGTGGATGCCTACGTCTGGCACTGCTATCTGCCCCATGTGCTCTCGGGGCAGATGTACGGCTACCGCGTGGAGGGGCCCTACCGTCCGGAAGAAGGGCTCAGGTTCAATCCCCACAAATTGTTGCTGGACCCGTGTGCCAAGGCCGTAGACGGACAGGTCCGATGGGGCCAACCGATGTTCTCGTATACCATCGGTGACCCGGACTCCTGTAACACGGAGGATTCCGCAGCCTCAGCGCCCAAGTCGGTGGTTATCAGTCCGTTCTTTGACTGGCAGGGAGACCTACCCCCGCGCATCCCTTACAACGACTCGGTCATCTACGAAGCGCACGTCAAGGGTTTGACCATGCTCCATCCCGAGGTCCCGGTGGAGGAACGGGGCACGTACGCAGGGGTCGCTCATCCAGCGGTGATCGAACACCTCCAAAAACTTGGGGTCACAGCCATTGAACTGATGCCGGTGCACCAGTTCGTTCACGACAGCCACCTGACCGAACGGGGACTGTCTAATTACTGGGGTTACAACACGATAGGGGTTTTTCGCCCCGCACAACGAGTACGCCTCCACGAGCGAACCGGGTCAGCAGGTCCCGGAGTTCAAATCGATGGTCCGGTCACTGCACGCCGCCGGAATCGAAGTTATCCTCGATGTGGTTTACAACCACACCGCCGAAGGCAACCACCTCGGCCCCACCCTGTCCTTCCGAGGCATCGACAACAACGCCTACTACCGGCTGACCGATCCGGACCGATGCCACTACATGGACTACACCGGCACAGGGAGCACCATCAATGTCCGGCACCCCCACGCCCTGCAACTGCTGATGGACTCTCTGAGGTACTGGGTCCTCGAAATGCACGTGGACGGCTTCCGGTTTGACCTCGCTGCCGCCCTCGCCCGCGAGTTCTACGACGTCGATCGGCTGTCCAGCTTCTTCGACCTGGTCCAGCAGGACCCGGTCGTGTCCCAGGTCAAACTGATCGCCGAACCCTGGGACGTCGGTCCGGGTGGCTATCAGGTGGGAAACTTCCCACCGCTTTGGACCGAATGGAACGGAAAGTACCGGGACGCCGTCCGGGACTTTTGGCGGGGATCACCCTCAACCCTGGGCGAATTCGCCTCACGCCTCGCCGGCTCGGCCGACCTTTATGAGTCCTCCGGACGCCGCCCGGTGGCCTCGATCAACTTCGTCACCGCCCACGACGGTTTCACCCTCCGCGACCTGGTGTCCTTCAACTACAAACACAACCTCGCCAACGGCGAGGACAATAACGACGGCGAATCCCACAACCGCTCCTGGAACTGCGGAGCGGAAGGCCCCACCGACGACGATGCAGTCCTGGAGCTTCGGGCACGCCAGCAGCGGAACTTCCTGGCCACGCTCATGCTCTCCCAGGGCGTTCCAATGCTCCTTCACGGTGACGAACTCGGCCGGACGCAGCACGGAAACAACAATGCCTATTGCCAAAATTCCGAACTGTCCTGGGTCCAAGGGGAGGGCATGGACGCTCCGTTGATCGAGTTCTTCTTTATGCTGAGCCGGCTCCGCAGTCATCACCCGACGTTCCGCCGCTCAAAATTCTTCGAAGGCAGGCCGGTAGAGCGCGGGGAAGGACAACCGCTGCCCGACGTCGGCTGGCTGAACCTCAATGGATCCCCCCATGCTCCCAAGAAACTGGGACGACGAACTCGTCCTCGCCCTTGGCGTCTTCTATAACTGGGCCGAGATCGGCAAGGATCACCGCGGCAGCATGATTACAGACGTGAATTTCCTCGCGTGCTTCAACGAGCAACGACGGGCCAATCACCTTTACCCTGCCCTCCGCCGAATACTCTCCGCAGTGGGAGGAGGTGCTGGACTCCGCAGGCGTCCGGCGCGCGAACTCAGAGGTCTTACACGCCGGGGACCGTATTGACGTGGCAGGCAAATCGGTCCTCCTTTTGCGTGCTTATACGCCTCCGGCCGAGGAACCCGATTACTCCGTCGCCGCCTCGCTTGCCCTGCTCCGGACGACCCGAAAACCACCCAGAAACCGGCGGACAGGGAAGGATCTCTTGAGTTCTGTCGGCAGTGTTCGGAGCGGGCCTGCCCGGTGCCGCGTGCTTGATCTATTGCCGCCTGCCCAACAGGACAGACCCGCGCCCCCGCTTAGCTGGTGCTTCATGTATCCGCTCCGCTCTTTCCAGCGGCTCCACTTTCGCCGGCGTTGGTTCCGCGCTCCGCGCCGGCCGCTTCGCTGCTGCGGGTGACGGGAATCTTCCGGGAGTGGCCTTCCTCCCGCTCGGACACAGGTATCCGTACTTCGAGGATCCCGTCCGTGTAGGAAGCCTGGATGTCTTCTTCCCGCACGGCTCCCGGCAGAGTCACTGTCCGGGAGAACGTGCCATACCGAAACTCGGAGCGGTACCCGCGCTTGTCCTTGTGCTCTGATTTCTCCTGGTGGCTGACCTCGATGGTCAGTTGGTCTCCGGTGAGCGTGATGTCGACGTCCTTTTCAGGGTCAATGCCCGGCACCTCGGCCTTAACGACCATGGAATTGCCATCCCGGTACTCTTCCAGCCGAAGCCAGGACCCTGCGTCCCCTTCGAGGAACCGACGGACGGGATCTGCGATGTCGACGCTAGGCCACCGCATCAGGTTGTTCATCGTGCTACCTCCTGTCTACTGCCCAATGGGCTGCTTCAGGAGGAAGGACCGTCGAACCTTCATCTGCATTTGCGTAGGGAATTAAAATTCGGGAAGGTGTGAACATGGTTGAGGAAACGGCATCGAGCAAGGGAACCGTTCCGGATCCCGTGCAGCGCGCCCTGGCGGAGAAGGATCTTCAACTCCTATCCGATTTGGTCAACCAGTTATCTCCGTCCCAGGTGATCGATTTCGTCGAACGCATGAGCGTCAAGGACCGCGCGATAGTCTTCCGGTTGCTGTCCAAGGGGAAGGCACTGGAGGTATTCGAAGGACTGGATGTGACCCTTCAGGGGGAACTCGTGCAGGGGCTGAAGGATGAGGAAGTTGCGCTCATTTTTGCGGACCTCGATCCCGACGACCGGGTGGGATTGCTCGATGAGCTTCCGGTTACCGTCGCACGACGGCTGTTACAGGGACTGCCACCGCAGGAACGAAACCTCACAGCCGAGGTACTCGGCTACCCACACCGGTCGATAGGAAGAAGGATGAGCCCGGAATACGTTGTGACGTATCCGGTCCTCACTGCAGCGCAGACCCTGGTCCGTGTACGTGAACGGCTTGACGACGCCGAAACCATCTACACCCTGCCGGTGCTTGATGCCGGGCGGCGGGTTGTAGGCGTGGTGAGCCTGCGGGATCTGATGCGCGCCGACCCGGAAAGCCCCGTATCATCCATCATGCACGCTCCGGAGTACGTCAACGCCTCAACGTCGGCTGAAGAAGCCGCACGACGTTGCGCCGATCTGAAGGTCCTGGCACTGCCAATCGTCGATAACGAGGACAGACTCGTCGGGATCCTGACGGTCGACGACGCCTTGTGGATTCTCGAAGACGCCGAGTCGGAGGATGCCGCTCGAATCAGCGGTAGTGAACCGCTTCGCCGACCGTACCTGGCTACGCCCGTCAGGAATATCGTACGTTCACGGGTTGTCTGGCTGCTCGTGCTGGCAGTCGGCGCCACGCTCACCGTCCAAGTACTGGCCGCATTTGAGGCGACCCTCGAACAGATGGTTGTGCTGAGCCTGTTCATACCCCTGCTCATTGGAACCGGTGGCAATACGGGGAACCAGGCCGCGACGACGGTGACAAGGGCACTGGCGCTGGGCGACGTACGCCCGCGGGACATCCTGAATGTTCTCGCCCGTGAGATCCGGGTCGGTTCCTCATTGGGTTTCCTGCTGGGCGCGATCGGATTCGCTGTGTCCACCCTGGTTTACGACATGTCGATCGGATTCGTGATTGGCCTGACACTCTTCAGCATTTGCACCATGGCCGCCACGGTAGGTGGTGCCATGCCACTCCTCGCGAGAGCCGTCCGCGCCGATCCGGCGGTCTTCTCTAACCCCTTCATCACCACGTTTGTGGACGCGACCGGCCTTGTCGTCTACTTCCTGATCGCAAAAGCCATACTCAACATATGAATGTATCGAGGGGGCCGACCCTGTATGTACCTGTAAGGAAGATACATTCGGATCTCGTTCGAGGCACCGTTTCGCTATCCGGAGATCACCCCTGCGAGGGGAGCTTTACGGCTCCTACCTTTTGACTCGTCTGGGCATGGTCCGAGTGAGGTAGGCCGCAGCGCCACCGGCCACGATGATGGACAAGACCACTGCCACAAGCATGGCGTAGAGCCCGAGCAGCGCGGACATCGGGTCTGCGGGACGTTGAAGGAAGGCCAACCCGCCGGCCATCCCGATCACCCAGAAAAGGACACAGCAAAGAAACGCCACTGCCGCTGCAACAACAGCGGGTTGGCGTCGGTATGACTTCCACTCGCTCATGAATCAATGGTGCGACCGTCACACGGGGGCGGGAGTGATTGCCTAATCCCGTGTCGCCCACATGCTGTAAGAACAGCATTTTCCCCCAGCCCAGTTCGGAGTTGCCTTTGCTTGACGGAGCGTCGCCAGTGCTGCGCAATCAGGGCCTTCCAGCGAGGTGTCCCGGCCGGCTGTAGCCGGGACACATCAGCGAGTTGTTAGCTGGTCCAGCCGGGGCAGGGTTTGCGGTCTGAGTCTGGCAGCTCGGCTGCCGTGGCTGGAAGGTTCGCGGAATCATCGGACTGGCCTGTCTTCCAGTGGAAGAACACTTCCTCGGTGATGGCTTCAAGGCATTGTTCCTGAGATCGGAACCAGTGGGTAGCGGTGTCGCCCTCGACGTAGGCTCCGTAGCCGAACAGTTCTCCGTTCTCGTCGCGGGTGCGGGGCACGGCAAAGATGATCAGCGGCGGGACCGTCGCCTGGGCCGGATCGTCCGGGCAGGGCAGCACCCCGCCACCTACAAGGTGACAGGGGCACCACGGGTCCAGCGGGTTAGCTCGAGTCGTAAGGCAGACGGTCCTGCTGGGTAGTTCGGCGGCGGCTTTGGGCAGGTCCGCTGGGACATCGGATTGACCGGATTTTCTAGTGGAAGAACACTTCCTCGGTGGTCGGTTCGAAGAATCGTTCATGGGGAGCGGAACCAACGCGAGCTCGTGTCACCTTCGACGTAGGTGCTCAACCGAATAGCTCCCCTGCCTCGTCGCGGTGCCGTGCGACGGCGGAGATGATGAGGGCCAGGACCCGGCATCCCACCCGATATGCCTTGCAAAAAACCTGCTGAACAACGAATTAGGAGCGCCGGACAGGATTGGCGTGCCCCGCAGCCAGCGCCAGTCGGTTGACACTGCAGAGCAGGCACGCACAATCCGAAGGAACCTAATGATGTCGTCAACGTTGGCGATGTCGCTTCCATCGCCCCCGGCCAGCAGAAGCTGAAGTGTACGGCGCTTCGCCTCAAGGGCCATATGCCAGGACAGTGGAGCATTCATACGAATTACGTTTCGTGAATTGAAATACATGTGAATGCGCAGATTTGTGAAACTCTGGCGTTACGAAACTGCCTGCGGGGGCCAAGGAGCCAGATGGGACCGGCAGGGCCGATTACTACACTTTTCAGTCCAACCAGAGAGTCCGAATGTGGTAGACCCCATCATCCTTTTCTTCATTCTTGGCGCCCTGGCCGGGCTGCTCCGGTCCGAGCTACGCCTCCCGGCGGCGATATACGAATTCGTCACCATCGTGCTGCTTCTGGCCATCGGCCTTAAGGGCGGAGTGGAGCTGGCCAAGCAGCCCTTCGGCGAACTGCTACCGCAGATGCTGGCTGTAGTGGCGATGGGATTCTTCCTGTCTCTCCTGGCTTTCCCGGTACTGCGCTACCTCGGACGCTTCAAGCGCGCGGACGCAGCCTCCATTGCCGCTCACTATGGCTCCGTCAGCGTAGGTACCTTCGCCGTGGCCATCGCCTACTTGAGCACACGACAGGTCGTCTTCGAAGAGCACATGCCGCTGCTTCTGGTGATGCTGGAAGTACCGGCCATCATCGTGGGCATCGTTTTGGCGCGGGGAATTTCCAAGGAGACCAAGTGGAAATCGGTCGCCCACGAGGTCTTCCTCGGAAAAGGCATCGTCCTACTCCTAGGCGGCCTGTTCATCGGCTGGATCGCCGGACCCGATGGCCTGTCCTCCATCGAACCCCTGTTTGTGGACATGTTCAAAGGCATCTTGGCCTTATTCCTGCTGGAAATGGGGCTACTGACGGCAACGCAACTCGGGGGCCTGCGCAAATACGGCATTTTCCTGGTGGCTTTTGCCATCATCATGCCGCTGTTCTCCGCCGTAATAGGTGCAGGGCTGGGCTGGGCCCTGGGACTGTCGGTCGGCGGAACAGCTATTCTGGCAACACTGGCAGCAAGTGCCTCCTACATTGCAGCACCAGCGGCCATGAGGATTTCCGTGCCGGAGGCCAACCCCACGTTGTCGCTGGCGGCATCCCTGGGTATCACCTTTCCGTTCAATGTAGTGGTGGGGATCCCGCTCTACCACGCCCTATCTATCTGGATCCACACCTTCGCGAGGGGATAAGCCATGGAAAGCCATCAACGCAAGCTCCTGACCATCGTCACCGAGGCCGTCCTCGAATCAACGCTCGTCCGCGACATCGAGCAACACAATGCCCACGGGTACACCATCACCGACGCACGCGGGAAAGGCAGCCGGGGCGCACGGGGAGCAGGCTGGGAAGCGAACAGCAATATCCGAATCGAGGTGGTGTGCGACGCCGTGACAGCGGATGGCCTTGCTGCACACCTTCGCGAGCACTACTACGAGGACTACGCCATGATTCTGTTTCTAAGCGACGTCGAGGTGCTGCGGCCAGCCAAGTTCTAGTCCTTCGTGCCCTCGACTGCCTGCCCCTTTTGAGGTACGAGCACAGCCAGCAGTTCGTCAAGCTGATGGCCGGCATCAACAGGGTGGCGGAACGGGCGTCCGGACACCACAGAATAGATGTTCCGCCGACCTGACCGTGTCCTGGTGATGTAGCCAGCCTCCACAAGGTCAGCAGCAATCTTCTGGGCGGCGCGCTCCGTGACCCCGACCGTGGCAGCCAAATCGCGGAGCCGTATCTGCGGATCACGGGCAATGGTCAACAGTACATGGGCGTGATTGGTCAGGAACGTCCACCCGGTGCCGCTGCCTGAGGCTTCGCTTTCCTTTGCTTCAAAATTTCCAGTCGCCACCCCTTGGACAATAGCCGATCCGGGCACGACGAAACCGCCTCCGGAAGCACCAACAGGGCTCATTATCGCCAGGCGCAGGCTGCAGGCTCAGACGGCTAGATCAGGGCCGCAGGTGTGGTGGTGCAGGCACTGCCAGGGTGTAAGTTGTACCGTCGCAACATGGCCCAGCGGACAACAGCAGCGGCGGGCAAGAGACAGCATCGCCTGGATATGGGTATTACCTTCCACACGCTCAGCCTACGGGACGTAGGGCAGGACTTCAGCGCCGAAGGCGAGCGGTCAGCCATCGTGGAAGTGAGGGTACCGACTTGCGTACAAGCTTGATGACGTAGGGGTGGGCTCCCCGGTGTGTGCTGCTCCCCCCGAGCTGGCACAGTACACGCCTTTGGGTACGTATGCCCTCTGATACATCGAAGTCCTGAATAGCTGCAACGGCGCACGCGGGTATCGGTGAAGCCCCCACAGCACCCAGTTCAGGGCAGAGGGCTTGCATCAGACTGGTGACTTGGCCGTTCCGCATTTCAAATTGGCGCGTTCCCGAACCACCCGGCCCGCCGAGTTGGCTCCGGTCGTCCGTTTAGGCTGGGCAGATGGCTGTCGTGGAGGAGGTGCTTGAGGCTGACGACTAGTGGTGGGGTACGCGGGAACACCTGCATGGAGGGCGGATTGCCTATGTTGACGCACGGCAATGGGTTGCTACATATCCCGGACCTGTCGACGGTTAGACCTGAGGCCCAAGGCTCCGTTCGCCCATCGGGTCCGGCCAGAGTGTGGACGGGTGCGGTGGGCAGGGAGGACCATTGAAGGTAACTATCACCGCAGCGACAGCTATGCCGGTTTTGTCCCGTTAGTCGTTTTAGGGGACCGATGGAGGGTTTTTCTGGAGGTTCTGATGGATATAATTGCTGATCCCTTCGAATCCGCGCAGGCGTCGGTGCAGGCGCGCATCGAACAGATTCTGGATGCTGTGACGGTCAAGGACTTTGACCGATTGGCGTCGTACCATCTGCCGGGTCCGAAGTTCACGAAGTTCGACGACGTCGAGCCGCTGGACCGCCAGGACGCCGAGACCGGCATGCGGATGGAGATTGAGCAGTTCACCGGCTTGGAGGAATTCCACGGTCGGCTCGATGACCTGAAAATTGATGTGTTCGGCCCTGTTGCCATCAGTACCGGGATCTTCATATGGGACTGCCGCGTCCAGGGGGAGGCTGTATCGGGCCGGACCCGCTCAACCCTTGTGTTCGTGGACAACGGTGACCAATGGTTGATCGCCCACGAGCATCACTCTCCGTTTGCCGCCAGCCCCTGAGAATGAGGTTGCCGACACGTCGACCGACCGCCGCGGAGGTGAATGGTGAGCATACCGAAAGTTATGCTGCTCCCCGGCAGCGTCCTGCCGGCCGACCTCGCCTACGCCCGCCTTGTCACGGTGCTGGGCGCCGATGCAGAAGTTTCAGTCAAAGACCTCGAGCTCTACCGGCAGTCCACTCCCCCACCGGGCTACTCCCTGGACACCGAGGTCGAGGGCGTACTGCAGGAGGCTCAAGCACGCAAATGGCACCGCTTCCACCTGGTGGGCTACTCCGGAGGTGGTGCCGCGGCCCTGGCCTGTGCAACCAGCCACCCCGAGCAGCTCCTGAGCCTGAGTCTGCTTGAGCCGGCATGGGCCGGCAACTGGAACTGGAGCCCGCAGCACGAGAAGCTGTGGGCCCAGTACGAGGAACTCTCCCCCTTACCCCATGAACAATTCATGGCAGTCTTCATGCGTCTGCAGGTACGAGCCGACGTGCCGCTACCGGACCCACCACCCGGCCCACCACCTCCATGGATAAAGCAAAGACCCGAGGGCATCCGCGCGCTCATGCGCACCTTCCACACCTATGACCTGGACCGCGACGCCCTCACCACCTTCAACCGTCCCGTCTACTTCGCCCTGGGCCAGCTGAGCAACCCGGACCAGTTCGCTGAGGTGGCCGATCGCCTCGGCAACTTCTTTGCCGACCTCACCCTCGAGGTCTTTGCCGACCGACACCACTTCGATCCACCACACCGCACAGAGCCGACGCGACTGGCGCAATCCCTGAAGGCGATTTGGTCACGCGGCGAACAGACCGCTGATGAGGGTGGCACCTGACCGCCATTAGCATCCAAGTTCCGGCCGGTTTCAACAGGCCCGCGACACTTCCTTGACGATCAACTCCCCCACACCATCAGGGCAAGGATGGCCAACTGCCAGGTCGGGTTCTGCCTAGGCGGGTCGTGCTTCAGCTAGCAGTGATGGACACGGTGCGTGTGGCGAGGACTTGGCCGGTGATCCAGTGCAGGAAGTCGACGGCGATTGTGTACTTGCCTGCGGTGGGTGGGCGCAGTAGGAGGTCAAATTTTTCTGCTGCTCCTGACTTGATGATGCTGGTCAGGAGGGGTTGTCCGGCCATGGATGGTTGTACGGCCGGTCCGGTCGGGTGAGGGGTTGTCCAGAATGGGCGGCCGTCGTGGGCGATCATTTCCGCGATGCGTGCTGGCCTTCCCGCCGCGTCCATGAAGCGGGTCCGGGTGGGGAAGTAGTCTACGTTCACGAAACGGACGAGGGTGGGTCGTCGGGTGCCTCCTACCACGTTCGCTTTCATGGTGGAGATCGCCCAGACACGGTCGCCGCGCGGCCGAGCGGGAATGACACCTCCGAGGAGGAAGAAGTGCTTGGGTTCAAAGCGGTTGAGGCCCGCGTCATCACCGGAGAGGCCGGCTGCGTGGTTCAATTCATGCCAGCGCGGGTCGATCGAATAGGGCGCGATCAGGATCTCCGTCGCGATGTCGTATAGGGGGCCTTCGGAGGAATGGCGCCGGCTTCCTGCCGGGGTTGGGTTGTTTGAGTTCGGTGGTGGGTCCACGATGACAGCACCAAACATTCCCATCTGGACATGCAGTGGCGTGTTGACGTGGCAGTGGTAGAAGTACGTTCCCGCTGAGCCGCGGTTCGGGTTACCTTGCTCCGCAAGGTCTGGCCGCCACTGGTAGGTGTAGTGCCCGGTCACCTCAAAAGAGGTGTGACCCACGCCGTCATTGCGTGGGTCCGGCTCCAGGCCGTGCCAGTGGATGGTGTGTACCTTCTTGCTTGGTTTGACCGTGGCATGGAAGATGTCGCCTTCGGTGATCCGGACGAGCGGGCCAGGCAGTTGGCGCCCTGACTTGCCGTTCTCGAAACTCCAGACCTCATGCTCGGAGCCGTCCGGGAACTCCAGTTCCCTGCTGAAGAAGTCCAGCTCCACTGAAACGTTCGGTCGCAGCGGAAATTCGGTTTCGGGGCTGCCTTCGTGCGGTTGGTCGGATGCGAAGTCCACTTGGCTGCGGAACGTGTGGTGAGCGTCGTCTTCCACGGTGGCGGGCAGGCCGGGCTTGGGTACGGGACCGTCGGCGAGGACCCAATCGGACATGAGGCCGCCTGGATAAAGACCGCCGGCCGCTGTCTGTGAGGGTTCGGCGTGGCAGTGCATGGGGTATTTCCAGTCCTCGTTCCGCGCGTCCCATACCGCATCAATCACTTCAGGAGGCCGGCGGACTGGAAGCATTGCCTCCTTGACTTCACCCGGCTGGAGTTGGACGGTGTCCTCCCACTGTTGAAGGACGACATCACCTTCAGGGCTTACTCTGCCGTTTGAGCGCGGGAAGTCGGTGCCGTTTGCGCGCACCGTCCAAACGTGGTTCCCGTGGTAGTGCAGTTGGTGGTCCACGATCCCTGCGTTGAGCATTCTCATGAGTTGTCCGGTCCGGACTGCGCCCGGGGCTGGGGTAGTGCTGAAGTTACGCACGTCGGTTTCTCGTGGGTGGCCTGAGGGTAGTGTTTCCTCCTCCCGGCGTTTATTGAATTCCTCATCGGTGGTGAGGGCTAACGCCTGGAACCCGGAGTAGCTGTTGAGAGTGAAGTATCGCGGTACGGCAGGGGTGGTGAGCGGGTTCACGGTTCGCCCCTGGGAAGCGATGCGCGCCCAGTTAGGTGCCACATCGTGACACATCCACAGCCACTGGCGTTCGAATTCCGGTCCATTCGGCCCGAGCCTCCACGCGTTGGCCGGGTCGATGACCACTAGTCCGCCGTAGAGGCCGAGAGTTCTCTCCACGGACTGGTTCCCGGGGTCGGAGAATAGGTAGGTGCCTGGAGCCGGCGCCGGGAATGTCAGAAGTTTGGACTGCCCAGGACCGACCCTGCCGCTCGTAACGTGGGCGCCTCTTGGTCCGGCGCCGTGAAAGAGCAATTCATGTGGCTGTGACAGGTTGTTGTGCAGCAGGATGCTGATCGTACTTCCTGTTTCGGCGACCAACGTCCGTTCCGGGAAGTAGCTCGCCCAGTATGCGCGCCTGGCAAGGAATTGGCGCTGGAACGCAGGGTCTGCTCGTAGGGGAGCGGGTCGGCCATACGGTGGTAGAGGCGCCCCTAGTGGATAGCTGCGGCTGGGAATCACTCGGCCATCGGCCGTGAACACCTGTGGCCCTATCTTCAGGGCTGGCTTCGGGTCATTGAGATGGGTTGGTCGATCACCGAAACCCCGGTGGTATACAAGCGAGCCGTCCACCATTGGCAGGAATCCCTCGTTGATGTGCATGCTCAGCGGGCTCACAGCAGTTCTCCTGTAGCGGTCAGGGGCGGCACAGCTATCCGCAGGGGGGTTTCCTGCAGGACCTCGGAGAACTCGAGCTCGAAATCCGCCGAATGATGCGGCACGAGGTAGCTGATCAGGACCTGCTCAGCGGTATCTACGTCCAGCCTGCCAGGAACGCGATCGAAATCTTGAGGGACGACCGCGGTACCTAATGGCGCCAACTTCAGTTGAAGCTGCGCTGGGCTGAACAGGATCGGGTCTTGGCTTGAATTGCGGATCTCCGCTTCAAGAACGAGCACGTCGCCCCAGGTGTGATTGACCGGCTGCGGCCAGCCTCCGTCCTGGAGGTAGTCGCCGTGACCGTGACTGTCACCGATTCTCATCACTGACCGCGCTCCCGCTGGGAGCGACGGTTTCGTGCTTTCTCCGCTGAAATGGGATGCGGCCGTCATGAGGTTGCTCGCCGGGGTGCGGCCCTGCGCATCCAAACGAGCGAAGCGTCCAGCGCGAAGAATGGAAACCGTCCCGAACGTAGTGACGGCGGTGGTCCCGGCACTGTGTTCGCTACGTGCAACGACGGCGACTGTTCCACCGGCCACCAGCAGAAGCACCCCTCCGCTGAGCGCAGTACAGAACTGACGTCGGGTCATAGCTTTGCTTGAAAAACCGCTGGTAGAAGATTCCATGACTACCCCCATGCAGTTTGGATCGGATGATCATCGTCAGCGATCCAACCTATGAATACCTTGATCACTCATGCGGGGGCGACTACGGAAAACGCCATGGCGCTAAGAAGCATTTGAAGCCTCGAGCGGTTTCCTTCGTTCCAGCGCAATAATGGGCGGATGGAGAACGTGCCGCTCGAACCCGGAGCACCGCCGACGCTGGCGTTGGCGTTGGCCCATCCAGCGCCGAAGATTCCTGAACCCCGATGCCTGCCTGGCGGGTGTGTGTGAGCCGAAGTGGGATGGCTACCTCCAGTGCATAGTGCGTCTTGAGGATATGGGAACGCCGATAATTGCCTATAGTGCGCCCCGGTAGCGCCTAAGGGCAGCAAACATCCGCGGATCCGGATGAGCGAGACAGGTTCTTAATGACTTGTCTAACAACGTTGGCGGTATGGGAGCCGATGCCACAGGATCGTGAGGATTTCGCCCGCTGTCTCCCGGATCATGGCCGCGACCGGGTGCCGGATCCTGCTGGGCTTCATCAAGTGATCCTTAACGGGCTCGGCTGCGGCTCACGCAACTGAAGTCGGTCCGGCCTTCTGGCGTACCTGTACGGCATGCTGGTACAGGCCGGCAAGGCGCACCCACTCCTGAGGCGGTATGCCTGCGGCACGGATTTCAAGGAATTCCCATGGGGTCAGACCCAGGGGGGGCGCGTTCCAACTTCAGATCGCACAACCTGTACGGGGAATCCGAGAGCCGGATGCAGTACAGAAGCTGCCGCGGGCGGGTACCGCCCGGCCCGAGTACCGGCAGCAGGCCTGGCGGCTGGGCCGGATACCACTGCCGCCAGGCACTACCGAAATCGACATCGAAATCCTCAGGAGCCGGAACACACTTCTCGACCTCCAGGCAGGCAAGGCCCGCCAGGAACCCATCGGCGGTGTAACGCAACAGTTTCTGCCTAGTGATACGTATCATGAGGCTTTTCGATCTTCGGTACCCATGTGCGGTTGGTGTGATGCTACCGCTTCGTGGAATGAAAGCCTACTCTCCTGCTTCCCCTCCATCTGCTGACGCAGACCCCATGGTGACCGCGGTCTTTGTCCCGCACAACACGCACAACATGGACAAGCGTCCGACATTCTTGCCAAAAATTGATAAGGGTGCTTACCTTATGGATAGTAAGCAAGCTTCACATCCGGTCTGTGTCTCGCCGGTCGTGCCACAAGCTGTGCTGTTCCTCCCCGGTTCAGCACGATCTACTCAGTCTCACCAAGGAGAAAACGATTATGACAACAGCAAACAACTCAGCCGCAGGGGATAGAACGAGGACGAACATCCAAAAGGCCGCCACCGCGGTCGGAACCGTGTTCCTTCTCGTCGGCATACTGGGCTTTATCCCGGGCATCACCAGCCAGTACGACCAGATGAGCTTCGCCGGCCACAACTCCGAAGCACTGCTCCTTGGTGTCTTCCAGGTCTCCGTCCTGCACAACATCGTCCATCTGCTCTTCGGAGCCGCCGGCCTCGCAATGGCACGGACCATCTCAGGTGCGCGCAGCTACCTCATCTACGGTGGTGTGGTTTACCTGATCCTCTGGATCTACGGCCTCATCATCGACCACGACTCGGCCGCGAACTTCGTACCGGTCAACGATGCCGATAACTGGCTACACCTGTTCCTTGGAATCGGCATGATCGCCCTCGGTGTCCTCCTGAGCCGCAACCGCGACAGGACCCACACCACCACCCACTAAGCGAGAGCATGACTGCTTCGGCCGGTGCGGGGTACAACCAGTTCCCCGCACCGGCCGAAGCTTCTTAACCAACCGGACACGCGTCCCTCCCCGACCCGCACATGACACGAAAGCGCCGACCATGTCGAACCTGGATCAATGGCCCACCGCGCGTCTGATAATCACCGCTGGACGCCTCGTCGAGAACGCGTACAACGAAGATTTGGCCGCCTACGGAATCACATACGCAGGACTGACGATCCTGTCCGTTCTCGCCGTCCGCGGAGCACTCGGTCAAAGCGAGCTGGCCGCGGAACTGAGAATAAAGTCTCAAACGCTGGGCAAAACGGTAGAAGTGCTCGCCCGGAAAGGTTTCGTGACCCGATCCCGTCACTGGCACGACCGAAGAAGCCAACTCGTCGATATTACTCCGAACGGTCGAGATCTTCTGGAAGAGAGCAAGTCACTCGACGAGAAGCTCAAGGTAGCCGGCGCCTCCCGCCAAACCACACTCAGAGACCACGCCCAAACCGTCATCCAAGCCTTCGAACGCAGGAGATACACCCACTGACATGCGACGACGACGACCTTAGCAGTGTGCCCTGACCGCAGGTACGTGCAAGACGATAGGTAACGCCTTGCACGGAAGGATAGACAAGGCTTGATTTCCGGTAATGACTTGCCATCGTGGCTGCATAGTCGGTGGACGCTCGGCAACAGCGCTCTGAAAGCGGATGGGCGTCCCACTGTTTCAACCCTGCGGATTTGATCCTCGAGCAGTACCAGCGTGCGATGCTCGAAACTAGCGCAAAAACAAGCTCACCCCGCCTCAACCAAAGGAAACTCAACCCAGTTCTTGGGCAGCGAGTCGTCCGTCAGCTCGCGGAGGAACCTCCCTGCCCAGTTCCCGACATGACCGGGCTGTCTGGGAGCAACCTGCAATATAGGAGAGCTTCCGCCGGCGCATCGACGGGAGAATCTGTCCAACAGCCTGCTGGACAATCGCCGTGGGGCCATATCATCACCCTTCTGGACAGGCTCGACGAGGGACCCGCTCGCCAGAGGTGCGTCCAGCCGGACCGCCCAGCAATTCCTCGGTGCGGCCTCCCCGCACTGGATCCTCAACCTACGGCTCACGCCCTTGCTCACCAGTGACCCCTTCCCCGCAAGACGCGGTGGATAAGGCGTAAGAAACTATCCAAGTCATCGACGTCCACTCGGTCAGCCCGACGTCGGCACTGGCCATCTCACGGTGGCCTCCCCTAGACAACCCATGATGCACATCGGTTGCCATCCCGAAAACCCGCCGATGCCGGCGTCCGAATGTGAATCCGTCATTCGAGGCGCGAAGGGGATCCCCCGAAGGAACGTCCAGTCGTACCTGCACGGACGGCTGGCCGCGGTTCAACTTTCCTCCATGAGCTGCAAAGGTTTTGCCCAAGATTCCCGCAGGACAGCGCAAAAGGGAGAGTCGCCTTGGTAGCTTCTCGGAGTAGGTGTTGTCCCTAGTTGGTCCTACTCATCCCTTGGATCGTGGGCATCAGACACGGCGGCCACGGGCCCGTGCGACGAGGACTGATACCAATGAAGACGGCTGAGTAGCGTCGGGTGCCGTGGCCGGACGTCCTTTCCGAACCAACAGGAGCAACCCGTGCATGCATTGTCAGCTTGCTTTGACGACGATCCACGCTGTGGCCAGTTCTTCCCGGCGTCGAGTTCAGGCGGATGGGCGGTCGGACTTTCCAAGTGCTCGCAAGGCGAGCCTCGCTATGGACAGGAAGCAAAGGCGCTGAATGCTCCTAACGGCGCGTGCGTGGAGAAGCTGCATGCCCACGCGGGAAGCAGGCGATGACCGAGATCAGGCGGACCGCAGCACATACCACTCCTGTCCCCGCCCCGACTGTGAGCCCGGCAGCTCAAACTAGCCCGGCAGCACCATTGCCATCCGGGCAGAGACAGCCCCCTCCCCCACCTGCACACCGCCGCCTCTACCTCTCGGTAACCGTGAAGTTCATGCTGTCAGTGATTTTCGCGTTCCTGTGGGTCGCGGCGTCTGTCTGGCTCTCTCTACCGTGGGTACACGATCTCGCCGAAACGAACGGTACGGTCCCAGCGTGGGTCCTCGTTTTTCTGGTGGCCTATCTGCCGGGGTTCATTGTGGCTTTCCTCAGCATGTCGTTACTCCTTGATCGTCAGCCGGGACTACGCGGCGTAGATACCGGTGGTGCGGTGACAGTCATCATCGCCGCCCGCAACGAGGAGTCAACGATCGCCCAGACGGTCCACGCAATCCTTCGCAGTTCCTATCCCGGTATGGTGAAGCTCATCCTGGCCGATAACGGGTCCTCGGATCTGACCGTGGCCCGCGCCCGTCGAGCCGCCATGGACGTCGGTGGGCAGCTGAGTGTCGTCTGCGAACCTAGGGCCGGCAAGTCTTTGGCCCTTAACTGCGCGCTGTTGCATGTCACCACGCCGTACGTGGTGACTGTCGACGCTGACACGACTCTGCACCGGCAGGCGCTGGAGCGGCTGATCGCCCGATTGGAATCAGGACCGGAGGGGACCGTGGCTGTGGCTGGGTCAGTGCTGGTGCGCAATTCCCGGACCAATCTCCTGACCAAAATGCAGGAATGGGACTACTATCTCGGGATCGCGGGGGTGAAACGCATGCAGGGCATGTATCAGTCCACGTTGGTCGCCCAGGGAGCGTTCTCCGTCTACCGCACCGACCGTCTCCGGGCGGTCGGCGGCTGGCCGGACGCCATCGGTGAAGACATCGTGCTGACATGGCGGCTGATGCAGGACGGCAGCGCCGTCCTGCACGAGCCAACAGCGGCCGCCTTCACCGACGCACCGGCCAGCATGCGTCACTTCTACCGGCAACGCGCGCGCTGGGCCCGCGGTATGTTCGAAGGGCTCCACGCCGTCCCTCCATGGCGGCAGAAGCGCCCCCTATCCAGGTGGATTGCCGGCATCGATTTGCTCATCCCGTTGCTGGACATCGGTTACGGGCTCATCTGGCTCCCCGGACTCGTCCTGTTCTTTCTGGGCATGCCCCTGCTGGTCTCGGCATGGACGCTTGCAGTGCTGCCGATCACACTGCTCGTTTACGGCGCTCTGCGCACCTATCAGGCCCGGAAGGTTTTCCAACCGCTCCGCCTGGTTGTGCGCCGTAACCACCTGGGTTACCTCGCGTTCCTGCTGGCATACCAAGCACTGTGCTCAACGGCGTCCCTGATCGGATACACCCAGTTCCTCACCGGCCGCGCCCGGCGCTGGAAGTAGACCGATGCGTTCCTCACACGGGGCCGGTTACCCGATCCCAGCAGCCCTGATGAACCATCGGTAGGCCAGTATGCTGATGGACGCCACGTCACTACGGGTCGCCTTCGCCGCCGTAGCCTTGACCGTTTTGGTGTTGTCCTGGATCAGTTTCCGCAGGAGCCGGGCCCCGTACAGCATCTGGTGGTGTCTGGCGTTGATGTTCTTCATGATCGGCTCGGCTGGGTACCTCCTCGACGGGACCGCCCACCAGGTATGGGCCAACCCATCGGCGAACGCGTTGCTGGTCGCTGGAGGCGCCAGCGTCTGGGCCGGCGCCTGTTCCCTGCGCACCGGGGCCCATCTCCCGCGCGGCCGACGGCTGCTCGCACAGCTTCTCCTCCTGCCGGGCGTGACGCTAGCGGTTTCCGCCCTCGACTCCCCTGCCAGCAACGAATGGTCCGGCGGGCCAGTATTTCTCGCGGCCATGACGATTACCTTCGCCCTCGCCTCAGCCCAAATGTGGCGGCTCCCGTCAGGCTACTCTCGTACCCAACATCCGTTAGTCGTCACCACGGCTCTGCTCGCGATGTTCTACTGCTTCCGTTGTGTCGCGTTCATCGCCGTCGGCCCAGACGCAACCGTCTTCAGAACCTTCTTCGGATCGGAAGTCACCACAATCATCACCATGATGGTGTTGGTGGTGATCTCCTCCACCGTCAGCGAGGTGAGCGCCGAACAGATGACCAGGGAGCTCCGGACCCGGGCCACTCGTGACGGCCTGACCGGCGTACTCAACCGCACTGGCTTCCTCGATCTGGCCGACGCGGAATTGCGCCGTATGCGACGCAACGGTAAAGCCGGTTCCCTGATCATGGCTGATTTGGACAATTTCAAGGCCGTCAACGATGCCTGGGGACACTACGCCGGCGACGAGGCTCTCCGGGCATTCGCTGACGCGTGCAGAAGCACCGTCCGCTCCACCGACTTGGTCGGCCGCTACGGCGGGGAGGAATTCATCCTTTTCCTGCCCGGGGTGTGCGCACGCCACGCCGAATCCATCACCAATCAGGTCAGCCGACACATGTTGCGGCTGAGCCACCAATTCGACTTCCCGCTCCCCACTGCCAGCTACGGCGTCGCCTCCGTCGAACCTCACGTTGGGATTCTTGCGGCGACCGCCATCGCCGATGCCGCGTTGTACCAAGCCAAAGCCCTCGGGCGCAACCGAACGGTATGCGCCCCCAACGTCACATCTGCCAAAGACGCGCCAAGAGGCAAGCCGGATCCAGCAGACACGCACCACATGTGCCTCGGGGACGTAGGTGACGGGCGCTAACCGTTTTCTGTGCAGCGAAGCGTGTGCATAGTTAAACGGAGATAGTTAGATTGGGACCTGCGCCAGAGAGAGGGGAAGCGGCCGATGCTTGCCCTAAACGGTTGATTGAGCTGGACTGGCACCCGGTCGCGATCCGCGCACAGCAGGAGCGGCAAAAGGCTGGGAATCTGGGATAGTACGGAAACTGGCAGATGATCTGAAGTCCCGTTCTCAGACATGACTGGCCTTTGGTACAGCAACCTGCAGTACATAAGGGTTTTCTCTGCACCTGCGAAAAACAGCACCCAGTTGTGGAGCAGGCTGCACAACTGCTCTGGGCTGCATCATGGTCCTGATCGACAGGCTCAACGACGGAACCGGCCCGCCAGTGGTATGCGGCCGCGGCCGTCGAGTACGGGTGGTGCCGCAACGTGTTGCTGAACATGATTATGAACAACTCAATACGGCGCCGCCGGGTGGCACCGTCGAACTTCACCCGGCAACTCTTCGCCCCAGTTTCTGAGCTTGCTCAGCAGGTCGCCGAGGACCCGTACGCGTTTGAGGTCCTCGGCCTCTCCGGCGAAGTCGCCCCACCGGGGACCTCGAGCAAGGTTCCGGCCACAGTCCCCCAACTACGGACACAAGAGTCCGCCTGGGAATCGAAAATAGGTTGTGACCACCCATGTGCATCTGTCGATGCAGAGCGGATCCTACATCTATAGCCGCTATTCCCAGGAGGGGCGATAACGATGGCATCTGAGACATTTCAACTCGAACTTGCCGCGGCTGAGGCATATGAAGAGCGCTTTGTGCCGGCCATCTTCGCAGAGTGGGCTCAGCTGCTGGTGGCAGAAGCCGGGATTGCGCCCGGCCAACGCGTCCTCGACGTGGCCTGTGGAACCGGCGTTGCGGCCCGACGTGCTGCGGAGATCGTCGGGCCCGCGGCGTGACAGGTGTGGACATCAACGAGGCCATGCTTTCGGTGGCGGCGCGCGTTCGCCCGGACATTACGTGGCTGCGGGGCGATGCGGCCGCACTACCATCGCCCGACGCCGACTTCGACCCTGTCCTTTGTCCGATGGCATTAATGTTCTTCCCTGACGCGGCGGGTGCCGTCAGGGAAATGGGCAGGGTCGCCGCCGTTGGCGGAACGATCGCAACTGCAGTTCCCGCCCTGCTCGAGGACCAACCCGCCTATAGACCCTTCGTGCAGCTGGTGGCGCGGCATGCCGGCGCGAGTGCCGGTTGGCACCCGTTCGGAGATGACATTTGGTGAGGTAGTAAATCTACGCATTCATAGACGAGTATGCCGTCGGGCAGGAGTCCGCAGAGCGGATCCTCTTGGTGGCTGCGAAACCCGCTGATTGAAACAGAGGCCGTCTCCCTGAATTAGGGCCGCGCAAGTACTCACGGCGCTCAGCGAAGCGCTGGCTCTCCCGCTCCGGGTTCCAAGGGTGACCCCGGACTCCAGGTGAACACTGACGCGAACTGGCCCTCAACGGGGATGCCCTTGAGCTGACGTAGCCGGCTTTCGATGCTCAGGACCTGCCCGAGGCCATGCTGCCCCAGCGGTGATACCCGCGGTTATGTCCTGGAAGAGGGGCGATATAGTCAGTGTTATGACTCAAGGAGGGCCGACTGAGGAAGGGCAGAATCCTGCGCTGATAGGTCTGGTGAGCGCATTGGGTAGCGACGCAGTGGCCGCGCTGCTGGGCGTGATCCCGGAATCTTCCAAGCGATGGGACAAGGGTGAGCACGCACCGAATCAAGCTGAATCCCGCCGGATCACCGATCTCGAATATCTAGCAACCCACCTGTTGAAGGCTTTCACCCCCGAACAGGCGAAGCTCTGGATGGAGGGGCAGAACGCGTACCTTCGGGCCCGTCCTATCGAAGTTTTCCGGCTGGAGGGTTCGGCACCCGTAATCGCAGCGATCCGAGCGCACGAGCAGGGGGCTCCCTCGTGACGTTCGTGGCCCGGGAACCGCGTCGGATAGCGGTGCACTAGCCGCCTTGACGGCGGAGGGACAGCGAAAACGGGTACGGTGAGCGGCGCTCACCGGGCCGTTTCGTTGTGAGAGGAAGGGCTAGCCGGTACGACGACGGTGCTGGAGATGGTGCCTCCGTTGGCGATTCAGCGCCGTCATCCCCTGAGGGCAGGAGTGCGGCGCAGCCACCACTCTCCGATGGCGACGTGCATCGTGAACGCCAGCCAAAACGCGACTCCGAACATCGTCGGTTCCGGCGCCCCCGATGTTGTCCCGCCGGAGACTTCCTGCTCGATTCCCTCAAAGATTCCCACCCAGATCCGAATAGTGGCGATGCCGATACTGACGGCGAACGCACGGATCATCCAGCGGCGGTGCTGCTGTACGTCATGACGCCGGATGGCCCGGAACGCGAGGACAAGGCAAGCAAGAAACCAGGAGCCGAACACCACCGTCGCGACGGCCTCCGGCGCGCCTCCCCAGGCATAGGGAACGCCGAAGAGGAGCGCGAACAACCCGGAGACAAGCGCGCAGGTGAGTAGTACCCGCCCTAACCGCCGGTGCACGTCGTAGTGCCGGGTGCGGAACCGACGCGACAGCTGCAACGGCACTCCCAAAAGGTAAACGAGGCCAGGCGCAATGTGGAGGTAGGCCAGCCACGGGTGAGCGATGTACCGCTCGGCGAAGTCGCCGTCGCTGGGGGTGGTTCCCGCGAGGATGTTCGGCCAGTCGACCGCCACCCGAATCGTCGCAGACACCAGCACAATGGTGATCAGCACGCCGATCGCCACCGCGGTACGACGCACGAGCCGCGGACTCCCGGTCCGCACCTTCTCCGTCACGAGCGGATCCTTGCACCTTATAGCCCAGGTGTCAATGACAGGACTGTTGGAATGGTGGCTGCACTGAAGTGCCTGATTTCCCCCGGTGAGAAGCGCGGTGGCGGGAGCTCATCATCAGTGGAGCGGTCGCCGTGTGCGCACTCACGCATCTCCTAGGACCCGGTAGTGTCCTGGTCCGAACTCTCCCAGGCGGTGACGGTCCGGTGGCCGGGATTCAGGTAGGTGTGGTTGTCCGAGATGACCTTCTCGGTCTTCGGTGTTGAGACTGTCCATGTGCCGCGACAGGACTTGCACTTGATCGTTCCCATATCCATATCCGCCCAAAGTAATCCTGCTGAGATCAGTTGATCCAAGCATCCGGGGGTGACGGTTTAGGCTTCGTCATTTCCGGAAACAAGGCCGACCTGGTCAAGTCCTTCGAGATCCAGGATGCCCCGGTCGACCTGCGCCGATCCTGGAATGTAGCGCCGATGACGGACATCCCGATAGTCGCGGAGAAGGCCACGGATGGTGAGCTGACTCGCCGGCTTCAGACTGCCAGGTGGGGTCTCGTTCCCGTTTGGTCGAAAGACCCGAAGATCGGCTCGAAAATGATTAATGCGCGCTCGGAGACGATCCTCGAGAAACCCTCGTTCCGGAAGGCCGCCGTGAAGCGCCGGGGCCTGGTGCCGGCCGACGGCTATTACGAGTGGCTGAAGAACCACGACGGATCGAAGACGCCGATCTACCTGCACTCGGAGGACGAGAAGGAGCTGCTGGGCTTCGCTGCCCTGTACGAGTTCTGGCCGAACCCGGAGCTGTCCGAAGACGACCCACAGAAGTGGCTGACGACGGCCACCATCCTCACACGGACGGCAACCGACGCGCTCGGGCACATCCATGAACGGACCCCGGTTATCGTGCCGCCGGATCTCCGCGGCGACTGGCTCAACCCGGCGCTGGAGGACAAGGACGAGGTGCGGCAGCTGCTGGAGGCGATTCCGGAGCCGCATCTGCTCCCCAGCGTCGTCGACAAGGCAGTCGGCAACGTCCGCAACGATGGCCCGCAGTTGATCGAACCGGTCGGCAAAGAGTAGGCGTTCTGGGAAGAGCGGGGCGGGGCGGCTCCTGGGGGTGGGCGGCCCCGCCCGGCAAAAGGGAGACACTCGCCCTCGTACCGGCGGCTGCTCCCGGACCAAGCATGACGGCCGGGGCTTACTGATGCCTTGGGACCCGACTAGAAGTGGGAGCGGCGGCGCCTCAGCTGGGGAGCCCGGGCCTGCCTTTCGAGGAGGATTGGTGCCAGCGTCCCGACCATTCCTACGCCCATTATTGCTGCGAGAGATTATGCAGGTGCCACAGGGAGCGATCGTGGGAAAAATCTTCGAGCGGGCGCTGCACAACGAGAGGTCGCGCTCTGGTCAAGCGGCGGATCCCGCCAGCCCACCCTTCGGGATCAGGGTTTCGTGCCCGTGCCTACGACGGCCGGCAGTGAGAACTCGACGGCGCCGTCGGGTCGTTGGTACGGCGACAGCACTGCGTTCGCGTCCGCCAAGAGTGCGCCGTAGTCGTCCTCGCTGAAGCCGCCGCCGACCCAGCCCTGAACCTCCGCTTCCACCCAGTCGGACAGGGAGGAGAAAATCGCCGGGGCGTCGACCGATTCCACTTCGACCGCTGAGAAACCTGCTTCTTCCAGCAGCGATTGCACCGTATCGACGTCGCCCAGAGCGAAGGCGGCCCGGATGGGCTTGCCGGCCTCAAGACCGAGATGGCGTTCGGCCAGGTCGGTCAGCGCCGCGTAACCGGGGGTTCGCTCCAGCCGGTCCCAGACAGCCACGGCTAGGCGCCCGCCCGGGCGGAGGATCCGCTGCATCTCGCGCAGGGCCCGGACGGGGTCGTCGAAGAACATCAGACCGAACTGACAGATGACGGCGTCGAATGCCTCATCCTCGAATGGAAGTGCTTCTGCGTTACCTTCTCTGAGATCCAGGTCCGGCAGCTTGGCCCGGGCTACCGAGAGCATCTCGGCGCTGCGGTCGAGACCGGACACAGACCCACCAGGCCGCACACGGTGCACGGCCTCTCCGGCGACAGCTCCGGTGCCGCATGCCACGTCGAGCACCCGGTCTCCGGGCGCGAGCTTAGCGGCGGATGCGAGGCGGACCGCCCAGGGGCCCGCCAGGGAAGGCATGAAGAGCCGATCGTAAATTTCAGCGGCGCTCTCGCTCCGACCTTCCGTTCCTGATGTCTCATCCATGATGATCTCCTCGGACGTACGGACGTACGGACGTACGGACCAGTTTGCTCCTGCCCCAGCTCGCACGGCAATGCCTTGGTGAGTTCCTCGGCCCGGTCCCACAGGTCGAGCAAAGATGCGGCAAACCGCTGAGGCTCGATCCGGTGCGGAGCATGAAGATGCCCGTCCAGGGAGCAAACCGTTACGCCAGTCATCAGCTTCCCGCCGGAGATCGTGATCTTCTGAGTCGGATTGGGGTGCTTCGTAATCGCTTCCCACACTAACCCGATGCTTTAGCTCCCGGGACTGCCCCGGCTTTTGTTGACTCCTTGACCTAGCGAGCTGTGCTCGTGGAAGGATGTTGACCATGCCTACGCCTTATGGGGCGGAGTTCCGCCAGGATGTTATTGATGGGGCCCGGAAGGGCGAGGCGCCGCTGTCGCAGGTAGCGAAGGATTTCGGGCTGTCGGTTACGACGTTGAAACGCTGGATCGCCATCGCTGATCGGAAGGATGCCGGTGCGGGTCCGGCGGTAGCGGAGTCGGCGGAGATGCGGGAGTTGAAGAAACGCAACCGTTTATTGGAGCAGGAGAATGAGATCCTGCGGCGGGCGGCCGCGTATCTGGCGAGGGACATCAACCCAAAATGACTCTTCTATGGGTTTAGTCAAGCCATGATGGTTTGGAGTTGGCGGAAGATGGAGCGGCAGACGTAGCGTTTGAGGTTGCGGCGGATTTCCCGGTTGGTTTTTCCGGTGGCCCGGCTGCGGGTTACGTAGTCTTTGGTCTGAGGGTCGAAGCTCATGCGGGTTCGGACGATGACGTCGAAGGCGCGGTTGAGTTGGCGGTCGCCGGATCGGTTGAGCCGGTGCCGGGTTGTGTTGCCGGAGGATGCGGGGCGTGGTGCGACTCCGCCGAGCGCGGCGAAGGCCGCTTCGGAGCGGATCCGGCCGTGGTGGGAGTAGGCGCAGATGATGATCGCGGCGGTTACGGGCCCGACTCCTGCGATCGTTTGGAGTCCTGGGGCGAGTTCCTCGGCGAGCTGTGCAAGTGCTTTGTGGTTTTCGGTGAGCTGGTTGCTGAGGTCTCTGGCCGCAAGAGCCAGGCGTTTCGCTTCAGTCCGGGCGATTCGCGCCACGGCGTCCGTGGTGTTGGTGTTCCGCCAGGCTGCGATCGTGGTGATCTGCGCTTCTGTGAGTGATGCGCGGGCGTCGATGCCCAGGTCTGTGCTGCGCAGCAGCGCTGTGAGGGCGTTCCGGTTCGCGGTGCGCTGTTGGTCCAGGAGGGACCGTGAGGCGAGCAGTATCCGCAGCGCGGCCCTGTTTCCTGCGGCGCGTGGTGTGATGACGTAGTCGCGTTCCCTGCCGAGGACGGAGCGGGCAGCGGCTTCTGCATCGATCGGATCAGACTTGCCGGTCAATGCGCGGGAGGAGCGGGTGGGCGGCCTCACCTCGCCTACTTCGATGCCTGCGGCGTGCAGGGTCTGGGTGAGGCGGGCGCCGTAGGAGGAGGTTCCCTCCACGGCAGCGAAGACGGTCTTTCCGCCGGTGCGTCGCCGGATCCATGCAAGGGCTCGTTCCATCCCCGGTCCTGTGGTCGGGAACGCTGCGGTGTCGACCACCGCCCCGGTTGTGCTGTGGATCGCGGTGAATGTGTGTGTGCGGGCGTGGGTGTCTACTCCGACGACGAACTCGAAATCTTCGGCAATGATCGTCATGGGTGTTTGTTCTCCTTCAGTGAACCGGTCGGTTGGCGGAGCCTGCGTTGTTCGCTTCGGAGACGCATCTGTAACGAGTCACACCCTTCGGGGTGGACAATCTTCTGATCAGGTCATCCGTGCGGGCAGGCCGATGCCCGGGGAGCAGCGCGGACGAGTCATTTTCAAGACACCGCGGGTGCGGGTCGGATATACCCTGAGTCACGCACCGCTTCCCGGGACCAGCCTGCCAGCCAGCCTCGGGCCGGCTATTGACCATTACAGATCTACCCGCTGGTCACGGATCTTGCCGCCGAGGGGATTCCTGTGGCGGTGACCTGCAGGGTGTTGAAGTTCAGTAAGCAAGGGTATTACCGGTGGAGAGCCAGCCCGGTGACGAACCGGGATTGGTCGGACGCGCACCTGGTCAACGCCGCCCTGGACATCCACACCGACGATCCTGCGTTCGGGTACCGGTTCATCGCCGATGAGCTCCCGGAAAAGGGTGTGACGGCCGGTGAGAACAGGGTCCAGCGCCTGTGCAGGGATCACGGCATCTGGTCGGTGTTTTCGAAGAAGCGGGGCCTGAACCGCAGGCCGGGACCACCGGTCCATGATGACCTAGTGGAACGGGACTTCACCGCTGCGTCACCGAATGAACTGTGGCTCACGGACATCACCGAACATCCCACCGCTGAAGGAAAGCTCTACCTCTGCGCGGTGAAAGACGTCTACTCCGGCAGGATCGTGGGCTACTCGATGGACTCCCGGATGAAGTCCTCGCTGGCGGTAGCGGCGTTGGAGAACGCCGTACGGGCACGCCGCCCGGCAGGAACAGTGGTGCACTCCGACCGAGGCTCGCAGTTCCGGTCACGGCGTTTCGTGGAATCGCTGCGTCGTTATGGGTTGACAGGTTCGATGGGCAGGGTCGGTGCGTGCGCGGATAACGCCGCGATGGAGTCCTTCTTCTCGCTGCTGCAGAAGAACGTCCTGGATCGTCAGCGGTGGCTCACGCGACGGGATCTGCGCTTGGCGATCACGACCTGGATCGAGCGGTCTTACCACCGCCGGCGACGGCAGCGACGACTGGGAAAACTCACGCCCATCGAATATGAAACAATCAACCGGTCCGCGCTCACAGCGGCCTAAGACCCCGAGTCAACAAAAGCCGGGGCAGTCCCCTAGTTCATTTACAAGGGCAGACTGTTTTCGCAAATAGTCTGCCTTCTGGCGGCCCAAGTCGCGAAGACCGGCTAGCTTTGTAGCATCAGCAATGAAACTACCTTTTCACGTCTCCCAAAGCTCTTGTGGACAGCGCGACGGCTCAGAGTGGAAAGAACGCCTTCGGGTATATCGATTCCAAATCGACCTCTGATGTGAACTTTGGCTGCAGGAGCCGACATTGGTCCTTCGGTACTTTTGCCACATCAAGGAAGAAGGGAAGAAAGTTGTCGACGTAGCTTTCTTGCGAGTGATCCCAGTTGGCCTTAATGATCGCCAAGCTTGCCAGCAGAGCGTTGCTAGTCGTCATCGTCGTACTCAATTAAAAACCACATCGGGGTCGGTGAAAGTTCCCATAAAACAGCGCATATGTGTTATGTGTCCAACCTTTTTGGTCAGCCCAGGATGAGCGAGCAGCACGAACTACGGTTAGATCGTGCTGCGGTCTCATGCGGTCAATCGTTCCGAGCCAGCCAGCGGCGGCAGAACGGTTAAGGGCTCAAGTGGAAGCTGGTGGGATAGGCTCCACCTGCCCAAGCAGTGCTCAATGACTCAACGGATCAGCGTTTCCGAGTAGGTAGAACTCTCGCGTTTCAAGTAGAACTAGTCTTTGTCGCACAGGCCCACTTGGCGATCGCTCTCTTGGACCAACTGCAATGAAACCTGGCCAACTAAGTCGGGAAATGGCCATCTAGAATGGAACCTCACATGGCGGACCTATCTGCTAGTTGGCGGAGATTCCGCCAACTAGTTCAGTTTCCGCCAACTAGAACCGCATCTCACACAAGGACCTAGAAGTCCCAGTCTTCGTCTTCGGTGTTGACTGCCTTGCCGATGACGTACGACGACCCTGACCCTGAGAAGAAGTCATGGTTCTCGTCCGCGTTCGGTGAGAGTGCCGACAGGATCGCCGGGTTCACGTCCGTGACCGACGACGGGAACATCGCCTCGTAGCCCAGGTTCATCAGCGCCTTGTTGGCGTTGTAGTGCAGGAACTTTTTGACGTCCTCGGCCAGGCCAACGCCGTCGTACAGGTCATGCGTGTACTGAACTTCGTTCTCGTAGAGCTCAAAGAGCAGTTCGAAAGTGTAATCCTTGATTTCCTGGCGCTTCTCCTCGGAAACCTTCTCCAGGCCCTTCTGGAATTTGTACCCGATGTAGTACCCGTGAACTGCCTCATCGCGGATGATCAACCGGATCAGATCCGCCGTGTTCGTCAGCTTGGCACGCGAGGACCAGTACATGGGCAGGTAAAACCCGGAGTAGAACAGGAAGCTCTCCAACAGCGTGGAGGCCACCTTCCGCTTTAGCGGATCATCCCCCTGGTAGTAATCCATGACGATGTGAGCCTTCTTCTGAAGGTTCACATTCTCCGTAGACCACCGGAATGCCTCGTCAATCTCCTTGGTGGAGGCCAGCGTGGAGAAGATGGAGGAATAGCTCTTGGCATGCACCGATTCCATGAACGCGATGTTCGTGTACACGGCTTCTTCGTGCGGGGTGATCGCATCGGGGATCAGCGAGACAGCGCCAACGGTGCCCTGAATGGTGTCCAGGAGCGTCAGGCCGGTGAACACGCGCATGGTGAGCTGCTGCTCTACCGGCGTCAGCGTGTTCCAGGACTGGACGTCGTTGGACAGCGGCACCTTCTCAGGCAGCCAGAAGTTATTGACCAGACGGTTCCAGACCTCGACATCCTTGTCGTCCTGAATACGGTTCCAGTTGATCGCCTCAACGTGCGACAGCAACTTAACCTTCTCGGTCATTGTGACCCCTTGTCCCGTTCGTTCGAACTGCCCCTTCAAGGGCGGTGAATTCCATTAACTAATGTACGACGACGACGAGCCGGCATTCGCGCGCCGGCCCGCCGACGTCGTCGTTGGCTTACTTTCGCTTTACAGCATGCAACTGACGCAACCTTCGACCTCCGTACCCTCCAGCGCAAGCTGACGGAGACGGATGTAGTAGAGCGTCTTGATGCCCTTGCGCCAGGCGTAGATCTGCGCACGGTTGATGTCGCGCGTGGTGGCAGTGTCCTTGAAGAACAGCGTCAGCGAAAGGCCCTGGTCCACGTGCTGGGTGGCAGCGGCGTAGGTGTCGATGACCTTCTCATAGCCGATCTCATATGCGTCCTGGTAGTACTCCAGGTTGTCGTTCGTCAGGTACGGCGCCGGGTAGTACACGCGTCCCAACTTGCCTTCCTTGCGGATCTCGATCTTCGCTGCCACCGGGTGGATGGACGAGGTCGAGTTGTTGATGTAGCTGATCGAACCGGTCGGAGGCACGGCCTGCAGGTTCTGGTTGTAGATGCCGTGCTCCATGACCGAGGCCTTGAGCTCACGCCAGTCTTCCTGGGTGGGAATATGGACGTTGGCAAACAGGTCCTTCACCCGCTCAGTCTGCGGAACCCATTCCTGGTCGGTGTACTTGTCGAAAAACTCTCCGGAGGCGTATTTCGACTTCTCGAAGCCACCGAAGGTCTGCCCGGTCTCCTTCGCCAGCAGGTTGGAAGCCCGCACGGCGTGGTAGACCACCGAGTAGAAGTAGATGTTGGTGAAGTCCAGGCCTTCTTCAGAGCCATAATGCACCCGTTCCCGGGCCAGGTAACCGTGAAGGTTCATCTGGCCGAGCCCGATGGCGTGCGAGGAGTCATTTCCCTTGGCGATTGACGGCACCGAGGTGATGTTGGACATGTCCGAGACCGCCGAGAGCGCACGGATGGCGGTCTCGATCGTGCTGCCGAAATCGGGCGAGTCCATGGTCTTTGCGATATTCAGCGAACCCAGGTTGCACGAGATGTCTTTGCCGGTGTCGGCGTAGGTGAGGTCATCGTTGTAGGTGGTGGGCTGCGAAACCTGCAGGATCTCCGAGCACAGGTTGGACATGATGATCTTGCCGTCAATCGGGTTGGCCCGGTTCACGGTGTCTTCGAACATGATGTACGGGTAACCGGACTCGAACTGGATCTCCGCGAGGGTCTGGAAGAACTCGCGGGCCTTGATCTTGGTCTTCTTGATCCGGGAGTCGTCAACCATCTCGTAGTACTTCTCGGTGACCGAGACGTCTGAGAAGGGCATCCCGTAGACGCGCTCCACGTCGTAGGGCGAGAAGAGGTACATGTCCTCGTCCTTCTTCGCCAGCTCGAACGTGATGTCCGGGACGACGACGCCCAGTGAGAGCGTCTTGATGCGGATCTTCTCGTCGGCGTTTTCACGCTTGGTGTCGAGGAAGCGGTTGATGTCCGGGTGGTGCGCGTGGAGGTACACGGCACCGGCGCCCTGCCGCGCACCGAGCTGGTTGGCGTAGGAGAAGCTGTCTTCGAGAAGCTTCATCACGGGGATAACACCGGAGGACTGGTTCTCGATCTGCTTGATCGGTGCGCCGACCTCGCGGATGTTGGTCAGCGCGAAAGCCACGCCGCCGCCGCGCTTGGACAGCTGGAGCGCCGAGTTGATGGAGCGTCCGATGGACTCCATGTTGTCTTCGATACGCAGCAGGAAGCATGAAACCAGCTCGCCGCGCTGCTTCTTGCCGGCATTGAGGAAAGTTGGCGTTGCCGGCTGGAACCGACCTTCGATGATCTCGTCCACCATGCGGGTGGCGAGTTCCTCATTGCCCCGAGCCAGGTGCATGGCAACCATGCAGACGCGGTCCTCGTAGCGCTCCAGGTAGCGCTTGCCGTCGAACGTCTTGAGTGTGTACGAGGTGTAGAACTTGAACGCGCCCAGGAAGGTTTCGAACCGGAACTTCTTCCCGTAGGCCCGCTTGTACAGGTCACGGATGAAGTTCATCGTGTACTGGTCGAGGGTTTCCCGCTCGTAGTACTCGTTCTTCACGAGGTAGTCGAGCTTTTCCTCAAGGTCATGGAAGAAAACGGTGTTGTTGTTGACGTGCTGCAGGAAGTACTGGTGCGCGGCCTCCCGGTCAGCCTCGAACTGGATTTCGCCGTTCGGGCCGTACAGGTTAAGCATGGCGTTGAGCTCGTGATAGCCCAGGCCCTTGAAACGCTCGGGAAGTGCGGGTGCTTCTGTTTCAGCGACTGTCATGTCCAAAACTCTTCCAATCCTTGGGTTACCCGGTCGACGTCCTCGGACGTGCCCATAAGTTCAAATCGATACAGAACGGGAACACCGCACTTTGCTGCGACGATATCCGCAGCAAGGCAGTAGGTGTCTCCGAAGTTTGTGTTGCCGGCGCCGATCACGCCGCGTAGCAGGCGGCGGTTGTCCGCGACATTGAGGAACTTGATCACCTGCCTGGGTACTGCGCCCTGGCCGCTGATTCCGCCATAAGTGGGCAGAACCAGCACGTACGGACTGAGCGCGTGCAGTGTGTCTTCCTTGGTGAGGAGCGGAATTCGTGCGGAGCGGACGGGCAGTTTGCTGACGAACCGGTGGGTATTGTCCGACGCCGACGAAAAGTGAATAAGCGACGCGTCGGTCTGCAATGGTTCCCCAACTGCCCCTCCGCGGGCACTTCGGCTGATGGTTGGTGTTGTCATGTCGACTACATCCGCCCTCACGAATGGGTGAAACGGGCAGCCAGGACTAGGCTACGGAACTGACCGACCCCTGAGCGAGCTCATTGATCTTGTCAGGACGGAATCCGGACCAGTGATCCTGGTCGGTGATGACGACGGGTGCCTGCATGTAGCCGAGCGAACGAACCCGCTCCAGCGCCGCTGGGTCCTGTGAAATATCGACGCTCTGGTAGGCAATGCCCTTCTTGTCCAGGGCCCGATAGGTGGCGTTGCACTGTACGCATGCTGGCTTGGTGTAAACCGTGACGGTCATGTCCCTGACTCCCCTTGTGAAGTGCTGTTATTCGGCCAATGTTGGTGAGCTTTATGCCGCTCTTCCGACCGTCAAACGGTCGATGCGGAGACTGCCTCGCCAGCAGGTAATTCGTTATCTAGATACTACATCTAGTGCAACGCGACGGCGCCGACCCCAAGATGATGTATTACAAGTATGTCATTTGCTGGTCGATTCGTCCACAGGGAATCCACATGCGGGAGGCATCGGAAACGGCTCAAACGCGCGGTTTCGGGTGTCCCGGTCCACAGCCTGTGGAGGGCTGGCCACACAGGAAAATCGAGTGCGTGTCGTGTCTGCTCGGCGTGTCGCTGTCCCATCGGGAGGATCCTCCTGCACGGAAACGATCCAGCGCCGGGGGCGGCAGGGTCAGGACCGGAATGAGGCGTGAGAAGATGTCGACGTGGTCAATCCCGTTCATCTGCGGACCCTGCTTGAGGTCATTCGGCACGGATCCTTTGCGTCCGCCGCCACCCGGCTCGGGTACACCGCGTCAGCGGTTTCGCAGCAGATGTCGGCCCTCGAACGGGACACCGGCGTCACCCTCTTCACGCGGTCCGCGCGGAGCGCGGTGCCTACGGAAGCCGCCGTCGTAATGTCGCGCCACGCTTCCAAGGTGCTGACCGACATAGATACCCTCATGGCATCAACAGCGAAGGCCGGAGCGGCAGTCACGCAGGAACTGCGGTTGGGCATTTTCCCTAGCCTCGCCACCTTCGCTCTCCCCCGCCTCGTTGGCACCCCGCAGTGGAATCAGCTCGGCATTAACCTGAAGGTCTTCGTCGGCGAGCCGGCGCAGACCATTCATGGACTGCGTACCGGTGGAGAACTCGATCTCGCTCTGGTGTTCCAGGTGGGGCAGGGCGGGTTGGCATGGCCCTCCTCGGTAAGCCGCCAGTGGATCGGCGATGACAATTTCCGCGTGGTGCTGCCGGCGGCGTGGGGAATAGCAGAGGATTCCGCGGTCTCGGCCGAGCAGCTGGCGGATATGCCCTGGATCATGCACCACCCCGGCACCTCGGACGCAACGGTTATCGAGAGACTGTTTGCCAGCTGCAACCTGCACCCGCACATCGCGGCGTACTGCGACGATTTCAATGCCAGCCTGGCCATGGCGGCGGCCGGCATGGGCGCTGCCCTGGTGCCCGAGCTGGCCATGCTGCGCTCACCTGAGGGCATCGTTGCGCTGGATGTTCCCGAGATCCGCCTCGCGCGCAGCATCTTCGCCCTGCAGATTGCGGGAAAGCAGACCACCGAGGTGCGCCTCTTCATGGACCAGCTCACTGATGTCCTGAAGGACCGGCAGATCGCCCCGCGGACGAGCAGCCGTCCGGCGTAACCTCCCGCATCAGATAAAGCAGAAGCGCGGACCGGAAACCGGCCCGCGCTTCAGTCACTTCTTACGGCGAGGTACTGACTAGGAGACCGAAGCCTCCAGCTGGGAGCGGACAGCCACCGTGGCGTTGACGAGGTTCCGCAGTGACTCCTCAGTCTCCGCGTAACCACGGGTCTTCAGGCCGCAGTCCGGGTTGACCCAGAGCTGGCGTGCCGGCACATGCTGGACAGCCTTCTCGAGCAGTTCGACGACCTCTTCCTGGCCGGGAACGCGCGGCGAGTGGATGTCGTAGACGCCTGGACCGACGCCGCGCCTGAAACCATGCGCTTCAAGGTCGTGCACAACCTCCATGCGTGAACGCGCGGCTTCAATCGAGGTGACATCAGCGTCGAGTCCATCGATGGCATCGATGATCGCGCCGAACTCCGAGTAGCACAGGTGCGTGTGGACCTGCGTCTCGGGAGCGGCTGACGACGTCGAGAGCTTGAAGGAGTTGACCGACCATTCGAGGTATTCGGCCTGATCCTCCTTGCGCAGCGGCAGGAGTTCACGCAACGCCGGCTCATCCACCTGGATTATCTTGATGCCGGCGGCTTGCAGATCGGACACTTCGTCGCGGAGAGCAAGGGCAACCTGGTTCGCGGTGTCGCCGAGCGGCAGGTCGTCACGGACGAAGGACCACGCGAGGATGGTGACGGGACCGGTCAGCATCCCCTTGACCGGCTTGTCGGTCAGGGTCTGCGCGAATTCCGTCCATGGAACCGTGATCGGAGCCGGGCGGCTGACGTCGCCCCACAGGATGGAGGGCCGGGTGCAGCGCGAACCGTAGGACTGGACCCAACCGTGAACCGTGACGTCGAAGCCGTCGAGGTTCTCCGCGAAGTACTGGACCATGTCATTGCGCTCGGGCTCACCGTGGACAAGGACGTCGAAGCCGAGCTCCTCCTGCAGGTCAATGACGCGCTTGATCTCGTCCTTCATAAGCTGCTCATACTGCTCAGCGGTCAGGTCGCCCTTGGTGGCGCGGGCACGAGCCGAGCGCACCTCGGCGGTCTGCGGGAAGGAACCGATGGTGGTGGTCGGCAGGGCGGGCAGATTCAGTGCCTCTTCCTGCGCGGCGAAGCGAGCAGTGAAGTCACCGCGGGAGAAGTCCGACGGCGAGAGTGCAGCAGCGCGGTCGCGTACCTCACTGCGGTTCACACCGGGTGCACCGGCACGTGACGCGAGGACCTCAGACGCAGCCTTGATGTCGGCGTCAATCGCTCCCGGGTTGCCGATCGCCTTTGCGAGCGTGACGACCTCGGTCACCTTCTGGTCTGCGAACGCCAGCCAGCTGCGCAGTTGGGCGTCGAGCTGCTGCTCGTCCTCGACGCTGTGCGGGACGTGCTGCAGCGAGGTGGAGGTGGATACGGCGAGTGCGGGCACGGAGGCTTCCAGCTCGGCCAGCTTCGCCGCCGCAGCGCCCAGGTCGGCCTTCCAGATGTTGTGTCCGTCCACGACGCCGGCAACCAGGGTGGTCGAGCCGAGCTTCGCAAGATCCCCGGCAGACGGGACAGCGCCCTTGAACACGTCAATGTGCAGGGCATCGATGGCGGTTCCCGCCAGTACCGGCAGCAGCGAACCGAGCGACCCGTACTGGCTGGTGACCAGGATCGCCGGGCGGTTCTGGGCCTCCGCGGCAAGGACTGAGTAGGCGCGCTCGACGGCGGCGGCTACTTCGCTCTCGGGAAGCGCCTGGTCTGCAACCAGGGAAGGCTCCTCGAGCTGCACCCACTCGACGCCGGCCTCGGCGAGCTTGCCCAGCAGCTCCACATAGAGCGGAAGCAGGTCGTCCAGGCGGCTGAGCGGGTTGAAGCCCGCAGGCGCCTCGTCGGCAGCCTTGCTGAGCAGCAGGAAGGTGACGGGGCCGATCAGGGTCGGGCGCACGGTGTATCCGGCCGCGGCGGCTTCAGCGACGTCGCGCAAAACCCAGTCGTTCGCGAGGGAGAAGGCGGTCTCGGGACCGATCTCCGGCACGAGATAGTGGTAGTTCGTGTCAAACCACTTCGTCATCTCGAGCGGCTGGCGCTCCTTGTCACCGCGTGCAAGCGTGAAGTATGCGTCGAGGCCCAGCGAGCCGTCGCCGTCGTACAGGTCCTTGAAGCGGTCCGACACGGCGCCGAAGGTTACGGCAGTGTCCAGCACCTGGTCGTAAAGGGAGAACGACGCTGGGATCGAGTAGTTGGCTGCCTCCAGCCCGAGCTCGCTCAAGCGGGCATAGGAGGCAGCGCGGAGTTCGGCTGCGGTGGTCTCCAGCTCGGCGGCTGAGGTGCGGCCGACCCAGTAGGCCTCGACGGCTTTCTTCAGCTCGCGGCGGCGGCCGATGCGTGGGTATCCGACGATGGTGGCTTTCGGGAATGCGGTGGTCATAAGGATGTCCTTTTTCTAGCGGTCGTTAGGTTTCGTTATGCGGTACGTCCGAGCCCACCCGGAACGGGGGGACGGCGAAGCTGAAGGTTCTCGAGCACGTCAAGCGCTGCCGCGTGCTCGTTGAAGGTGTAGAGGTGGATCCCCGGCGCTCCGGCGTCAAGCGCTGCGTTGGCGAGGTCCACCGTGGCCTGGACACCGATGCGGCGACGCGCGGCGTCGTCGTCCGCGGCTGCCAGCCGGTCACGCAGTTCGTAGTCCATGTCAATGCCGGCAAGCTCGCTCAGGCGGTCGAGCCGGCGCACGCTGGTGAGCGGCATGACGCCCGGAATGATGGGAATTTCGACGCCGGCTCGACGGGCGGCCGACACCAGTCGCTTGAAGTGGTCGGAGTGGAAAAACACCTGTGTGATCGCGAAATCGGCCCCTGCGGCCTGCTTGGCGAGCAGTGCCTCAATATCGTGGTCGAAGCTCGGTGATTCCGGATGCCTGGTGGCGTAGGCGGCGACGCCTACAGCAAGCCGGCCCGCGCATAGATGCGCCGTCCTTCGGCGCTCGGCCTGACGGATGAGGCTCACCAGGTCGCTGGCGTAGGAGAGGTCACCCCGACCCACGGTGGGATCTTTCGGAGTGTCGCCGCGGAGGGCCAGAATGCCCCGGACGCCGAGGGTGATGAGCTCGTCGACGAGATCCGTCAGGTATTCGCGGGTGTTTCCCACACAGGTGAGGTGGGCTAGAGGCCGCAGTGAGGTCTCGGTGAGGAGCCTGGAGAGCAGTTCCACGGCGGTGTCCCGGTTGGAACCGGAGGCGCCGTAGGTCACCGAGACATAATCCGGGCTGGTCTGCTCAAGTTCACGGATTGTGCGCCAGAGCGTTTCGGCCGCACTGGTACTGCGGGGAGGGAAGAGTTCATAGGACAGGGCGGGGTACGGCTCGCAAGCCGGCGGACCCACGGTATGGACGGACTTTGATAGAGGTGACATTCGTATCCTCGGTCGTTAGGACATCCGGTTGCCGCTCGAAATACACTCAAAAGCAGGCACAACCAGCATGAAATAAGGAAAGGAAGCAGGACAGGACCCAAACACCGCACGGCCGCGCGGCAGGGAACTCCTGCGAAACAAATGTCAGGCCCACATGGGGGCACCCACACTCCCAGCAAAAGGGGAGTCGCTGACCCGTTACGGAAGTAACTTGACGTGAACGTTACGGCACTGCCGAGCAGGCCTTCAACAATGTTGCAGGGGGCTACGCAACATTTCGTCCAGCGCGTCATGAGTGCACTCACGAGACTCTCATAAACGGTTGCCATACTGATGAAATGCCAAGTTCACTCACCGGCTCGGGGGTACGGATCCGAGCCCGGCAGTTACTCACCCACCAAAGGGTGCTCCTGGCGATCAAGACCGCGCTCGCCGCGGGCATCGCATGGTGGATCGCACTGCGGATGCCAGGAGTCGCCGCCCAATACCCGTACTATGCCCCGCTCGGCGCGGTGGCCTGCATGTACCCAACGGTGGCCGGGTCGGCCCGTCAGGGGCTCGAAACCCTGATCGGCCTGGCGATGGGGTTTGCCCTGGCCTTCCCGATCATCCTCATCGGCGATATCTCCGTCGTGTCCGTAGCCATCGTCGTCGGCGTCGGGGTACTTGCGGCCGGACTGCCAAGGGTTGGTGCGGGTCGTGACTGGATTCCGATCGCGTCGCTGTTCGTCCTGCTGGTAGGCGGCGAGAATCCCCAGGAGTACTCCTTCAGCTATCTCATCCAGATGCTGGTCGGTGTGATCGTCGGACTCCTCGTCAACATGCTGGTGTTCCCGCCCCTGAACCTCGACGGCGCCGTCCGCGGTCTCCAGAACTTCCGGGCACTGCTGGCCCAGCAGCTCTCCGACATGGCCGAAGCCATCAATGAGTCCTGGCCGCCCGAACACGAGGAATGGGCGGAACGCGAGAACAAACTGTCCCGGCTCGGCCAAGAGGTACGGTCCGCAGTCCAACTCGCCGACAACAGCAGGCGGGGAAATCCACGAGGGCGGCGCCACAAGCGCGACCTCGCCGCGGACTATCACTGGCTACAGGCAATGGAGCGAATCGCCTTTTATGTTCAGAACATGACTGAGGTGCTCGCCGGCGTCATCTGGCGCCCCCCGGAGTCCACCCCCCTGCCGCCTGCCCTGGTACAGCCCCTCGGCGATGCGATTGCCCGCACTGCCGCAGCCATCGATGAGTGGGATCCGGAAGGTGACACCATGCTGGAGGCTGAGGAGGCTGTTGAACGCCTCCTCCAGCAGATACACACCGAGGCAGCGGAGGGGCGCATCCAGGCAACTGCGGCGCTCGGTATGGATCTGCGACGGATCCTGCTGACGGTGCGCGCTGAATCCGGACCCACCTACGACGGCACCACCGACAGCCCCGAGGACCGGCTGGCCTAGGCTTCGTCCTCGGGGTCAATACGGACAGCGCTTTCGACGATTCCCATGTCGCTCAACTGCTCCGACATGCCGGCGCCGTCCCTCGCGTAGATCCATGGGATGCCGGGTGTGGAACCGGAAGGGTTGGCCTTGGACCGGCCGCCGGCCAGTACTGCCTCGCTCGCGGAGAGCTGCCGGATGGCAATTGCCCGGACGTTTCCGGGGTGGTTTCGGGCGAACTCCGCATAGATTGCCTCGTCATGCTGGCCGTCGTCGCCGATCAGCAGCCACTTCACTGAGGGGAACTCTTCGGCGAGCCGCTCCAGCGATGATCGCTTGTGCTCCTGGCCGCTGCGGAACCAGCGGTCGCGGGTTGGACCCCAGTCTGTGAGCAGCTTGGGCCCGGCGGGGTATAGATTCCTCGACAGGAAGCGGGTCAAAGCGGGTGCCACGTTCCAGGCGCCGGTGGACAGGTACAGCACCGGCGCTGCTGGGTGCTTCCGGACAATCCTTTCCATGAGAACCGACATGCCGGGAGTGGGCGTGCGCGCATGCTCGTCCAAGACGAACGTGTTCCAGGCCGCGAGGAAGGGACGCGGCAATGCTGTCACCATGACGGTGTCGTCAATGTCGGAGACAACTCCAAAGGTTACGTTGTCCTCAACGACACGCACGGGAGCATCCGCCACCACTGAGTCCCCGGACTTGATCCGGACGGTATGCCAACCAGGCTCCAGCGAAGCTTCAACGCGAACGTCGATCACACCGCCCCGGTCCGCATGTACGACGGCGCTTGTTCCGTCGAACTCCACAGTCACCTCGGCGTAGCGCACCGGCGCACTCACGAAGTTGCGCCACCCACGAAGCCCTTCCTTGAGGGGCTTCATCATCTCCTTGCCTTCGAGCGGTTTGAGGTCCCGCGGGTTGGACAGAACCACCCGTCCCAGGATCCGGATCCACTTGGTGGTTCCGTAGCCGGTGTAAGGAATGATTGTCTCGACGCGGCCCCGCTGGTGCGCGACGCGTGTCTGCACTGCGTGCCACGTGTCGCCGATCTTAAGGCCGAGATGCGTTCGTTCCCGGACCTCATCCTCGTGTGGCGGCAGCGGCGGAGGCGCGGACTGCACGTTCTCGGATGGAGTCTTGTCAGCCGGAGGTGCATTAAGTGCCTCAGCTGGTGCTCCGTCAGATGGGGCCTGCTCGGAAGGTGCCTGGTCGGTTGCCATGCCTTTAGTCTTGCATGATCGAACGGGGTTGCTACAGGTCAGTGGGCCGCCCGCGGTGACTGACCGTAATGCGAAAGACCTACGCCGTGGCTTTGGCGTGCTGCTCGACAGGTTTCCAGATGGTCACCGTCTTGTGACCGGGGTTAAGGAAAGTGTGGTTCCGGGACGTGACCGTTTCGGCAGCCCTGGTCTCGACGATCCAGGTTCTCTGACACTGGCGGCACCGCATCTGTCCAGTCATAATTCCCCACAATTCGCTTGTACTTCAGGTTGCCCGACACCAGTTTGAACCTGTCTGCTCAAAGCTTCAAGGGTTTTCGTCGATCAAATGGATTTATTTCTGAAGGTGAAGTCGCCCGCTCGTTTCCGTGCCGACGTCGTGGTTCCGGGCTCCGCCCGTGAAAGGATCAGAGGGTGGCCGAACGACTGATGCTTCTGGATACTCCGTCCCTGTATTTCCGTGCCTTCTACGGGCTGCCCGACAGCCTCAAGGCAGCAAACGGGATGCCGGTCAACGCCGTGCGCGGGCTGCTGGACATGATCGCCCGCCTGACGACCGACTACGAGCCAACACACCTTGTGGCCTGCTGGGACGATGACTGGCGGCCCAGGTGGCGGGTAGACCTTATCCCCAGTTACAAGGAACATCGGGTGGCCAGGGAAGTTCCGGACGGCCCAGATGTGGAGGAGACGCCGGAGGGCCTGGTTGCCCAGCTCCCCCTCATCCGCGAGGTCCTTGCCGCGCTCAACCTGCCGATCATCGGAGCCACGGATCACGAGGCCGATGACGTCATCGGCAGCCTTGCCAGCCAGGCCACCTCGCCAGTCGATATCGTGACCGGTGACCGGGATCTGTTCCAGCTGGTCGACGACGGCACGGCAGTTCGCGTTCTGTACACCGCCAGGGGAATGAGCAAGCTTGAGGCAGTGACCGATGTGACCGTGGTAGGCAAGTACGGCGTGCTTCCCGGCCAGTACGCCGACTTCGCCGCGCTGAGGGGTGACACCTCCGACGGGCTCCCCGGGGTCTCCGGCATCGGTGACAAGACGGCGGCCAGCCTGCTCAGGGAATTCGTCGATCTCGACGGGATTATCGAGGCGAGCAAGGACCCGTCCAGTGCCATGTCGGCGTCGGTACGCCAAAAACTCACGGCTGCTGCCGATTACCTGGCTGTCGCTCCTACGGTCGTGGGCGTTGTCCGGGACCTGGATCTGGGATCGTTCGATTCACGGATTCGGCCGCTTGATGCCGGGCAGGAAGAGACACTGAAGAAGCTCGCCACCGAGTGGAACCTCGGTGGTGCGGCGGACCGCGTGCTCAAGGCGTATGCCGCCCGGCGCTAGCCCACTCTCCGTTCCTTGAGCGCACGGTCCATGCGCTGGATAGCTTCGGTGAGGATGTCGGGGTGGGTGGCGTAATTGATCCGCGCGTGGCCCGCTCCCCCGTGTCCGAAGACGTGCCCCGAACTCAGGGCAACGCGCGCGTGATCGAGGAAGAACCGTGCCGGTCCGGCAACCTCGGTAACCACGGCGAGATCCCCGGATTGTGATGACTCGTCGAGGTCCAGTGCACGGAAGTCGAGCCACGCCAGATACGTCCCTTCCGGGCGCAGGAGTGAAGTCTCTGGGAGATGCTCGGAGACCAGCCCGTGGAGAAGCTCGCGATTGTCTTCAAGTCCGGCCAGCAGGGCGTCAAGCCAGGAACCTCCCTCGCGGAAGGCAGCCGCATGTGCAAGGACGCCAAGGTGGCTTGGACCGTGACTGACTTCTTCCGGAAGCCGGGCGAGGTCGGATGCCGCGGCCCTGCCCGCGATCAGGAGCGCCGCCTTCAGGCCGGCAAGGTTCCACGCCTTTGATGCGGAAGTCAGTGCGAAGGCGTCCTCGCTTCCCTCAACGCTGAGGTACGGCGTGAAGCGGGCGCCGGAAAGAACAAGCGGCCCGTGGATCTCATCGGATATAACCCGTACGCCGTAACGACGGGCAAGGACTGAGACCTCTTCGAGCTCCTGCCGGGTGTGAACCACTCCGGTGGGATTGTGCGGGTTGCTCAGCAGGAACACGGGATGCTCGGACTGGGCGCGCGCATGCTGGAACACGCCATCGAGACGGTCCAGGTCCAGGCGGCCGTCGCCGCCAAGCGGCGCTTCGACGATGGACCGGTCGGCATGGGTGACGAAAGCGAAGAATGGTGCATAGACAGGAGGAGTGATCACAACCACGTCTCCCGGCTTCGTGATCAGCCGCAAAGTCTCGACGATCCCCATCATGACGTCGGGGACGAGGGCCGTCCGGTGCAGTCCGACGTCGTCCCAGCCCCAACGGTCGGCTGCAAAGCCGCGGAACGCCTCTGCGTAGTCATCCCCCGCGGGATAGCCGGTGTCACCGAGGTCTATCGCCCGCCGTAACGTGGCATGGACGGGTGGCGCCAGCGGAACATCCATCTCAGCGACCCACAGTGGGAGCACATCTGCCGGGTATCGCCGCCACTTGATGCTGGTCCGTTGCTGCAGCTGTTTCAGGGTGAGTTCGGTGAGCGGGTTCATGAGGTCAATCTAAACAAAAATGCCCCGCCGTGAGGCGAGGCATTTCCGATGGGTGAATTTGGTGGAGCTGAGGGGACTCGAACCCCTGACCCCCTGCATGCCATGCAGGTGCGCTACCAGCTGCGCCACAGCCCCAAACTCGTTTGCCCCGTCCTGACCGGCCGAAGCAACTTGTCCAGTTTAGACAATTTTCCGGCCCCCGCAAAATCGGTGCGGTTGGGCCGTTTCAGCCCTCCAATGGGGTGGACGGCATGGAAGCCAAACCGACATTGTGCTCGGTCAATTGCCATCTCAGCGGTACCGGTGACGACGACGGATTCAGCTCCTCCAGCACCGACCAGTGACAGTTCGCCACACCCGCCAATGATCCCCACAGCTCCGGTGGAATGCCCATCAGAGCGGCAACGCCTGCACGGATGGCTCCACCATGGCTGACCACCACGAGGGTCTGGCCGGGCCGTAGTTCGGCGACCGCGTCGAGCGTTCCCGCTTTCATGCGTTCCCCCACCGCAAGCCGGCTCTCTCCCCCGCCGGCGGTGACACGAGGATCGCCCTCATGCCAGGCCTGCTGGTCTGCCGGGAACCTGCGTCCGATCTCGGCGAAGGCAAGGCCCTGCCAGCGGCCGGCGTAGGTCTCCCGGAACCGCGCGTCAGTGCTGGCGGTGACCCCGGTGGCTACGCACAGCGCGGCAGCGGTTTCCCGCGCCCGCTCAAGGTCGGACGAGACAATGAGCGACGGCCACAGGTGCTTCAACTCGTAAGCAGCCTGCGTGGCCTGTTGCCTTCCGAGATCGTCGAGGGCAATGTCTTCCTGGCCCTGGAACAGGCCGCGCGCATTCCACTCAGTCCGCCCGTGCCGCCAGAATACGATCCTGCGACCCTCGGGCGCGGAGTCACCCGCCGCGCTGTCGACGGCGCGTGGGCTCACTCGGCGTCGGCGGGCGCTGTGCCGGCAGGTGCCGCGTCAGCAGACTCATTGTCGGAGGCCGCGACGTTTGCGCCGTCCTCCAACTGGAGGTCCACCTTGGGGCAGTCGCCCCACAGTCGCTCCAAGGCGTAAAAGACTCGGTCCTCCTGGTGCTGGACGTGGATGACCACCTCTGCGTAGTCAAGCAGCACCCAACGGCCTTCGCTGCGGCCCTCGCGGCGTACGGGCTTCAAATCCTGCTTGGAGAGTTCTTCCTCGATGCCGTCGACAATCGCGTTGACTTGCCTTTCGCTGGGGGCCGAGGCCACGAGGAAGACGTCAGTGATCGCGAGGCGTTCACTGACATCCATGGCCACGATGTCCTGTGCAATCTTGTCCGTTGCCGCACGTGCTGCGGTGCGGGCAATCGCAATGGACGATTCCGATGCGCTCACTAATCTCCTAGGGTGTGGTCAGCAGCTAAGCGCCGCTGACAATCATCATGATTCCGGTAATGAGCGCGAGCGCGCCCAATCCAACTACCGAATACTGCGCTATCCGCATGCGTTGAACGCGAGCCAGGCCCGCGGTCATGGCGTCAAGGGGGTCCAGTCCGTGGGCGCTGCGCGCACGGATGGGGGTGACGCCGTCGGACCCTGGACGGCGCTGCTGGCGCACCATCGCTTCCGCTTCCGCGAGTACGCGTGAACGTCCCGCGGAGTCAGGAGACAGAGCCGACGACGGCGGGTTACTCGGCACAGCCGGGGCGGTAACGACCGGCTGCTCTGCGTCCCTGCCGTCGGACGCCGTGCGCTGGGGAGGCGCTGGAGGCGCCGCGGGGCCAGGTGAGCTGCTGCTCGAGGCCGGCGGAGTTTTGGTCACGACAGGAATATGGGAGGTTGACGGCGCCGGAGCGTCCGGGCTCTCTACCAGGGGGCGAATGAACTCCACGGGCGAGACGATCGAAAGGTTGTGCGCCGTCGTCGGGTCACTGAGCAGCGGCTTGCGCTGCCGGTTCTCCTGCGTGAGCTGCTGAATCTTCTGCGCACGCGTATTGAGCACGGCAGCCCGCTCGGCAAGCGCCTTCTGCTGGGCGAGGATTTCCAGGTCCACCGAGAAGGGATCTTCCTTGGCGGCTGCCTCCATCACCGCGACCTGGTTCTTTGCCTGGTTGATGATCGCTTCGCGGGCTGCCAGCGCCTGCTCCACGGTCATCTCGCCCCGGTGCGCAGTGTCCGGCTGGCCGTCCTGGTCATCCTGGTTGATTGGCGGGACCGCTTCGGCCTGCAGCGCCTTTTCCCGGGCGGCCTGCTGCTGAAGACGAAGCTGCCGCCGAGTGGGGACGCTGGAGGGCCGCTCAGCCTGCTGGTCCGCCAGCGCACGATAATTGCGGAGCATTTCGCGGTCGCGGGCGCGCACCTGCGACACACGTTCCGTCGAAGGAGCAGACGACGGCGCGTCCACCGGAGCATCCGCTGCCCGCCGGCTGCGCCGCTCGCGGGCCGGCGCAGGCTCAAGGCTGACGGCCGCCGGTTTGGCGGACTTCGCAAGCGGCCGGTGTACGGACGCCGCGCGCGCCTCGGAACCTCCAGGGGACGGCAATTGATGCTCCGCGCCAGAAGTCGCGCGCGCTTGCCGGAGCGACCTCCGGCTCTGTGCGGACTCGTGACCGTTACTCATTACTTCTTCACCCAGTGATTGTCATGTTGTTGTGGACACTTCAGGTTGGACCGGCGTTCCCGTAGTAGGCCCGCCCTTCCGGTAGAGCCCATGCTTGGCGATGTACTGCACCACGCCGTCCGGCACGAGATACCAGACCGGTTCATCATCGGACACCCGCCGCCGGCAGTCCGTCGAGGAGATCGCCATCGCCGGGACCTCCATCAGGCTGACATCCTTGCGCTGCGTACTCAGCTCATGTCCCGGCCTGGTGACCCCGACAAAATGCGCAAGCGACCACAGCTCATCAACGTTCTTCCACGACAGGATCTGCGCCATCGCGTCCGCGCCGGTAATGAAGAACAGCTCGGCTTCCGGACGTGTTGCGTGCAGGTCGCGGAGCGTATCGATCGTGTAAGTAGGGCCCGGGCGGTCGATATCCACCCTGCTCACCGTGAACCGCGGGTTCGACGCCGTGGCCACCACGGTCATCAGGTAGCGGTGTTCCGCCGGGCTGACTTCCTTGACGTTCTTCTGCCACGGCTGGCCGGTGGGGACAAACACCACTTCATCCAGATCGAACGCCGCGGCTACCTCACTGGCCGCTACGAGGTGACCGTGGTGGATCGGATCAAAAGTTCCACCCATCACCCCCAGACGCCAGCGACCTGAACCGCCGGAGCTCAGAGCGCTCAGATGAATCCCCTGCTCGGTAGTGGACTTGGGAGGAACGGTCAAGGAGATCAGTGCTGGGAAGCTTCGCCGTGATCGTGCTTGTTCGGGTGCTGACGATGCGGATCCGCGTGCTCCGGAACCGCCTCATGGCGGTGCCCCAGACTGGTGAACGAAATGGTCGCGAACATCAGCACCAGCAGTGCTCCCATAATGAGGGCACCGTACGCGATGGCAGGCATAGGAAGCTCAGCGTGGTGTTCGGCAGTCTCCGCTGCAACGTTGAGGATCTGGGTCAGCATTCTTCTCCCCTTGGGAACGAGATGTCCGCACGCCGGCGGGGCACGGATCAAGGCGTAACTTCAGTACAGTTTCCGTACTATCCTACGCGCTAACGGCAGGCCGCTCGAACTGCGGCTCAGGCGAAACGCGCCCGAGCCGCCCGTCAGTGACCTACCGCCGAATTTGCCCGTCGCCCTGAATGATCCACTTCGTGGTGGTGAGTTCGCGCAGACCCATGGGGCCGCGCGCGTGCATCTTCTGCGTGGAGATACCCACCTCCGCACCCAGGCCCAGCTCGCCGCCGTCCGTGAAGCGAGTGGAGGCGTTCACTATGACCGCGGCTGAATCCACACCGGCGATGAACTGTTCGGAGCGCGCCAGATTATTGGTGATGATTGCTTCAGTGTGACCGGTGCTCCAGGTCCGGATGTGTTCCAGGGCTTCGTCCACCGTGTCCACCATGGCCACCGCAATGTCCAGGTCCATGTACTCACGTGCCCAGTCGTCGTCGTTCGCTGGTTCCGCCGTGACGCCCTGGGGGAGGATGGCCTGGACCCGGCTGTCCGCGTGGATGCGGACGCCGGCCCGGGACAGTGCTTGCAGGACGGCCGGGGCTGCCACCGCGTCCTTGTGGACAAGAAGGGTCTCAACCGTGTTGCAGACGCTGGGACGCTGGGTCTTTGCATTGAGCAGGATGTCGACCGCCATCTCCTCGTCCGCGCTCTCGTCGAGGTAGATGTGGACGTTGCCCTCACCGGTTTCGATGACGGGCACCGCGGCATTCTTGACGACGGTCTGGATCAGGTCATGGCCGCCCCGGGGAATGAGGACATCCACCCGGCCGCGGGCCTTCATCAGCACGTTGGCTCCCTCGCGGCCGAACTCGTCGACGGTCTGGACGGCGTCGGACGGCAAACCTGTGCGATCGAGGGCGTCGCGGATGATGCCAAGCAGTGCGGCATTGGTATGCGCGGCTGCGCTTCCCCCGCGGAGGATGACCGCATTGCCGCTCTTCAGTGCGAGGCCGGCAATGTCCACCGTGACGTTGGGACGCGCCTCGTAGATGGCCGCCACCACGCCGAGGGGAACATGCACCTGCCGGAGGCGGACGCCGTTGGGCAGCGTCTGGCCGCGTTCGATGGTTCCTACCGGATCGGGCAGTCCTGCAAGGTTCTCGAGCGCTTCAGCCAGCCCGGCAATGCGCTCCTCGCTCAGGCTGAGCCGGTCCAGCAACGCCTTGGACGTACCGTTGGCGCGCCCGGCTTCGAGGTCCTGCTGGTTGGCACGCAGGATGACTGCCTGTTTGGCAACCAGTGCCTCACCGATCGCCACGAGCGCCTTGTCTTTATGGGAGCGGTTGGCTCGGGCGATGATTCGCGAGGCGGTACGGGCACGGTCCGCGATGGCGTGCACAGCCTGCTCGACGTTCACCGGTGTGGCCGGCTGCTCGCCGCCTGCAGGGTCGGTGGTGGTCTGGTGGGCAGTCTGCTGTGTAGTCACGTCAGTCATCCCTCCAGTCTAACGAGGGCGTCCCCACAACCCCAGCCGGGGGTCAGTCAGATGGGGCGGCGTTCAGGACGACCAGGTCATTGACGTGAACCACCGAGCGCTCATACTCGCGGCCGAGCTCCCGCGAGAGCTCACCGGTGGACCTGCCCAGCATCCGCGGCAGTTCGAACGAGCTGTAGTTCACGAGCCCCCGGGCGATCACTGTGCCTGCGTGGTCCACCATCTCGACGGGATCCCCCGCCTCGAACTCGCCGCTGACCGAGACGATCCCTGCCGGCAGCAGCGACCGCCGCCGCTGCCCGACAGCCTTCGCCGCGCCGTCGTCGAGAGTCAGCGTGCCCTGAATGCGGGCCAGATGAGCCAGCCACAGCAGACGGATGGGCTGGCGGCGGCCGTTCGTGGTGAACCAGGTGCCGACGTCCTCACCTGCAAGGGCGCGCCGCGCGTTCTCCGTGGAGGTGACCAGAGCGGGAATGCCGGAGGAAGCAGCGATGGTGGCAGCTTCAACCTTCGTAACCATGCCGCCGGTTCCGACGCCGGCTTTCCCCGTCCGGCCTATGCTCACGCCCTCGAGGTCCTCGGGTCCGCGGACCTCGGGAATGCGCTTCGCTCCCGCCTTGGGCGGACCGTCGTACAGGGAGTCGACGTCAGAGAGCAGGACGAGCGCATCGGCCTTCACCAGGTGCGCCACCAGTGCGGCGAGGCGGTCGTTGTCTCCGAAGCGGATTTCAGAGCTGGCTACCGTGTCATTCTCGTTGACGATGGGAACGACGCCGAAGTTCAGCAGCCGTTCCATTGCACGGTGGGCGTTTGCGTAGTGGCTTCGCCGCATCAGGTCATCGAGCGTCAGCAGCACCTGGCTGACCGTGACACCGTGAGCACCGAACGCATGGGTGTAGCGGGCCATGAGCAGCCCCTGTCCCACGCTGGCTGCAGCCTGCTGGGATGAGAGCTGGTTGGGCCGCCGTGCCAGGCCCAGCGGAGCCAGGCCGGCTGCGATCGCACCCGAAGAAACGAGGATGACCTCGGTGCCTTCGTTGTGGCGCGCAGCCAGCACATCGGATAGAGCGAATAGCGCTTCGTCGGAGAGTCCTCCGGAGAGTGACGTGAGAGAGGACGAACCTACCTTCACAACAATTCTCTTGGCTTTCGCCAGTCCGGAACGGGTCTTGAGGGGGCGCTTTACGGTCATCTATTCCTTCTGTCGGTTTTCTACTGTCTGAAGTAAGGCGGTGTGTCAGGCTCCGTCGTCAGAGTTGCCGTCAGAGCCGCCGTCACTGCCCGCGGGCTTGGGGCCGGAGTTCTTGTAGTTGACCGACTCAGTCCAGATGCCGGCTTTCCTCTCCGCCTCGAGCTCGGCGCGCGCGGCAGCCCGGGCGTCCTTGCGGGTCTGGTGATCCTCACGCTTCTGGTCACGTGTGGGACGCACGAACTCCGCAAGACGAATATCGGTGCCGCGGGGTGATGCCAAGAGTTCAGCACCACCCATCATGGTGGGCTCCCAGTCGAAGACGACGCCGTCGCCTTCGCCGATCACCACGGTGTCACCGGGCTTGGCGCCGCTCTTGAAGAGCTGTTCCTCAACACCCAACTTAGCGAGCCGGTCGGCAAGGTACCCAACGGCCTCATCATTTGTGAAGTCGGTCTGCTTGACCCAGCGCTCAGGCTTCTCGCCCAGAACACGGAAGAGCGGTTCGAGGTTCTTTTCCTCCCGCCGGATGACGAATCCCTTTTCGTTGACTGCGCGCGGGCGCAGGACGGCGGGGGTGACAACCGGAGGCGCGGATGCGAGCTTGTTACGGGCATCGCGCACGATCTCGGCCATGGCGAAGCCGAGCTGCCGGAGGCCTTCATGGCTGGCAGCGGACACCTCGAACACCCGGTATCCGCGGGATTCCAGTTCAGGCCGCACGAACTCGGCCATGTCGCGGCCGTCGGGGACGTCGACCTTGTTCAGTGCCACGAGGCGGGGACGCTCGTTGAGGGGCACAACCTCGCCGCCGGGACCGGCGTAACTCATATCGACGGCGTAACGATCGAGTTCACTTTCGATGATCTCGAGATCCCGGAGGGGATCCCTGTCAGTTTCCAGCGCGGCGCAGTCCAGCACGTGCACGAGCGCAGCGCAGCGCTCGACGTGGCGCAGGAAGTCATGTCCCAAACCTCTGCCCTCGCTCGCTCCCTCGATGAGACCGGGAACATCGGCAATGGTGAAGCGGACATCGCCGGCCTCCACGACACCGAGGTTCGGGCGCAGGGTGGTAAAGGGGTAATCCGCGATCTTCGGCCGAGCAGCGGACATGGCGGCGATCAGGCTGGATTTGCCCGCGGACGGGAAACCGACAAGCGCGATGTCCGCGATCGACTTGAGTTCCAGGACGATGTCACGGGCATCACCTGGAATGCCGAGGAGTGCGAAACCGGGCGCCTTGCGCTTTTGCGACGACAGCGACGAGTTGCCGAGGCCGCCCTGTCCCCCGGCTGCGGCGACGAACTCGGTTCCCTCACCAACCAGGTCAGCGAGCACCTCGCCGTCGCGCGTCTTCACTACCGTGCCGTCCGGAACGGGCAGGATGAGCGTTTCGCCCCTGCGGCCCTCACGCCAGTCACCCATACCGTTTCCACCGTTGGTGGCGTGCCGGTGCGGGGCATGGTGATAGTCCAAGAGGGTAGTTGTCTGCGGGTCAACGCGCAGGATGACGGCTCCACCGTCGCCGCCGTTTCCGCCGTCAGGCCCGCCCAGCGGCTTGAATTTTTCCCGCTTGACCGAGACGCACCCGTGTCCGCCGGTGCCGCCCGAGACGTGCAGAACTACCCGGTCAACGAAGCTTGCCACGGTGTACTCCTCTTGAGAATCTCACATCAATGCCGATTTTATCCGGCTTAAAAGAAAGTGGGGTGAGCCGGTCCGGCTCACCCCACCCTAGTGCTTATATATAACGCTGCTATGGTGTGCGGTTGCGAGTACTACTCGGCAGCCGCACCCACGATGTTCACAACACGACGCCCGCGGCGGGTGCCGAATTCAACGGCACCGGCTTCGAGAGCGAAAAGCGTGTCATCGCCACCACGGCCAACGTTGGCGCCGGGGTGGAAGTGGGTTCCGCGCTGGCGGACAATGATTTCGCCTGCCTTGACGACCTGTCCGCCGAAGCGCTTCACGCCGAGGTACTGGGCGTTGGAGTCGCGACCGTTGCGAGTGGAACTCGCACCCTTCTTATGTGCCATCTGTTATGCCTGCCTTTTTCTGAAACAGAATCTATGGATCGAGTAACCGGTGAGGGTTACTTGATGCCCGTGATCTTGACCTTGGTGAGCTCTGAACGGTGACCCTGGCGCTTCTTGTAGCCGGTCTTGTTCTTGAACTTCTGGATAACAATCTTCGGGCCCCGAAGATTCTCAACGATTTCGGCAGTCACAGTTACCTTTGCCAGGTCCTGTGCTGCTGAAGTCACCTTGTCGCCGTCTACCAGAAGGAGAGCAGGCAGCTGGAAGCTGCTGCCGGCCTCACCGGGGACGCGGTCAAGGGTAACGAGGTCTCCCACGGAAACCTTTTCTTGGCGGCCGCCTGCGCGGACAATCGCGTACACCACTTCGGAACTCACTTCTCTCGACGATCTAACTGTTTGCATACTGTTCCGGGACCATACGCTGTTGATAGCGCAGCCGGAGGGGTGCTTGTGCACTCACGGCACAGTCACGCCCCAAAATAGTCATACGAGGGCGCAGCACCGAAGATCTAGATTACGGCAATTTCGCGGATTCCCGCAAATCAACGCGGGTCGGCGCGTCGAAGAACTCGTGCTCATACCAGGCCGAAGCTTCGAAAGCGTCGATCATCGCGGCTTTATCTGCGGTTGACGCACCGGCATAGGCGGCGTCAGCGAAGGCAATAGCGCGCGCAGTGGCTTCAGCGAACGCCGGATCGGCATACGTCTGAATCCAGTCAGCGTACGGATGCTCCCGACTGGCTCCGGAGCCGCTCCACTGTGCATGGAGGGCGTTGCCGACGTGCGCATAGAGCCAGAAGCACGGCAGTACCGCTGCCACGAGGACCGCGTAGCCGACGTTGGCAGAAGCTGCCAGCAGGTGGTCCACATACGCTTTGGTCACCGGCCCTTGCCTCGTCGGCAACTCACGCCCGGAAAGCCACGTCCGGTGGAGCTCGGACTCCACCTCCAGGCAGTTCAGCGCGGACCCTGCCCAGAAGCGTTGTTCAGCTTCCGTGGGTGCAAGCGAACTGGCCCTGGAGAGCACGCGGGAGTAATCCCTCAGGTAGAGAGCATCCTGTGCCAGGTAGTAGGCGAACTGATCATCGGGCAGTGTGCCGTCCCCAAGAGCCCTCACGAAGCCCAGCGCATCGATGGCAGAACGATGACGGGAGGTGAGCTCCCACACCTGCTCGCTGAAGGGACGGGTGTCCTGCCCGATGCCCGGAGTGCTCGACGTCCAGGCCGGCACGAACTCGTGGAAGTGGTTGATCGGCCCGCTACCCTCCCCCACGTTCAATTCGTCCGCGCGTTCGAGAGCGCCCCGGAGCCACTTCTTCACAATGAGCAGCGACTGGTGCCAGTCCCGGGTCTGCACCTGGACCGTAGCGAGTGCCGCGGACAGCGAGCAGCCTGTGCCGTGCGTGTTTCGCGTGTTGATGCGGGTCCCGCCCACCACGGTGACGGCGCCGCCGTCGTCGGACGGGTCAACGAGCGCATCGGGGCACGCCGAGTCACCAGGCTGGTCGCCTATCCCGGTCGCGAGGTGGCCGCCCTTGACCAGCACTGAGGTGCCTGTAGAGGCTGCAAGCCGCTTACCCTGCTCCAGGGCTGCTTCCCAGCTTGGGGCAACCGGCTCATTCAGCAGGACTCCGAGTTCGGGCAGGTTGGGAGTCACGAGGTCCGCCAGCGGCACCAGGGCGCGTAGCTCGTCCTCGGCGTCCGTAGCCAGCAGCCTGTCCCCGCTCGTCGCCACCATAACCGGATCGAGGACGACGACGGCACCCGACGCCCGCGGTAGCCACCGGCGCACCGTCCGGATGGTCTCCACGTCACCGAGCATGCCGATCTTCACAGCATCGATGGCAACGTCGTCACTGACAGCGACCAGCTGCTCCTCCAGGAAGGCAGCCGGCGGGGTGTGCACACTGCGCACTCCCCGCGTGTTCTGGGCGACGAGGGAGGTGACAACCGCCATCCCGTACCCGCCCTGCGCCCCGATGCTTTTCAGATCCGCCTGAATGCCGGCGCCCCCGGTGGGATCCGTACCCGCGATGCTCAGGACGCGCGGGACGGTCCGCACCCGAGCCTGGGCCGACAATGGTTCGTTGTGTTCTACAGGTTCCACGAGCGTGCGAATACTCATCCGCGACATCCCTCCGCTAGGCCAAAGGCCGCCTGTCCGGCGGCCATCTCTAGATCAGGTTCAACGCGTTTCATCTCAGCCCGGACCGGGCACCGCGTGTCACTACGTCCTAGCCTACCCTGCGTCTGCTCGCGGGGGTCGTCACAAAAAGACCACATACATAAACGAAACACGCCGCTCCCTGCTGGAGGGAACGGCGTGTTTGAGAAGCGGAGGAAACCTAGAGCTCTGAGGCGGGGACTCCGACTCCGAGGATCATCGGCTCTTCCGACTGCTGAGTCTTCGGTGCAGGCTTCCCAGCCCGAGCAACGTACTGCGTTCCGGTCGCAGTTGCGCTGGCCTCACCGGCGGCTCTCTCGATCGTGGCGTTCGCGGCCGAGCCCTGCGCGCTGCTGGCAGCGCGGTGCCGCCGGGCACGACGCCCGGACGAGGGCGCTGAACCGTCGACTGCGGCGACGCTCTGCTTCTCCGGCTCCGGACTGGAGGGAGCTTCCTGTACGGGATCGACGGGCACGCTGTCGACCTGCACAGGCTCCTCCGGGGCAGGAGCGGCGGGCTCAGTCTCATCACCGGCCGGGAAGCGGTCAAAGGCCTCCGTCAGGCTTTCCAGAGTCAGCCGTGGCTCAGGGCGCACTGAAACGGGTGCGTTATCCGCGCGCGGGAGGACCACCTGCTCGCCGTTGATCGTCAACACTGCGCCAGGCGCCAACGCTTCACCCACGGGGTGATCCTCGTGCTCGTGATCGTGTTCATGTGCGGCATGTGTAGCGGCCGCAATGTTGGCGAGGGCTGCCCTCGCGGCTTCGGCGCGGGCCTGGCGCTCGGCGTCGTCGGGCTTCTGCTCCGGCGCAGGAACGTGTTCCTCCGCCGGTTGGCTCTTCGCCCGCCGCTTGCGTTCGCTGCGGGACATCTTCTCCTGCCGCAGGTGCTGCTGATGGTTCTCCGGCGACACGACGTGCCTACGGTGCTCCACCGGCTCCTCGTGAGTGACGACGCCGCGACCACCACAGTGCTCGCAGTTTTCGCCGAACACTTCAAGCAGTCCCGTTCCCATACGCTTGCGCGTCATCTGGACAAGGCCGAGCGAGGTGACCTCAGCGACCTGATGCTTGGTGCGGTCACGTCCCAGGCACTCCACGAGCCGCCGCAGCACGAGATCGCGGTTCGCTTCGAGCACCATGTCGATAAAGTCGATGACAATAATGCCGCCGATATCCCGCAACCGAAGCTGCCGGACAACTTCCTCGGCTGCTTCGAGGTTGTTCTTGGTGACGGTTTCCTCGAGGTTGCCGCCGCTGCCGGTGAACTTGCCGGTATTCACGTCCACCACGGTCATGGCTTCCGTCCGGTCGATCACCAGCGAGCCGCCCGAAGGCAGGAACACCTTGCGGTCCAATGCCTTGTGAATCTGCTCATCGATGCGCCGCGCAGCGAAGATGTCCTCGTCCTTGGTCCACTTCTCGAGCCTGCCCACCAGATCGGGCGCAACGTACATGACGTACGCCTCGATGGTGTCCCATGCCTCTTCGCCGGAGACGATCAGTTTGGAGAAGTCCTCGTTGAAGACGTCCCGGACCACCTTGATGGTGAGGTCCGGCTCTCCGTAGAGGAGTTCCGGTGCGAGGGTCTTGGTGGACTTCGCCTTGCCCTCGATCGTCTCCCACTGGGAGCGGAGGCGATTGATGTCGTGGGTCAGTTCCTCTTCGCTGGCACCCTCGGCCGCTGTGCGTACGATGACCCCGGCGTTCTCCGGCAGCCGGTCCTTGAGGATCCGCTTGAGCCGATTGCGTTCGACGTCGGGAAGCTTCCGGGAGATGCCGGTCATCGAGCCGCCCGGCACGTACACGAGGTAGCGCCCGGGCAGGGAGATCTGGCTGGTCAGGCGTGCACCCTTGTGGCCCACCGGATCCTTGGTGACCTGCACCAGCACCGAGTCGCCCGACTTCAGCGCCAGTTCGATGCGCCGCGGCTGACCGTCCAGGCCCGCTGCGTCCCAGTTGACCTCGCCGGCGTACAACACAGCGTTGCGTCCGCGCCCGATGTCGATAAACGCAGCCTCCATGCTGGGCAGGACGTTCTGCACCTTCCCGAGGTATACGTTGCCGATCAGCGAATCCTGCTGGGTCTTGGACACGAAGTGCTCAGCGAGAACCCCATCCTCCATGACACCGATCTGGATCCTGTCGTCGCGCTGCCGGACCACCATCTGGCGGTCGACGGACTCGCGACGGGCAAGGAACTCCGCCTCGGTGATGACATGGCGGCGCCTGCCGGAATCGCGTGACTCACGACGACGCTGCTTTTTGGCTTCGAGACGTGTGGAGCCCTTTACGCTGGTGACGCGGTCCGACGGCGCTTCCTGGGTCTGCCGGGGCGCGCGGACGCGCGTGATCGTGTTGGGCGGATCATCATCCTGGCCGCCGGTCAGTTCAAGGTCCTCTTCACCCCGACGGCGGCGGCGACGACGACGGGAGGTCACCGACTCGCTCTCCTCGCCGGGTTCAGCGGGACCCTGAGTCCGCGACTCCGACTCTGCGCCTTCACCCTCAGCGGACCGATTGCGGCTCCGGCTGCGCCGGTTGCGGCGGCGCCCGCGTCCACCGTCGTCGTCACCTTCGGTTTCATCTTCCGGTTCGGCGTCGGGGGTGGTCTTCGGTGTAGTCCGCGGCACGACGGCCGTGAGGTCGGGGGCGTGGAAAAGCAGTGAAACCGGCGAGTCCGGAACCGCGAACGGGTCCAGTCCGCGCCGGTCATCCGCTTCTGCGGCCTTGGAAGTTTCTGCCTCATCGGCTACCGGGGATGAGGCTGCGCTCTGGTCACTGGGGGAAGCCTGCGAGCCAGCCTCAAGGCCGGCCGCCGCAGTGTCCGCCTCGGAACTGGTCGCTTCGGCTGCATCGGACGCCTGCTCGCCGCCGCGCGTTCCCCGACGGTTACGCGAACGTGTCGGGCGGGAACGTTCGGAGACGGACTCGCCAGCAGCATCGACGGACTCAGCGTCCGTTCCTGCGGACTCGGATACTGCCGCCTCAGTTGCTGCCGGCTCGGTTGCTGCCGGCTCACGAACTGCGTCCTCAGTGGTTGCGGCTTTGGTGCTCACACGACGGCGTCGGGCAGGGCGTTCCGGTGCGGATTCGTCCGTAGCGGGAACCTCTGCGGCTGGCTCTGCAACCGGTTCGGCGCTGTCTGCAGCAGGAGATTTACGGGTGCGCCGGGCGCGTGCGGGCTTGCGCTCCGCCGTTGCGTCCTCGCCCGGCGGCTGACCGGCTTCAACGGCGCCGGCCTCTCCGGAAGGAACGTCTGCGGAAGCCGTGGGCAGATCTGTTCCGACCGACGGTGGCTGGGTTGGTGACTCGGGCACAGTGACCTCGGGCTGCGTCGCCCGACGGTTGGCACGGCGGCGCACTGGCTGCGGGGGCTCGGGTGACGCTCCCGAGCTCTCGGCTAGGTCGTCGACCTTCTTGCGGCGCGTACGCGGCGCCTTGCGTGCAGGTGCTTCTTGCTCGACTGCATCCGTCAGGACCTCGGAGGTATCTGATGCGTTTGTATCCATATTCGGCTGTGCTCCACCCCCGGGAACCCCGTCCACATTCCGGCGCCCCGAGGCGCTTGGTCGGGTGTCCGCGGCGCTGATGCACGCGTCACCCGGAAGTCGTTATTGTGTCGTTCAAGGTCGCGCCAACCATGGGGCGCGGCATCACTCGAAGACCAGTGGCGCTTTTCCTGCCGATCGCTGAAACCAGCGCGGGTTCTGCCCGGCGGATTCTGCGGGGTTCACCATGGAAGTGCCAAATCCGCAGGAGCGTCGCCGGTAGAACCGGAAGCCTGTCACTGGACCGGCACCGGAATGTGGTTCCTGCGCCAGCCACGTTCATTGTCTCATACGCCCATCACTGCCCGCTGTTCCGGCCGTTAGACTCGCTGGTGGGTGACCACAGGAGGGTGCATGGATGAGGGTTCCAGGGGCGGCCAAAGAGGCTCCCACGGCCTGAGGGGAGGCGGCGTGCCTGCCTTCGCCACAGATCGCGGTATGGCATGGCTCCTGGCGGTGTGCGGCGTCGTCGGCTTCCTAGCCTCCGGCCAGCTGGTTCTCGAGCGGCTAGCCCTGTATCAGGACCCCGGCTACGTCACCTCCTGCGATATCAGCCCGTTCGTCTCGTGCGGCGAGGTCTTTGGCACCTGGCAGGCCGCATTGTTCGGCTTCCCCAACCCGCTCATCGGCAGTGTCGCGTTCCCGGTGGTCCTGACAACGGCAATGGTCCTGTTCTCAGGCGCACGTCCGGCCCGCTGGTACTGGCGCGGGCTGCAGGCCGGAGTGAGCCTCGGTTTCGTGTTCGTCGTCTGGCTGTGGAGCCAGGCACTGTTCACGATCCATATCCTCTGTCTGTACTGCATGGCAGTGTGGGCGGTCATGATCGTGCTTACCGTACTGCTGACGGCCCGGAACGTGGTCCAGGGAGATCTTCCGGCTCCGGCGAGCCTGCGCCGCTTCCTTGCCGAATGGGCCTGGCCGCTGGCCGTGCTTCTCCTGGTGGGAACCGCCGCCTCGGTGTTCTTCAGCTTCTCCCGCGCGTTCCTGGGCTGAGACGCCAGGGCCGCCCAGACGTATCAGAGCTTTGGCAGCTGCCCCGTAGCAGAGGGCACCTCGCCGGGCAGCGGACGGGCCACGGGAACCTTGGTGCCGAGTACCTGCTCAACGATGTCCTGCGCAACCTTTCGGGCCGTCAGTCCAACCCTTTCCATCACCTCACTGCGCGAGCCGTGGTCCAAAAACTCCACCGGCAGGCCCACCTCGTTGAGCGCCGTGTCAACGCCCGCCGACCGCATCTCCTGGCGAATGCGGGAACCGACCCCACCGGCACGCACCCCATCCTCGATAACGACGACGATGCGGTGCTCCGCAGCCATCTGAATGACCGAGCGGGCCACGGGCAGCACCCATCGGGGGTCGATGACGGTGGAGCTGATCCCCTGTGCTCCCAGCCTGTTGGACACATCGAGGGCCATCTCGCTCATGGCGCCGACGCTGACGAGGAGGACGTCGTTCTGGCGCGAGCCTGCCGGCCTGCGGCAAAGGACATCCACACCGTCGGAGAGCCGCTCGATGGCTTCAACCTCAACGCCGACGTTTCCCTTTGAGTAACGCACTACCGAGGGCGCGTCGCTGATGGCAACGGCCTCACGGAGCTCCTCCCGGAGCCGGCTGGCGTCCCGCGGCGCGGCCAGGTGCAGCCCGGGAACGATCTGGAGCATCGAGAGGTCCCACATGCCGTGGTGGGATGCACCATCCGGGCCGGTCACGCCGGAGCGGTCCAGCACAATGGTCACGCCCGCCTTGTGGAGCGCGACGTCCATCAGGAGCTGGTCGAACGCGCGGTTCAGGAAGGTGGCGTACAGCGCGACCACGGGATGGAGGCCGCCGAAAGCCATGCCGGCGGCACTGGTGAGCGCATGCTGTTCCGCAATACCGACGTCGAACACGCGGTCCGGATGCTTCGCTGCGAACTTGTGGAGTCCAACCGGAATGAGCATGGCGCCGGTGATTCCGACAATGTCCTTCCGCTCATCGGCGATGGCCGCAATCTCCTCCGCGAACACCGACGTCCACGACTGCAGACCACCCGCGCCAATCGGCTCGCCGGTCTCGGGATCGATGATTCCGACCGCGTGAAACTGATCTGCCTCGTGAGCCCGTGCGGGCGCGTACCCGTGGCCCTTCTCAGTGATGGCGTGGACAATGACCGGGCCACCGTAATTCTTCGCGTGGGTCAGGGCGTTCTCCACCGCAGCGAGGTCGTGGCCGTTGATGGGGCCGATGTACTTCATGCCCAGGTCCTCGAAGAGGCCCTGGGGCGCCCACCAGTCCTTCACGCCCTTCTTCGTTGCGTGCAGGCTCTTGTATGCGAAGCGGCCGACGGGACCGCCGTTCTGCAGCTTCCGTTTCCACCAGTCGAGGGTTCCCTCATACACGCGGTGGGTACGGACGGAGTCCAGGGTGGGACGAAGGGACGCAAGATAATCGGCCACGCCGCCGATCGTGGGTGCATAGGAACGCCCATTGTCATTCACGACGATAACGACGCGGCGGCGTTTGTCCGCCGCAATGTTGTTGATGGCCTCCCACGCCATGCCGCCCGTGAGCGCACCGTCTCCAATGAGAACGACGGCGGAGCGGTCCTCCTCGCCGTTGAGCATCCGCGCGCGGGAGATTCCATCCGCCCAGGAAAGCGAGGACGAGGCATGTGAGCTCTCAACGACGTCGTGCACTGATTCTGCCCGCGAGGGGTAGCCCGAAAGTCCGCCCTGCTGCCGGAGGGAGGCGAAATCCTGACGGCCGGTGAGGAGCTTGTGTACGTAGGACTGGTGGCCGGTGTCGAAAACGATGCTGTCGCGGGGAGAGTCGAACACACGGTGAATGCCGATCGTGAGTTCGACGACGCCCAGGTTCGGGCCGAGATGGCCGCCCGTACGAGAGACAGTACGGATGAGGAAGGCTCGGATTTCCGCGGCCAGGCGGGAAAGCTGCTGTCCTGACAATCTGGTGAGGTCTTGTGGGCTGTGGATGGTCTCCAGAAGTCCCATCGCGCCTCCTTCTGATACTTGTGATCTACGACACCTATGCGTGCTCACTCGCCGTTAACTCTAACGTGGCCCGCCGTCACTCCGTGCCCCGCCGGTGACCGCGCCGCCCCTCAACACAGAACACGCCGCCTCCGTGACCGGAGACGGCGTGTTCTTCGGAGCAGTCGGTTAGGACGCTGCCGCGAGCTGGCGCAGCACGTACTGCAGGATGCCGCCGTTACGGTAGTAGTCGGCTTCACCCGGCGTGTCGATGCGCAGAACTGCGTCGAACGTCACGGGGTTGCCTTCCTCTTCCGGAGTCGCGGTCACCTTGACGGTTGCCGGCGTATTGCCGTCATTCAGGTCCGTGACGCCCTCGATGGAGAACGTTTCGGTACCGGTCAGGCCAAGCGTTGCGGCGTTCTGCCCGGCCGGGAACTGCAGCGGCAGCACGCCCATACCGATCAGGTTCGACCGGTGGATGCGCTCGTAGCTTTCGGCGATAACAGCCTTGACCCCGAGCAGCGCGGTTCCCTTGGCAGCCCAGTCACGCGATGAGCCCGAACCGTACTCCTTGCCCGCGAGGACCACGAGCGGCGTGCCTGCTGCCTGGTAGTTCATGGCGGCATCGTAGATGTAGGCCTGCGGGCCGCCGGTCTGGGTGAAGTCGCGGGTGAAGCCGCCCTCGACGCCGTCCAGCAGCGTGTTGCGCAGCCGGATGTTCGCGAAGGTGCCGCGGATCATGACCTCGTGATTGCCTCGGCGGGATCCGTAGGAGTTGAAGTCCTTCCGGGCGACACCGTGCTCGAGGAGGTAGCGGCCGGCCGGGCTGTCGGACTTGAACGAGCCTGCGGGGCTGATGTGGTCGGTGGTGACCGAATCGCCGAGTTTGGCGAGTACGCGGGCTCCCTCGATGTTGGAAACCGGCTCCGGCTGCGCCTGCATGCCCTCGAAGTATGGGGGCTTGCGCACGTAGGTGGAATCGTTGTTCCACGCGAAGGTGTCGCCCTCGGGGGTATCCAGTGCCTTCCAGCGCTCATCGCCGTCGAACACGCCCTCGTAACCCTTGGCGAACATGGCCTCGTCGATCGAGGAATCGATGACCTGCTGGACTTCGGTGGGGCTCGGCCAGATGTCCCGGAGGAAGATGTCGTTGCCCGACTCATCCTGACCGAGGGCATCGTTCTCGAAGTCAAAGTCCATGGTCCCGGCAAGTGCGTAAGCAATCACCAGCGGCGGCGACGCGAGGTAGTTCATCTTCACGTCTGGGTTGATCCGACCCTCGAAGTTGCGGTTGCCCGAAAGCACTGCAGCGACGGAAAGGTCATTGTTCTGGATCGCGTGGGAGATTTCTTCCTCGAGCGGGCCCGAGTTACCGATGCAGGTAGCGCAGCCATACCCGACAATGAAGAATCCGAGCTTCTCCAGGTAGGGAGTGAGTCCGGACTTGTCGTAGTAGTCAGTGACGACCTTTGAACCGGGAGCGACCGACGTCTTGACCCAAGGCTGGGAGGTGAGGCCCTTTTCGACGGCGTTGCGCGCGAGCAGTGCTGCCGCCAGCATGACCGAGGGGTTCGACGTGTTGGTGCACGAGGTGATCGAGGCGATGCTCACCGCACCGTGGTCCAGGACGAACTCGCGGCCATCGGCCATTTTCACGTTGACCGGTTTGGAGGGACGTCCGCTGGCCGATGCCGCAGCTGAGTGCTTCAGCGTGGACGTCATGGCCGGCACATCAGAGGCGGGGAAGGACTCCTCGAGGGCCTCATCCAGGGCTGCCTCGTCACCGTGCCCGGTGTAGTTGTGGATGTCCTTGCGGAACTGCTCCTTGGCGTTGGTCAGCGCGATGCGGTCCTGAGGGCGCTTGGGCCCTGCAATGGAGGGAACAACCGTGGACAGGTCGAGCTCGATGTACTCGGAGAAGCGGATTTCACGCGAGGGATCGTGCCAGAGGCCCTGTTCCTTCGTGTAGGACTCCACCAGCGCGACACTCTCTTCCGAGCGCCCGGTGAGGCGCAGGTATTCGAGCGTGACGTCATCGATGGGGAACATTGCTGCCGTCGAGCCGAACTCCGGGCTCATGTTGCCGATGGTGGCGCGGTTCGCGAGTGGAACCTCGGCAACCCCCTCGCCGTAGAACTCCACGAACTTGCCGACGACGCCGTGCTTGCGCAGCATCTCGGTGATGGTCAGGACGACGTCGGTTGCTGTTGCACCAGCCGGGATTGCACCGGTGAGCTTGAAGCCGACGACGCGCGGGATCAACATCGATACGGGCTGTCCGAGCATCGCTGCCTCGGCCTCAATGCCGCCTACACCCCAGCCCAGCACACCGAGACCGTTGACCATGGTGGTGTGCGAGTCGGTGCCGACGCAGGTGTCAGGGTAGGCACGCAGCACTGTGCCGGCTTCGGTGTCCACCTCACGCGTCATGATGGTGCGGGCCAGGTACTCGATGTTGACCTGGTGCACAATGCCGGTTCCGGGCGGAACAACCTTGAAGTCATCGAAGGCGGTCTGGCCCCAACGCAGGAACTGGTAACGCTCGCCGTTGCGCTCGTATTCAATTTCCATATTCCGCTGGATGGCATCCGAGTTACCGAAGACGTCAATCTGCACGGAATGGTCGATCACCATTTCGGCAGGCGCCAGCGGGTTCACGCGTGCCGGGTCACCACCCAGCTCCTTGACCGCTTCCCTCATGGTCGCCAGGTCCACCACGCAGGGCACACCGGTGAAGTCCTGCATGAGGACACGCGCCGGCGTGAACTGGATTTCGGTGTTCGGCTGGGCGTCGGCGTCCCAGTTCGCGAGGGCGCGAATATGATCCGCAGTGATGTTTGCGCCGTCCTCGGTGCGCAGCAGGTTCTCGAGCAGAACCTTGAGGCTGTACGGAAGGCTCTCGGCGCCTTCAACTGCATTCAACCGGAAAATCTCGTATTCGGCACCGGCGACGTCTAGTACGCCTTTGGAACCGAAGCTGTCCACACTACTCATGTCAGGACTCCTCTCGCCGTCTTCTATCCTTGTTCCGGCGGGCGCGAGCTGCTAGTTAGGAGCACCTAATACTCCGGCAGGAGCAGGTATCGGTTTCGCAGGTACATGTTGGCTGCGAGTCCATCCGGAACAACCATTTTCATCCTATCCGTTTGTGGGCAGCCAGGGGCGGCTCACGCCGGGCGCAGCACCGCTACGGACTCCATGTGGTGGGTGTGGGGGTACAGGTCGAAGACGCGCAGCGAGTCAAGGTGCCATCCCGCCGCCGCGAAGTACGCGACGTCGCGCGCGAAGGATGCCGGATCGCAGGATACGTACACTACGGCCTTCGCGCCGGTCCCGGTGATTGCCCGGACGGTGTCCTTTCCGGATCCCGCCCGTGGCGGGTCAAGGACGACGGCGTCGAAGTGCGGCCTGCGTTCACGCAGCACTTTCTCAACCTTCCCTTGCACGATGTCCACGTGCACCTGTCCGTGGAGGTTCCGCCGTGCGTCGCGGCTGGCCGCCGGAGAACCTTCGACGGAGAGTACCGAACCTGTCTCCCCCACGCGTTCGGCAAGGGCAGCGGTGAACAATCCGGCACCGGCGTACAGGTCCGCCACCCGTTCTCCCGGTGCCGGATTGAGTCCCTCCAGCACTGCCTCGGTAAGGACCCGTGGCGCACTGCGGTGGATCTGCCAGAACCCCTCCCCGGTTACCCGGAAGCTATGGGCTCCCACGACTTCGCGGACCCACGTACGGCCGCGCAGCCGCGTAACGGATCCCGACTCAGGGTTCCAGGTCACCACCGACGCACCCTCGATTCCGTCAGCCAACGCGCGGATCTCGGGTCCGGGCCTATCCTGCCGGGTCTTGAGCAGCACCAGCGGCTCATCGTCACCGGAGCCCGCTGCGACCTCGACACCATCCACTCCGCTGAAGTCCAGGTTCCACAGGGCGAGTTCATTGATCGCAGGAACGGCCAGCGGCATCTCCGCCACCGGAATGAGCACGGTCGAACGGTGCTCGTGCATTGCAAGGTGCCCGTCCGGATCGACGGCGAATCCCACGCGGGTTCGCCACCCGAGTCCGTCCGGGGTCTCATCCGGTACGGGTTCCACCGTGACCTGACGGTCGACCTTGCCCAGACGCGCAAGCTGTTCGGAGAACACGTCAGCCTTCAGACGGCGCTGGGCTGGCAGGTCGATGTGACCGAACTCCGCCCCGCCAACGGGCCGGGTACCGCGCATCCCGGCGAGGACAGCATCCGCGAGCGGCCACGGGTGGTTCACCCGGTGCGGGGAGGGCTGCACCACTTCGGTGGCGTCCGCACGCCAGAAGCGGGCACCGTCGTCGTGCTCGGTCAGGCGGGCCTTCACCACTTCGCCCGGCAGCGCGTGGCGCACGAAGATCACCCGCCCCTCGTGCCGGGCAACGCAGTGCCCGCCGTGCGCGGGCGGTCCGATGGTCAGTTCGAGTAGTTCTGGAGTCTGGGTCACCTGAGGTCCTGGAATTTTCGGGCTGCTTCGGAGGATGCCAACTGCCACGGCACGCTTGCCACCATAACCCCCGGTTCGAAGTGCAACCGGGTCTTGATGCGCAGCGCCGTCTGGTTGTGGACCAGTTGTTCCCACCACTTCCCGACGACGTACTCGGGGATGTAGACAACGATGAGGTCGCGTGGTGAATCCCGCCGCATGGACTGGATGTAATTCATGATCGGCTGGATCGTGTCGCGGTAGGGAGAGGCGAGGACCGTAATCGGCACCGGTACCTCGAGGCGGTCCCAGTCTTCCAGCGTGCGTCTTGTCTCCTCGGGGTCGACATCGACCACGATCGCGTCGAGCCTCGAAGGGCGGGAAGCGCGCGCAAAGGCGAGCGCGCGCAGCACGGGCTTGCGCACGTGCGAGACAAGGATGATGGCGTGGACGCGTGAGGGCAGGGCACGCGCCGAAGCGGCATCGTCAATGGCCAGTTCGCGGGCAACCTTGTCGTAGTGGGCCTTGATGCTGAACATGACCACGAACAGCACAGCCATGGCCAGGACAGCGATCCAGGCACCGAACTCGAACTTGGTAACAAGCACCACCACGAGCACGGCGGCAGTCAGCACGAATCCGATCGAGTTGATGGCACGGGATTTGTTCATCTGCCAGCGGCGCTTCTTGTCGACGGTGCTGCGCAGCTCGCGGCTCCAGTGCTTGATCAACGCAAGCTGGGTTGCGGTGAAGGACACGAACACGCCGACGATATACAGCTGCACCAGCTGCGTGACATCCGCCCGGAAGACAAAAATCAACAGGATCGCACCAAGGCCGAGGGCCATGATGCCGTTGCTGAACGTCAGGCGGTCCCCGCGGGTGCGCAGCTGGCGTGGAAGATATCCGTCCTTGGCGAGAATCGATGCCAGTACCGGGAAACCGTTGAATGCGCCGTGCGCCGCCAGCAGCAGGATGAGCGCAGTCGCCGCGACAACGACGATGAACGGCAGGCTTCCCCCGTCGAAAATGGTCCGGGCAAGCTGGCTGATGACTGGGTTCTGGACGTAGGACTCCCCCACGGGCTCACCGTCGAGCAGCAACTGCTCGGACGGGTTCTGCACCACGTGAACGCGAGTGGCGTTCGCCAGGTAAATCACGCCGGCGGTCATCAGCGACGCGACCACTCCCAGGATGAGCAGGGTGCTCGCCGCGTTCCTGCTGCGTGGCGCCTCAAAGCTGGGCACGTTGGCGCTCGGGGCTTCAACGCCCGTCAGCGCCGCTGCACCCGAGGAGAATGCGCGCAGGATGAGCAGTGCACCGGCAAGCCCCACCAGCCCGCTCTCGAAGGCAGGGTCCGGGATGATCTCGAAGCGTGCGCTCGGCGCCTCACCGAGCGTCCCCGTAAGGCGTTGCACAATGCCGGCCGTACAGAGCGCCAGGATGGCGCCCATGAAGACATAGGACGGGACAGCCAGGACGCGCGCGTCCCGAGTGAATCCCCGCAGGTTCACGAGCACCAGGACGACGACGGCGCCCACCGCCAGGGCGCTCTGCGTGCCTGCCAGCCCCGGCGCCAGAGAGATCACGTAATGCGCGCCCGCCGAAACCGAAACCGCGACGGTGAGGACGTAGTCCACCATGAGCGCCGCGGCCACTGTCACGCCCGCGCCGTCGCCCAGGTTGCGCCGTGCGATCTCGTAGTCACCCCCGCCGGAGGGATACGCGTGGACGGACTGCCGGTAGGACGCGATAACAACCAGCAGAACCACAATGACGGCAAGGCCCACCCACGGCGATACGGCAACAGCAGCGACGCCGGCCAGCGCGAGCGTCAGGAGAATTTCGTCCGGTGAGTAGGCGGCCGACGACAGCGCGCTGGTCGAAAACAGCGGCATGGCGATCTTCTTGGGCAGCTTTCCATGCCGAAGCCGGTCATTGCGGAACGGCTTGCCCACCAGCACCCGCTTGGCGGCCTCGAAGAAAGTCAGCACAGCCCACAGACTAGCGCGTTTGTACCGTGCTCCCTCCACTAGGCTTGGAACATAACCAGCAGTAGACAACCGAGGGTGGCGCAGTGGCGCATTTCGTAATCATGGGCTGCGGCCGGGTCGGAGCCAGCCTGGCGCACACGCTGGACGAATCCGGCCACAGCGTAGCGATCATCGACCAGGATGATCGCGCTTTCCGGAGGTTGCGGGGCTCCTTCGGCGGCCGCAAGGTGACCGGCGTTGGGTTTGACCGTGACACGCTGAAGAACGCCGACATCGAGAGTGCCTACGCCTTTGCCGCCGTCTCCAGCGGAGACAACTCCAATATTCTCGCCACCCGCGTTGCCCGCGAGATCTTCCACGTACCGCATGTCGTCGCGAGAATCTATGACCCCGGACGCGCCGAGATCTACCAGCGGCTGGGCATACCCACTGTGGCGGCGGTCCGCTGGAGCGCCGACCAGGTACTGCGCCGGATCCTCCCGGAACAGAGCATCAACGGTGACTTCCGTGAGTCCTCCGGGCGGCTGATCCTCGGTGAGCTTGCGCTTCACGAAGGGTGGCTCGGACGGTCGATCAAGGAGATCGAGGCGGCGGCAGGTGTTCGCGTCGCCTATCTCACCCGTTTCGGCGAGGGGATGCTGCCGGGAAGAGGTACCAGTTACCAGGAAGGCGACGTGGTCCACGCCATGATGGAAACCGCCGCAACGGACGAAGTGGCGCGGGTGCTGTCCAAGCAGCCGCCGGAGGAGCAGGAATGAAGGTCGTCATCGCCGGGGCGGGAAGCGTCGGGTCATCGATCGCCCGGGAACTGCTGTCCAATAACCACGACATCCTGTTGATCGACGAGAAGCCCGAGGCAGTAGGCCGCAGCGGCCTGAAGGGCGCGCGCTGGCTGATCGGCGACGCCTGCGAGCTCACCACGCTGAAGGACGCCAAGCTGGAGGAGGCGGACGTCGTCGTTTCCGCCACGGGCGACGACAAGGTGAACCTGGTGGTCTCCCTGCTCGCCAAGAGCGAGTTCGGCGTGGGACGCACCGTAGGGCGGGTGAACAATCCGAAGAACGACTGGATGTTCGATGACTCCTGGGGTGTGGACGTAGCCGTGAACACGCCGCGCCTCATGACCGCCCTCGTGGAGGAAGCAGTCGAGATCGGCGACCTCGTGCGCCTGCTGACGCTCCGTACCGGAGTGTCCGCGATCGTCGAGTTCACTGTGGCGCAGGATTCACCCCTCATCGGGCGCCTGCTCGGATCGATCGAACTTCCAGCGGACTGCACGGCGGTGGCGATTCTCCGCGACGACACCCCCATCACCCCCAGCCCCGATGATGTTGTCGAAGCCGGCGATGAGCTGTTCTTCGTCGCCACCATTGCCGCCGAGGACGCGCTGCGGTCCGCTCTCCGGCCTGCTTCCTAGCGGATTATGCCGGCGGGTGCTGCTGCTTCTCCAGCGCCGGCCGGGACACCAACCAGGCGAACCAGAGGCCCAGCGCGTAGAGCGGGACGCCCATGGCAACTCGGGTGGCGCCGAGAGCTGCGATGTTGTCGGCAAGGTACAGCGGCACCTGGACGACGAGCCGCAGCGCAAGCACCGCTACGATCAGCAAGGTGGCAATCGAGTACGCCCGAACCCTCGATGCGTGCTTGCGCCAGTCCGTGCCCTCACCCCGGATGAAGCCGAAGAGCAGCCCCGCCAGCGGCCAACGCACAGCGATGGAAATGACCATCCCCACGATATAGGCGGCGTTGGTGAAGAATCCGGGAAGGAAGAAGTCCTGCGCATTGCCTGTCCGGTTAGCTACGAACGCACAGATACCGACGCCGACCAATCCGGACAGGGCCTGCGTGAGGGGCGTCTTGGTAAGCAGCCGGATGACCGTAAAGACGGCGGAGACAGCCAGGGCAACGATCAGCGACAACTGCAGGTCCCGCAGGACGGTGAAGACGACGGTAAAGAGCAGGCCCGGCAGAATGCTCTCCGCTAGCCCCCGCACGCCTCCGATTGACTGCAGAACGTCAATGCGCCCGCTTTCGTCCTGACGGACTCCGGCCTTGGCGGCATACTGGCCCGCGATTGCTCCCATACCCTGGTCCGCGGCCGGCTCGTCGTGCTTGTCAGACGCATTGCTGCCGGGGCGGTCCTCAGCGGGCTGGTTCACGGTGACTCCTCAGGACGGCCGACAATTTCGTACCGCGGGTTATGAATAGTGGGGATTCCATCGACCATGCTGACCATCCCCTCGAAGGCGAGGTGAATTCCGGGGTCGATCCCGGGTATTCTGCGCTGGCCGGTCCACACGAGTTGGACACGGTTGCCTGCATGGGCAGCCTGATCACCGGTGGCGGAGCGGTCGGTGCGCAGGGCCACCATTGCCGAAAAGTGCGGCGCGGCGCTGCGGGGCATGATGGTCACCCGCTCGACGAAGCCGCTGCCGGCGAACCGTCCGCGACTCGGCAGCGGGACCCCCGACCCTGCCGGATAGCTGGCTGAATCCTGGTCAGCCAATGTGGGTTATCTCGGGACCTCGCCGTAGCGGGTCCTCCGGTGTCGCCTTGGGCTGTTCGGGCTGCTGCTTCGGCGCTCCGGCATCCTTCGGCAGCCTGAGCGGCAGCAGTTCGCGTGGAGGCAGTGGATGGTCTCCGCGAACCACCACGACGTTCCGGAAGAGCTGCTGCATCGGCTCGGCTACGGCAGGATCCACGGCTGCCGGGCCCCCGAAGACGCCGCGGAGGAACCACCGTGGCCCGTCCACGCCAACGAACCTGGCGACGCGGAATCCGGCACGGCCGTCGGGCGTCTGTGCCGGGAGCTTGGCGATCAGTTCGGTCCCGAACTCGCCCTGGCGCTCCGCAACAGTTCCGCCCTGTGAGCCTACGGATGCGGAGATCTGTCCCCGGATCTCGTCCCAGAGCCCTTCGGAACGGGGGGCGGCAAAGGCCTGGAGCTGCAGGTTAGAACCCTTGATATCCAGCGTGACCGCGATAACCCGTTTGGTACGCTCCTCGACCTCCAGGCGCAGCTGAAGGTTCTCGGCAGCAGCAATGCGCAGCGCGCCAAGGTCGATGTAGCCCTCGGTTGTTTCCTTCTCCGACTCATCGAACGGCCCTGTTGCTTCGCGGCCGGCCGCCGTCTGGTCCTCAGCCGGAGCATCGGCGGCTTCGGTTTCTTCGCGGACGTCTGCAGCCTCTTCAGCGGGGCTCGATGGTGCGCTGGAGTCCGTGTCTGATTCATTCTTTTTCTTGCGGCGCCCGAAGATCATGGTCGGGTTCCTCCTTCAATGGTCATCGGCAGCCTGTCGCTGCCAGTCGATTGCTTCAGCGTGTTGCACCGGCGGTGGGAGCGAATCCTCCGGTTGACCCGAATCCGCCGGCTCCGCGTACAGAGTCGGGCAGCTCTTCCACGGCCACGAACGTTGCCTGCTCCACCTTCTGGATGATCAGTTGGGCGATCCGGTCCCCCCTGCGGAAGGACAACGGAGTGGAGGCATCGGTATTGAGCAGCGTCACGGCAATCTCTCCCCGGTAGCCTGCGTCGACGGTGCCGGGGGCATTGACGACGGTGATTCCGTGCTTGGCTGCCAGGCCGGAGCGGGGATGGACAAATGCTGCGTAACCAACCGGCAAGGCGAGCGAGACGCCGGTGGGAACCAGTGCGCGCTCTCCGGGCTGGAGTTCAAAGTCAACGCGGGTGCGAAGATCCGCTCCCGCATCCCCCGGATGTGCATAGGCAGGGGGTTCCAGGCCGTCGTCGAGCATTTTGATCTGTACGGACAATGCTTCAGCGGTATCAAGCATGTCTTCTCCTGCACGGTTTTTGGGTGGCGGGCGTGGCTTGCGCCGCCCATCGGCGCGATGCGCCGAAAGTGCGGAATGCATCGGAGCCCTCTGCTCCATTTACTGTATCGCTTTCGTCCACTCGTCCACTCGTCCACTCCTCCGCACCAGGATGAAAAGCCGCCGGAAAGATGCTTAGCTAGCTGACATGCCTACAGGATCTGCCGGTGAATCCGTCGTGTACGAAGAGAAGTTGTGGCCGGCACCGTGGATCTGGATGGTGGTTGCAGGCGCGTCCGTCGCCTCGGTCTTCACGTTCATTCCAATCAGCGTCCAGGCGGGGATTGTGGCCGCCGTCGTCGTTGCAGCCGTTCTGACCACTCTGCTCATTCTGTCCACCCCTGCCATCAGGGTCACCCCGACGGAACTTCAGGTGGGCAAAGCCCAGATCGAGCGGAAGTATCTCGGGGACGTGGAGGCTTTCACCGGCGCCGCTGCGACCGCACAACGTGGGACCGAGCTTCATGGAAAGGCGTATCTCTGCATTCGGGGATGGATCTCCCCCGTCGTCAAGATCGCCATCAACGATGCCGAGGACCCCACTCCGTACTGGTTAACGTCGACGAGGCGGCCTGAGCAGCTGACAGCCGCCCTGACCGCCCCGTCGCGAGGAGCGTAGGAGCGCTTACGCGCCCGCTTTGAGTTTCTGAATCCTGCAGGTCAGCCTTCGCAGTCCTTGCAGAAGGTCAGCCCGTCCTTCTCCTTCGCGATTTGCGAGCGGTGACGTACCAGGAAGCAGGAGGAACAGGTGAATTCGTCGGCCTGGGCGGGAAGAACCCGCACGAGCAGTTCTTCGCCGGAGAGATCGGCGCCCGGAAGTTCGAAGCCTTCCGCCGCATCGGCCTCGTCCTCGTCGACAACCGCGGATTGCTTGTCCGTGCGACGCGACTTCAGCTCTTCAATAGAGTCTTCGCTGAGCTCGTCGTCTGTCTTCCGCGGCGCATCGTAGTCAGTCGCCATAGTTAGTTGTTCACGCTCCGGTGGATATATGTGGTCTATGAGTGTCACGGTCGAATCGGCAATACAGGATCGGTGCCGTGAAGCACAAGCTCCTGTCCGTGTCACAACGCTGAGGGGGTGCAATTTGTGCCCGTACCGCAGAGATTGTTGCCGATCGCCCCTTTAAAAGCGAATCGGTGCATAAGTTCCGCGCCACACCAGGGATGAAGTAGGAACGGGCCTCTTTGAATGGCAGAGTTTCACCGGAAGTAATGTATGTCGGCTGGAGGGTTTTTCATGCAGGAGCTACGGCTGGTAGGCGTGGATGAGGGCGGAGGTCATCTGCTGCTGAGCGGTGAGGGTGGAGCTTCCTTCCACCTGCCTATCAACGAGGCGCTGCGGATGGCGAGCACCAGGCCATCCACACGTCCGGCGCAACATAAACCGTCCGTAGACAAGGACAAGCGGCCGGCCTTGAGCCCCCGCGACATCCAGGCGAGGATCCGCGGCGGTTCAACTGCCCAGGAAATCGTCGACGAAACCGGCGTAGACCTGCAGCACGTTCTGCGTTACGAAGGCCCGGTCCGGGCCGAACGTGACTACATGGCCCAGCTGGCGCAGCGTGTGGAAGTTGCCTCTCCCCTGCCCTCCAACGACGGCTACCGCTCCGCCTTCGGCGAGAACCCGGCCCAGCTCGACGACATGGTCCGGTACCGCCTGCAGGCCTTCGGAGTGGATCCCGAGACCGCCGAATGGGATGCCTGGCGCAAGCCCGACGGTCTCTGGACCGTCGTCGTCCGGTTCGAGCTGCCCACCGGATCTGCCGCATCCGTCGGCGAGGAACCACCGGCACAGTGGACGTTCAACCCGTCCCGGCGCACCGTGCTGAACGCCAACCGCTGGGCCCAGGTACTGAGTGAACTCGAACCGCTTGACGGGCCGCTTCCCTCGCGGAGGCTGAGCGCAGTTGCGGACCGGGTATTCGACTTCGAGACGGATGCAGCTGTTGAGGAGCCGGAAGGTGCCGGCTCTGATTCCGGGGCCGACGCCGACGCCGATGAACTGCTGGACGTACTGCGGTCGCGTCGCGGCCAGCGGCTCGGTGTGGATGAGGACGGCGATGACGCGTTGGCTCTCATGCTCGCCAAGGGCCATATTCCGGCCGCCCATCCCCGCGAGGGTCACGATGGAACAGAAGAAGCTGACGGTTCGCCGGCTGCCGCGGAGCCTCGCGGCTTCCCCGGTCTGAGCCTTGCTCCCTCGATCTTCGAGGGCGAGACTGCTGAGGGCACGTACGACGACGGCACGCCCCGCCTGTTCGAAGGTGTCAGCACGGATACACGTGAAATCAGCGTGATCGCCCGCCCGCAACCCATCGTGGGTGAGAATGAGAGCGCGCCTGACGCCCCGCGTCAGGAGAACCACCGCCCCGAGCGGGCAGCCGAACGCTCCCCCGATCCTGATGAATCCCACGTTGCGGCCCCCAAAACGCCGGATCACCACGCCGATCGCAAGCTCAAACCCCGGCGTTCCAGCGTGCCGAGCTGGGACGAGATCGTGTTCGGAACGAAGGGCGACTAGCCGACTTCAAGTGGGTGGGACGCTCGTCCGCCCAGTTCCGCTGATCCAGGCGAAGTCCTCAGAGACGCGCTGACGGAGCGAACTCCTAGAGCCGTGCGGCCGCTGGATGGAACGGCAGCGGAACGTCGCTGCCGGCGTGCCTGCGGGCAGTATGGGCCGTTACCTTGCGCATATGGTGCCGGCGGCACAGTGTTTCGTAACTGATCATGGGACCGACGGGTGAATCAAATTCATCCAGACCGCCGCCGGTCAGCCGGGGCTGACCAGGATCACGCTCAGCGGCGGGCGGTTCGACATCCCCGACCACCATTTGTTCACCCTCGACGACCATGACGCCGTCCACAGTGCGCGCATTGTGGGTTGCCCGGCGACCGCACCAGCACAGTGCCTCCACCTGCAGCACCTGGGTCCTGTCCGCCAGTTCGATCAGCCGCTGCGATCCGGGAAAAAGCTGGGTTCGGAAGTCGGAGGTGATGCCGAATGCGAACACGTCGACCTCCATGTCATCGACGATGCGCGCCAGCTGCTCGATCTGCTCCCGGGTGTAGAACTGCGCCTCATCACAGATCAGGTAGTCGACGCGCGTCCCGTGGGTGCGCCGTCGTACGAGTTCCTCCCAGAAGTCAGTGTCCGGGCGAACTTCCACCGCCTGGGTACTGAAGCCCAGGCGGCTTGAGATGACTGATTCGCCTGCACGATCGTGCGAGCTGAAGAGCAGCCCGCCGCGCCCCCGGGCACTGTGGTTGTAGTCCATCTGAAGGGCCAGGGTCGATTTGCCGCAATCCATGGTTCCGGAGAAGAAAACCAGTTCAGCCATCGGTCAGCGCCCAACCATGCGCAGCGGGCCGGGGCCCGGCTTCGCGAGCGTCAACAACGGTACCTCCCGCTCGGCGCGCGTAATGGACCCATGCTGCCCGATAACTTCAAGAGCGGAGTCAGGAACCCTCCGGGTGTCGTAGAACGCCACGAGTTCCCGGGCAGCCACCAGTACGTTCCCAATCCGCGGCTCGACCTCCGGAGCGACCTCCCCGAAGAAGCCCGCAGCAATCGCCTCTGCCCGGGTGAGAACCCAGGCCCGCGCCCCGTGCGCCTGCCGCCAGGACTCCACCAGACGCTCCAGACGGGTCTCCGTCAGATCGGGTTCTGTGTAGAGATGAACCATCCGCGGCTCGCCACCGGTGTGCGCCACGCCGTCGACCAACGCCGGATCCGCCGAGAAATCGACGTGCTGCTCCGGAGCTACGTCCACCATTCCGTGATCAGCCGTCAGCAACAGAAGCGTGTGGGGCGGCAGCTTCGCGGTGAAGGACCGCATAGTCCGGTCGATGTCTTCAAGCCGGTCACCCCATTCGGGTGACGTGCAGCCCGAGCGGTGCCCGGTCTTGTCCAACTCGTTCAGGTAGAGGTACACCAGTGCCTGATCCGTGACCGCAAGTGCCTTGCACGCCGCCTGCACCCGGACTTCGGGAGTACTCCCCGCCACATACCTGCCGCCGCGCAGCGCCGCCCGGGTGAGCCCGGAGCCGTCGAAGCGCGTAAGCCCGACGCTCGTGACCGGCAGCTGAGGGGCCACCCGTTCGAATACCGTCAGGTGCGGCTGCCAGTATTCCGGCTTCACCGCGGCATCCCACCCGCCGAGCATGTTCACGACCCTGCCCTGCGCGGGATCGAGGACGTCATAGCCGACCAGACCGTGCTGCCCGGGCGCCATACCGGTGCCGAGTGAGGCGAGGGCGGCCGCCGTCGTGCTGGGAAAGACGGAACCGAGCTTGCGCGACGAATCCAGGAACTGGCGCAGGAAAGGCGCGTGTCCGGAGCGCTGCCGCAGCAAAGAGGCACCGAGGCCGTCGACCAGCACCACGCAGACCCTCTGGGCGGCGGGCAAGTCCAGGGTGTTGGAGAACCCGGGAACGCCGAGGGCTGCAGCGGAGCTGGTGAAAACCTCGGCAATCGTTGAGCGGCCGTACGCCGGGGCAGCCGGGAGTGGCTCCCGGTGGAGAGGAGTTGCTGTCACGGGTCGGATTACCGCCCGTGGTGTGCGCGGCTGAAACGGGTGGTCAGCCCGGGTTGCCTCCGGCTGGTGCCCTGCTGATTGACGACGACGCCGGCGACGGACGGATTTGCAGTACTCACAGTGCGCAGTGCCCGCGCGAACGACTTGGCATTCTGCACGGCCTGCAGCCCGTCCGCTTCCGCGCTGACGCGCAGCACGATGTCTTCCTGCGCGATGGTTCCGGTGTATCCGTGGTCGGCATCGCATTGCGGATCACCACAGCTGGCCGGTCCCATATCAATACGCTGGCCGCCGGACCAGGCGATTCCGAGGGTGAGCTCGCGCGCGGGGTCGGACGGCTTGTAGCTCTGTGGCTGCGAGTAAAGGTAGCTGAGTACCACTGACCGGATCTGGCTGACCGGCACCGACTCTGTGGATACCTGCGCCGTCATCTGCTCCCCGGCGTCGTCCAGCTGCTGGTCATCAACGTGCGTGACAACGAGCATGTCTTCGGTCAGGACGAGGACGGTGATGTGCCTGCGTACCTCCGTGCGCTCGAAGTGGGTCTCCAGATGAACCACGTGGGAGAGCGGTTCCCTGCCGTCCAGGGCATCATGGACGACGTCGGCCACCAACCGCGGATAAAAACCCGCTCGTTCGAGGGAGGCATCCAGGTCGCGGCGTTCCGCCGACAGCGATGGAGTCATGGTTCCAGTGTGACTTATGGCTATGGTGCACGCCTAACCGGCGTGAGGCCCCCGGGAGATGCCGGCCTGCGGGGGTCAGTCGCGCATGGCCCGGCGGGCGCTGTCCGTTCGCTGCTGGGGGTTTCCGACGCTGATCTCCGCGTTCAGGACGGCAAGCCCAGCCGGTGAAACCAGGACCGGGTTAAAGTGCAGCAGCGCAATTTCGGGATGCCTGTCCTTGAGCAGGGCGACCCGCAGCAGCAGATCCTCCACAGCCGGGATGTCCACCGGCGGCAGGCCTTGGTAGCCGAACAGCCGCCTGCTTGCCCGCGGCGTCCGGACCAGGTCCTCCGCGTCGACAGTGGTGAGCGGCGGGATGCCGTGGGCCCAGTCATCAAGCAGGTTGACCGCATCGCCCGCCATGCCGAACGAAACCACCGGTCCGAGGAGCGGATCCTCGATGGCCCGCACGACACACGCCTGCCCGGCCGGTGCCATGGTCTGGACCTCCAGGCCATGGTCACCGAATTCGCGGAGCTCGGCGCGCATGGCCTCAATCCCTGCGCGCAGCGCTGCCGCATCGGGAATGTTGAGGCGCACTCCGCCGAAGTCCAGGCGGTGCCGAAGATGCTCATCCACGGTCTTGAGCGCCACCGGCCAGCCCAGCGACTCAGCGGCCTGAACGGCCTCCTCAGCGGAGTCGACCGGGATCGAGGGCAGAGCTTCGATTCCGTAGCTGCCGAGGAGCCGGCGTGTCTGGTCGCCGTCCAGACGGCGCAGGCCCACATCCCTCACACCGGACAGGACGCCGCCGAGCAAGGTGGCGGCATCCTCCTCGTTGACGTCGCTGAGCTCAGCGAAGACACCGTGCTCGCCCACGCGCCACCGGCTGTAACGTACGACGGCGCCCAGCGCCGACACGGCCGCGCCCGGACTGGCGAAACACGGCACTCCCTCGCCCTCGTCCTCGCCCTCATCGACCGGCCGCGCCGCGGCGGACCACAGGCCTTCAAGCTGCGCGGCTGGGTCCAGTACACCCGTGAAGCACGCAACTACCGGCTTTCCCGCTGCCTTGCCGCATTCCTGCAGTACCGGCAGGATCGCTTCGGGTGCGAGCCCTACAGCGGGAATGAGCGTCAGGATCAGCGCGTGAACGGCTGGATCATCGAGTGCCTCGGTGAGCGATGTCTTCAGCGCGGGCAATGCCACTGACTGGCCTGCGTCCAGATCGAGGTGCGCATTCATCCGGACCACCTCGAGCTCGTGCGCAAGAGCTGCGTCTGCGAGGACTCTCCCGAGGGCGAGGGAATTGCTGAAAACGGTTACGCCGGGGCCAGCGGGAACAGGCTGGCCGACCACAATCTGCGCCACGTCCATCAGCTGCTCGGTGGTCTCCACCCGAATCACGCCGGACTGGCGCAGCATGGCGTTCAGAGCCCCGCTCGGGGCCTGCGTCGTGCGCACCGCGTGACCCGGCGGCAGCTGCAGTCCCATCACATCGGACTTGGCGACGATGACAGGCTTCGTCCGCGACAGCCGTCGGGCTATGCGTGAGAACTTGCGCGGGTTGCCGATCGACTCCAGGTACAGCGCAACTGCCCGCGTCCTGGGATCGTCTTCCCAGTACTGCATCGCGTCATTGCCGGACACGTCGGCACGGTTGCCCGCCGACAACGCCGAGGACAATCCAAGCGACCGCCGGCTGGCGGCGGCGTGCAGCATGACGCCGATCGCCGCCGACTGGCTGAAGAGGCCGAGCCCTCCGCGTTTCGGCAGTTCCGGCGCCATTGAGGCGTTCAGTTGGACTGCCGGATCGGTATTGATGATGCCAAGGGACGCCGGCCCCACCACCCGCATGCCATAGGACCGGGCGCTGTGCACCAGCGCGCGCTGCCGCGCAAGCCCCTCGCCGTCGTCGTCGGCGAAGCCTGCCGTCGCCACGAGCAGGCCCTTCACGCCCGCACGTCCGCACTCCTCCACAACAGGGAGGACCTGGTCGTAGGGCACCGCGATCACGGCGAGGTCAACGGGACCCGGCACCTCCTCAATGGAGCCATACGCAACCATGCCGTTCAGTTCGAAAGCTTCAGGATTGACCCCCGCGACGGGCCCGGTGAAGCCGCCGTCGACGATGTGCTCGAGGAGGGAATAGCCCACACTCCCCCAGCTGCGGCTGGCCCCGATCACCGCGACTGACGACGGCATCAGCAGGGTCTGCATGCTGCGGGCCTCCGCACGGTGCTCCCGTGCTTCCATGACCGCGCGGGACCTGTCAGTCGGGTCGATGTTGAAGGTCAGTTCAACCACGCCGTCGTCGAAGCGGCGATCCACTTCGTAGCCTGCTTCGGCGAATACTGTGATCATCTTCCTGTTTTCAGGCAGCACCTCGGCGGTGAAGCGCCGGATGCCATTCTCCCGCGCTGCCACCGCGAGGTGCTCCAGCAGGATGGATCCGAGTCCCCTGCCCTGGTAGGCGTCCGAGACGTTGAAGGCCACCTCGGCCTCGTCAGGGTCATCGAGGCGGTCGTAGCGGCCGATGCCGATGATGTCTTGGCCCCGGGTCACCACGAAAGCCACCCTGCCCACGTAGTCCACCTCCGTGAACCGCTTGAGTTCCTTCTCGCTCAACGAGGACTTGTACGTGAAGAAGCGGAGGTAGATGGAGTTCTGGGACTGCCTCATGTGAAAGGCCTGAACGGCGTCGGCGTCCGACGGCGCGATGGGCCTCAGATGGCCGGTCGATCCGTCCCGCAACACGACGTCTGCCTCCCAATATTCGGGGTATAGTCCGTCAGCCACCATAGACTCACAGTAGTGGGCGGCTGCGGCTTCCGTCAGCTAAGCACCACTGCGGCCCAACACCGCGGCCAACACAGCCGTCACGACGACTACGCAAACACAGTTACGCAATCAGCTGCCGAAGGACCCGAAACACCATGGCCAGGCGCCAAGCCACACCACCGGACACGGACTACACCGAGAAGATCATCGACATCGACGTCACCTCCGAGATGGAGGGCTCCTTCCTGGAGTACGCCTATTCGGTGATCTATTCGCGCGCACTTCCCGACGCGCGCGACGGCCTGAAGCCGGTGCAGCGCCGGATCCTGTACATGATGACTGACATGGGTTTGCGCCCCGACCGCGGCCACGTGAAGTCAGCGCGCGTCGTAGGCGAGGTCATGGGCAAGCTCCACCCCCATGGCGACGCCGCCATCTACGACGCCATGGTCCGCATGGCCCAGGATTTCTCGCTGCGTCTGCCGCTCATTGACGGGCACGGGAACTTCGGATCGCTCGACGACGGCCCGGCAGCAGCCCGTTACACCGAGGCCCGGCTCGCCGCAGCGGCGCTGACAATGACGGACCACCTCGGCGAAGATGTCGTCGACTTCATCCCGAACTATGACAACCAGCTCACACAGCCCGAAGTCCTGCCCGCAGCCTTCCCGAACCTCCTCGTCAACGGCGCAACGGGCATCGCCGTCGGCATGGCCACCAACATGGCGCCGCACAACCTCGGTGAGGTCATCGCGGCGGCACGCCATCTGATCGACAACCCGGACGCAACGCTGGATGACATCATGCGCTTCGTTCCCGGCCCTGACCTCCCGAGCGGTGGCAAGATCGTCGGGCTGGACGGTATCCGGGACGCCTATGCCACGGGCCGCGGATCGTTCAAGACACGGGCCGCGGTGGAGGTTGAGCAGCTCTCGGCCCGCCGTACCGGCCTCGTGGTCACTGAACTGCCGTACATGGTGGGGCCCGAGAAGGTCATCGAAAAAATAAAGGATGCCGTGACTGCGAAGAAGCTGCAGGGCATTTCCGACATCGTGGACCTGACGGACCGAACGCACGGATTGCGGCTGGTCATCGAGCTCAAGAATGGGTTCAATCCGAACGCGGTGCTCGCGCAGCTCTACCGGTACTCCCCGATGGAGGACTCCTTCGGCATCAACAACGTCACCCTGGTGGACGGCCAGCCGCGAACCCTCGGGCTCGTGGAGCTGCTGCAGGTGTACATCAGCCACCGCATCTCGGTTGTCCGGCGCCGCACCTCCTACCGGCTTGGCAAGAAGAAGGATCGTCTCCATCTGGTGGAGGGCCTGCTGATCGCCATCGTGGATATCGATGAGGTCATTCAGATCATTCGTTCCTCCGATGAGGCAGCGGCGGCCCGGACGAGGCTCATGTCGATCTACGACCTGACGGAGATCCAGGCCAACTACATCCTCGAGCTTCGGCTGCGCCAGTTGACCAAGTACTCGCGGATCGAGCTGGAGAAGGAGCAGGACGAACTGCGCAGGGAAATTGCTGAACTCGAGGAGATCCTCGGGTCCGAGCAGCGGCTGCGCGGGCTGGTTTCCGAGGAGCTCGCCGACATTGCGGAGCAGTTTGCCACCCCGCGGCGCACCGTACTGCTCGAATCGGAGGCAAGCGCCCCGCTGAAGGGCACCGTCCTGCCTACGGCGGCGGGCAACGGTGCCAAGGCGCCGCTGACACTCGAGATCGCGGACGATCCGTGCTGGGTCATCCTTTCGACCTCCGGTCAGCTTGCACGCACAACGGGCCAGGAGCCCATTGCCGACGGTGGCCAGCGGGTGAAGCACGACGCCTTCACCTCCGTTGTCGCGACCACCGCCCGCGCGGAGATCGGAGCCCTGACCTCATCCGGACGCATGGTGCGGCTGCAGGTGGTGGACATGCCCGCGCTTCCTCCCACGAACGGTATCCCGAACCTGGCCGGCGGAGTCTCGGTCAAGGAATTCATCACGCTCGAGCGCGGCGAGTCTCTGGTGGGCCTTGTGCCTCTGGACAAGTCCTTCGCGCTCGGTACCGCGCAGGGCGTGGTTAAGCGCGTTGTGCCCGAGTACCCACTCAACCGCGACGATTGGGAGGCGATCACCCTCAAGCCCAAGGACAGTGTGGTGGGTCTTGCTGCGGCCGACGACGCCGACGACCTCGTTTTCGTCACCCGTGAGGGGCAGCTGCTGCGCTTCAATGCCTCCGCCGTTCGGCCGCAGGGTCGCATGGCCGGCGGGGTTGCCGGCATCAAACTCGCCGGTGACGACGCCGTCGTCCACTTTGGTGCGGTGAAAGCGGACGATCCTGGCGCCGTCGTCGTGACGATTGCAGCGGGAAGCGAGGCCCTGCCGGGGACCACTGCGGGTTCGGTCAAGGTGACGGAGTTCGCCGAATACCCGGCCAAGGGACGGGCCACCGGCGGCGTGCGCTGCCACCGCTTCCTCAAGGGCGAGGACCATCTGGCGCTTGCGTGGGCCGGTCATGGGCCGGCGCGGGCGGTGTCAGCTACGGGGGTGGCCCGGGCGCTCCCGACGGAGCACGGCCGCCGCGACGGATCCGGTGTGGCGCTGTCACAGCCGGTCGAGGCGATCGGGCCCAGCCCTTCCTAGGCCCTGATTACCCGGACTCCGGCGAGGCTGTTCAGGCGCTATTCCGGCGTCCCGAGATGCTTCTCGAAGGCCATCGACCGGCGGGTCGGCGTGTATCCCATGCGCTCGTACAGGCCGAGGGCGCCCGACGGATTCTCGGTGTCCACGCCGAGGCCGGCGTTTTCCATGCCGCTGGCCTTAAACCGGCGCATGGCTTCGGCAAGGAGTGCCGGTGCAAGGCGGCGTCCGCGCCAGTCGCGCCTCACGCCCAGGAGCTCAATGTAGCCCTCGTCGTGGCCGACGAGCTCCTTTGACTCAGGGTCATAGCTGGCGATCGCATAGCCCGCGACCTCACCGGACGAATTGTCGATCACCACAGGGCTCCACTCGGCCCGGAACTCGGGGTGCGTAACGGTGAACCGCCAGCTTTCCTCGTCGCGTGGTTCACTTCCCCAGTGGTCCCGGAATGCGTCGTTGTGGGCCAGGCGGATTGCTTCGGAGAGGTCGTCGCTGAAGGTCACGATCTCGAATTCCGGATCAAGATCGACTTCCGGAATATCCTCCGACAGATCCCGCGTCATTTCCGTGAACCAACGGACGATGATGCCGCCTTTGGACTCCATCAGCGCCCGGTGGCCCGGGTTCAGCTCTTCGACGTAGGAGCGGATGAAACCGCCCTCGACGCCGGCGTCCCTCAGCCGTTGCCGGGCGCGCGCGAAGTGCCAGTCATGAATCGAGCTGCCGATCCCTCTCCGCCGCCACGCAGGGTCGACACCTCCGAAGACGTGCACCAGTTGTGAACCGGGATTCGCGCTGATACGGCCGAATGCCCGGGGGGTTCCGTCCTCATCCAGGCCCAGAATCGTGTCCAGCTCAGGGTCGTTCTTCGACGCCTCAAGGACTTCCTCGAGATCGGCGCGCTGCTCGATCCAGTCCGGCTTGTCCGCGACGGCCATCCGGCGCAGCAGGGCTTCCCAGCCGTCGATGTCCGCGTCCGTTATTGCCCGCCAGCTCAGCTGCTGGTCGGTGGGTTTAAGCTCAGGCGTAGGCATGCTCCCAGCGTAGGTGATTGCCTGTATTGCGGGGGGAAAGTTCGACGCCGGTGTCACACCTGAGTGCCTCCGCCAGGTCGTGGGTGACGAGCAGAACAGGCCTGTCCCCCAGGCCGTTGCGCAGGTCGCGCATGAGCCGGCCGGCGCCGTCGGAATCCAGGTGGGCAGTCGGTTCGTCGAGGATGAGTGCCCGAGCGCGGGTCAACAGCGCGCGTGCCACGGCAAGGCGTTGCCGCTGTCCGCCTGAGAGCCGGCTCCCGCCGGGCCCGATCCTGGCATCCAGTCCTCCGGTGCGGTCACGTACGGCGTCGGCCAGTCCGACCCGGTCGAGCACGCGCCAGAGCTCACCGTCGTCGGGCAGGTCAGTTGGGTCGCAGGCGAGCAGAAGGTTCGCGCGCACGGAAGAGTCGAACAGGTAACCTTCCTGCGGGCACCAGGCGGCAGGAAGCGTGCCCTGCCCGGAATCCTGCGAAGCCTTGACCAGATACCTGCCGTGGTTCAGCGGGAGGAATCCAAGCAGTGCGCCGATGAGGGTGGACTTGCCGCTGCCCGAAGGACCGGTGAGCGCCGTCCAGGAACCGCTCCGCACCTCAAGAGTGACGCCCTCCACCACACGGGTGCCCGGCTCGTACCCGACGGCGGCGTCCACCAACGCGAGCGCGGGTGCTTCCTCTCCCCGCACGGTCTCCGGTGCACGCCCCGGGTCCGTCTGACCGTTCGCGGCGTGCCGGGACTCCAGGTTCGCGTCCAGTCTCCGCGTCACAGCGCCGAACGGGGCCCACTGCTGCATGGCCGCAACCCCGAGCACAAGCGGCTCGATGAGCGCAAGCTGCATGAGTACGACGACGGCCACCACCTCCGCGGACTGCCCGCCGGAGCCAGCGAGGATGGCGATCGCGGCGGCGGTGCAGCCGAGGATAACGAGCGCCTGCCCGGTGCCTGCTGCCCAAGAACTGCGCCGCAGCCCGCGGGCGGCGCGGGCTTCCAGCCGCGCGAGGCGGTCGAGGGTCCGGCCCGTGAGCCCGTTGACGGAGATGTCCCGCGATGCTTCGAGAAGACTGGTTGTTTCCGCAAGGGATGCCGCCCGCAGGCTAATTCCCGCCGCTCCTGCAGAACGTTCCGCGAGCAGTGCCGCGGCCGGGGCTGCCAGGAGCCCGACGGCGACGGCGAAGACCTGCCAGCCGATGGCGGAAGGCAGGAGAAGCGCCGTCGTTCCGATGGCAGCCAGGCCGGTCAGGACGGCGGTAAGCGGTGGAAAGACTGCCCGCGCAGCGGTGTCGCGCAGCTCGTCGATGTCACCCACAAGACGTTCGATACCTCCCGACCCGCGGGAAAGCGAGCGCCACGATTCCGCACGTCCCAGCAGGGTTTGCCATAGCCGCAGCCGGATAGCGTCGGCCGTCTGAAGGATGCTTTCATGCAGCCACAGGCGCTCGCAGTAGCGCAGCAGGGACCGGCCTATTCCGAAGAACCGCACACCGACAATGGCTGCCAGCAGATAGAGGATGGGTGGTTGCTCGGATGCCCGGACGATCAGCCACCCCGAGAGCGCGGTAAGCGCGACGGCGAAGACCGACGAGCCCGTCCCGAAGGCGAGCGCCGCGAGGAACCTTGGAGACCAGGGACGCACCAGGGCGAGCGCACGGAGAACGGTGTGCCGGTTCCGGCGGTTGTCCGACGGCTCATGCCCGTCCTGCTGGACAGGCGCCTCTACTGCAGTTGCGGGCTCTGCCTGTTTCTGCGCAGGGTCTCGGTCGAATGGAACACCAGAGCGACGATGCTGTCCGGCCTGCATCGCCGGGTCCACCGCTGACCCGAGGTCGATCGTCCGGTCGGCAAGGGCTGCGGTCTCGTCGTCATGCGCGATGAGCACAACCGTCACGGTTCCGCGCAGGTTATTGACGGTGCGGCGGATGATGTCGGAAGAGGCGTCGTCCACGTGCGCTGTGGGTTCATCGAGCAGGAGTGTTCCGCCGGTGGGCTGAATACGCAGCAGGGCCCTCGCCAGCGCAAGCCGCCGGAGCTCTCCCGGGCTCAACTCGCCCGTCGACTTGTCCAGCAGGTGCGTGCCGCCCACCCCGGCGAGCGCCAGCAGGAGCTTCTCATCGTCCGGGGCTGAACTGGCGTAGAAGGCGAGTTCTTCCCGAACGGTGTCCAGGAGCGGCTCCGGATGCTGCGGCACCCAGGCGAGTGGTCCAAGAATCGGTGTCACTGCTCCTGTTATCTGGAGGCCGGACTGTGGCATTCCGGCGAGCAGGCCCATTAGCGTGGACTTCCCGGAGCCGCTGGGTCCGCGCACCGCGGTGATGGTCCCCGGCACCAGCGTGAAGCTGAGGTTCTGGACAATCGGCGCCTCGGAGCCGTCGAAGCGGAGGGTGAGTTGTTCTGCCCCGGCGGGTGCGCCGTCGCGCTGAACCTGTGCCCGTCGGGGAGTCGGGGGGGCGTCGATGATGCCGCGCACGTTGCGTCCAACCTCAAGTCCGTCGTCGCTGGCGTGATGCGCGGCTCCCAGGTCCCGAAGCGGCAGGTAGCACTCCGGGGCGAGGATGAGGGCGAGCAGGCCGACCTCGAGTCCCACGTCACCGTGAATGAGGCGTATGCCGACGAAGACGGCCACTACGGCAACCGAGATCGTGCTGATGAGTTCGAGTGCGAGAGAGGACAGGAAGGCGATGCGGAGGGTTTCCATGGTGCGGCGTGAGTAGCCCGCGCCGATGTCCTGCAGCGCGCGTGTCTGGGCGCTGGCCCGGCCGAGGCCGACGAGTGCCGGCAAGCCCTTGGCCAGTTCCAGCAGGTGGTCCGACAGCCGGTCCAGCGATGCCCGCGCCTCAGCCGTGCGGTCCTGTGTGTGCCAGCCGATGAGCACCATGAATACCGGGATCAGCGGAATGGTCACCACGATGACGACTGCGCTGATCCAGTCGGCGGCGAGGATGCGCGCGCCGACCAGCAGAGGGACCACGGCGCAGGTGATCAGGGCGGGCAGGTACTGCGTGTGGTACTTGTCGAGGCCGTCGAGTCCGCGCGTGAGTAGCACGCTAAGCGCTCCCGTGCCCTGCTTGCCGCTTCCGGTACCGCCGTCGGTGAGCACCCGCTCGAGGGCTTCGCGGCGCAACTGCTCCTTCACACCGTGTGCGAGGCGCTGGGCGGTTCCCTGCTGTGCCCAGGCAGCACCGGCGCGGAGCACGGCGCCCGCAAGCCCGACCCAGAGCAATTCCACGGCGGGCACCAGGCCGCCCGCGAGTGCCGCAACGCCGCGGGCGATCGCTTCCGCGACCAGAATCAGGCCCGCCGCCTTGACCGCGGCGAGGACGCCCAGGACGTAGATGGGCCTTACCGGAACGGAGGCGCCCGCGGGTCCGCGGGCCAGCAACCGGTCGATCACAGCGGGCTCACGGAGTGCGCTTCGGGAATGCTCTGCTCAGTGACGCGCTTACGGAAGACCCAGTAGGTCCAGCCCTGGTACGCGAGCACCAGCGGCACGCCGAACGCCGCGATGATGCTCATCAGCCCAAGCGTGTAGGGCGAACTGGACGCGTTCTCGACCGTGAGGCTGAACGCCTCGTTGAGCGTGGACGGCAGCACAACCGGGTAGACCGAGCCGAAGATGCACGCCAGTGACAACGCAAGCGCAACTCCCAGCCAGATGAAACCCCAGCCGTCGCGCGAGGACCGCTCCGCAAACCACGACGCGGCGGCCGCGAGACCGGCACCAATCAGGGCGAGGCCCGTCCAGACGGTTCCGTCCGCGAGGAACACCTTCCCGGCCCAGAGCAGCAAGGGCACGACGGCGACGGGCAGCAGCCGCACCAGGAGCCTGCGTGCCCGCTCCCGGATGGGGCCGCCGGTCTTCAGGACCAGGAACGCCAGCGCATGGGCAATGCAGAACAGCACGACGGCGGCTGCGCCGAGGAGCGCGTCGAACGTCAGCCAGACGAAGGGTCCCCCCACCCGGTCGCCGTTCTCGTTGAGCGGCAGGCCGGTGGTCGTCAGTGCGAGGGCAGCACCGATTCCTGCCGCCGAGGTGAAAGAGCCGAAGAAGATCGCCCGGTCCCAACGGCGGCGCCAGCGGTCACTGTTCATCTTGCCCCGGTACTCGAAGGCGACCGCCCGGAAGATGAGCGCGAGGAGCACCAGAACGAAGGGCAGGTAGAGGGTGGAGAGCAGCGATGCGTACCAGAGCGGGAAGGCCGCGAGGGTGGCGCCGATGGCAGTCACGAGCCACACCTCGTTGCCGTCCCATACCGGGCCCACGGTGTTGAGGAGGACCCTTCGCTCCAGGTCCGTCCGTGCGAAGAGCTTCATCAGCATGCCGACGCCGAGGTCAAACCCCTCGAGGAAGAGGTAGCCGGTCCACAGCACTGCGATCAGGATGAACCAGATCGTGGGAAGCAGCTCGTTCATGCGCGGGGTTCCTTTCCGCGGGGTGGGATTAGGTTCGGGATGTCAGTAGGCGAAGGCGAGCACATCGTCGTCGTCCTTTCCGCGCGGGGAGCCGTCGTCGTCGCTGTGGGCGGCAAGTTCCGGCATCGCGGAGGCAACGCCGCCGCGCACGTAGGTGAAGAGCAGCTTGACCTCGACGACCAGCAGGACGGCGTAAACGAGGGTGAGCGCCACCAGGGAAAAGACGAGTTCGGACAGTGACACACCGGGCGATACCGCCGCGGCAGTGAACATGAAAACGCCGTCGATGCCGCTGGGATCCGGGTTAGGCGCAACGACGAACGGCTGGCGACCCATCTCCGTGAAGATCCAGCCTGCGGAGTTGGCTCCGAAGGGCGCGAGAATCCCGAACACTGCAAGCTGCATGAGCCGGCGCGATTCGGGGACTGTCCCCTTCCTAAGGATCCAGAGGGTGACCAGGGCAGCAAAGGCCGCCATCGCGCCGAAGCCGATCATGATCCGGAAGCCCCAGTAGGTGACCTCCATGACCGGGAGGTAGTCGACGGTCATCCCGGCGCGCTCGCCGTACATGGGGTCGTTGGGAAGGGTCTTCCCGTACTGCTCCTCGTATTCGGGCAGGAGCGTGTTGACCCCCTTGACCTCGGTGGTGAAATCGCCGTTCGCGAGGAAGGACAGTAGGCCGGGCACTTCGAAGACCGCGACAATGTCATCGCAGTTCTGGGAACCCAGGTTGCCCACTGACAGGACGGAGAAACCGGTGCCGTCGTGGCAGGCGGCCTCGGCTGCGGCCATCTTCATGGGCTGCTGTTCGAACATCAGCTTCGCCTGCAGGTCGCCCGAGACTGCCGTCCCGGCGAAGGACACAAGCGCGACGATGGCGCCGATCCGTGCCGAGCGCAGCCACACCTGGTGGTCCATGAGGCCGCGCGACCGGGAGTCATCCTTGCCGACGACCACCTTGCCGTCGTCGTCGACCGTGTCCAGGCCGTCGTGGCGCCGCTTCCAGAGGTGGTACCAGGCGATGCCGAGGAGGAAACCGCCGGCCACGGCGAGGGCACCGAATATCGTGTGCGTGAAGGCAACGAGCGCGGTGTTGTTGGTGAAGACTGCCCAGGCGTCAACCATGCGTGCGCGCCCGTCCACAAGCTCGACGCCGACGGGATGCTGCATCCAAGAGTTGGCCACGATGATGAAGTAGGCCGAGAAAACGGACGCCAGAACCGCCGCCCACAGCGAACCGAGGTGCAGCACCTTGGGCAGCCGCTGCCAGCCGAAAATCCAGAGGCCGAGGAAGGTCGACTCGACGAAGAACGCGAGCAGCGCTTCCATGGCGAGCGGTGCGCCGAAGACGTCACCGACAAAGCGGCTGTATTCGCTCCACGCGAGCCCGAACTGGAACTCCTGCACCAGTCCGGTCGCCACGCCCATGATGAAGTTGATGAGGAAGAGCTTTCCCCAGAACTTGGTCATGCGCAGGTAATGTTCCTCGCCTGTCCGGTACCACTGGGTCTGCATGACGGCGACAACCAGGCCGAGGCCGATCGTCAGCGGCACCATCAGGAAGTGGTAGACGGTGGTGATGCCGAACTGCCACCGGGCGACTTCAAGTGCTTCCACAGGTCCTCAATTCCACGAGCACAGGCGATGAGAGCTGTTTCTACATGCCGTAGAAGAGCATCTTCTACACATCGTAGAACAACTTCTGAGCACTCTTCTACATGGCGTAGAACCTTTCGGAAAAAAGTTGTAGATTAGAGGAGTTGGGACCGGCTTTGCGACCGCAATACCCGGTAGACCAGCGCAACACATGGACGAAGGAACAAGAATGGCTACGCTCGGTGAACTCGAACGCACAGTCATGGACCTGCTGTGGGGTGCCCCGGAGGCCTTGACCGCCAATGCTCTTCGTGATGCATTGGCGCTTGCCCCGGAAGGCACTGCGGAGGGCAAGGAACTCGCGGTGACCACTGTGCTGACCGTACTGTCCCGCCTGGAAAAGAAGGGCCTGGTGGAGCGTGAGCGGGACACCCGCCCGCACCGCTACCGCGCGGTGACCAGCCGGGAAGATCACACCGCAGAACTCATGCATGAGGTTCTGGTGACTGCTCCGGATCGCGAAGCAGTCCTCGCACGCTTCATCGGCAGCGTTTCCGAGAGCGAGGCCCGTACCCTCCGGCGGCTCCTGGGCAGCAACTAGCACCCGATGTTCTGGGCCTCCCACTTTCTGGCCACGCTTGCCGTGGTTCTGGCGTGGCCTGCCCCGATCGCCCTCTCAAGGGCGCAGTGGCCCTCGCGGTCGCCGTTCACCGCCATGATTCTGTGGCAGGCGATCGCCCTCGCCGGCGGCCTTTCGATGATCGGCGCCATGCTGGTCTGGGGACTCGAGCCGCTGGGAGACAACCTGCTTCAAGCGTTACGCGGGCTCTGGGACATCCTGGTGAACAATCGACCGGCAGACACTCTCGGGCTGGTTCATGTATTCGCCCTCAGTGCGGCGACCCTGCTGACCGCGCATCTTGTCTTCACGCTGCTCATCACCTATGTGCGGATCACGGGACAGCGACGGCGGCACCGCAATCTGCTGAACCTGCTGAGCTCACCCTCGCACTCGAATCCGTCCACCCTCGTGATCAAGCACCCGACCCCCGTCGCCTATTGCCTGCCCGGTGGCGCCCGTTCTGTAACGGTCCTCTCGGACGGATTGATGGGGTTGCTCTCGGAGGAAGAACTGCGGGCGGTACTGGTACATGAACGTGCCCACCTGAGCCAGCGCCATCATTTGTTGCTGTGGGCCTTTGCAGCGTGGCGCTCCGCCCTGCCCTGGCTGCCGACGTCGCGGCTCGCCCAGCGGGCAGTCAATGAGCTCATTGAAATGCTCGCCGACGACGAGGCAGTCAAGCAGGTAGACCAGGAAACCCTCGTCGGCGCGATCGCGATAGTGGCTACCGGGTCGCACGGGCCGGCGCCTGTTGCTCCGAAGCAGCCGCTGCCCGAGGGCAGCGTCGACCCGGACCCGGATCAGGAAGACGCCTCGCTCTCAACCGTTCGCCGGCTGCGCCGGCTGCTGGAACCCAAGCGGCCACTGTCCCCCGTGCAGTCTTTCGCCGCGCTAGCGACGTCGGCGCTGCTCCTTTTGGTCCCAACTGTGCTGCTGATCGCGCCGGGCCTCTTCGACTGACGGACCGCCTGCCGTCGCCAGGTGCTACGCGCCGGTTGTGTCGCCTCTCAGGCGTCGATGCGTTCGCGATCCAGCGACGCAGCTCCAGCGACTATGAAGTCTTTCCGCGGAGCGACATCGCTGCCCATCAGCAGGTCGAACACCCGTTCGGCAGCTTCGGCCTCCTGTATGCGCACCCTGCGCAGCGTGCGGTGGCGCGGGTCCATGGTGGTTTCCGCCAATTGACCGGCGTCCATCTCACCCAGCCCTTTGTAGCGCTGGATGGGCTCCTTGTAACGCTTTCCCTCACGTTCGAGCGTGGCCAGCAGCCTGTGCAGTTCCTGCTCCGAGTAGGTGTAGACGGTTTCGTTCGCCTTGCTCCCCGGATTGAGGATTTCCACCCGATGCAGCGGGGGGACGGCCGCGAAGACACGACCTGCATCCACGAGCGGGCGCATGTACCGGAAGAAAAGGGTCAGGAGCAGGGTGCGGATATGGGCGCCGTCCACGTCAGCGTCGGTCATCAGGATGACCTTCCCGTAGCGTGCTGCGTCGAGTTGGAAGCTGCGCCCCGATCCTGCGCCAACAACCTGGATCAGGGCTGCGCACTCGGCGTTGGAGAGCATATCGCCGACCGAGGCCTTCTGGACGTTGAGGATCTTCCCGCGAATAGGCAGCAGAGCCTGGTAGTCGGAGGACCGGGCAAGCTTGGCTGTGCCAAGCGCACTGTCTCCCTCAACGATGAAAAGTTCCGAACGCTCGACATCGTCGATGCGGCAGTCAGCAAGTTTGGTGGGCATGGAGGATGTCTCCAGCGCATTCTTCCGGCGCTGGGTCTCCTTGTGCACGCGCGCCGAAACACGCGACTTCATCTCGGCGACGACTTTCTCCAGGAGAAGCGCGGACTGGGCCTTGTCTCCGCGGGCCGAAGAATTCAGCTTGGCCAGGATCTGCGTTTCCACGACCTTCCCGACGATGGCCCGGACAGCGGATGTTCCGAGGATTTCCTTCGTCTGCCCTTCGAACTGCGGCTCGGCCAGACGAACGGTAAGCACCGCCGTGAGTCCGGCGAAGACGTCGTCCTTCTCCAGCTTGTCATTGCCTGCCTTCAGCTTGCGGGCATTGGCTTCGACTACCTTCCGGAAGGTCTTCAGGAGCGCCTGTTCGAATCCAGCCTGATGGGTTCCGCCCTTGGGGGTGGCAATGATGTTGACGAAGCTCTTGACCGTCGTGTCATAGCCGATCCCCCAGCGCAGAGCGATATCCACCTCGCAGTCGCGTTCGACTTCCGCGATCCGGCTGTGTCCCTGGTCGTCTAGGACAGGGACGGATTCCTTGAACCGACCGGAGCCGTGCAGCCTCCACACGTCGGTTACTGCGTGGTCGATGGCGAGGAATTCCACGAACTCGGAGATTCCGCCGTCGTGGTGGAACACTTCCTCCACCACGCCGTCGTGGCCGGGAAGCCCGCGCTCGTCCCGCAGCGTGATGCGCAGACCTGGAACGAGGAAGGAGGTCTGCCGCGCCCGTGCCTGCAGTTCTTCGTAGGAGAACTTGGCATCGGCAGTGAAGATCTGGCGGTCTGCCCAGTAACGGATCCTGGTACCGGTGACGCCCCGTTTTGTGGTGCCCACGATTTCGAGTCGGGAGCTGTCGACGAAGGGAGAGAACTTCGCTGTCGGAGAGGGCTTGCGCTCGTCGGCGAAATTTCCGGGTTCGCCCCTGCGGAAGGACATCTGGTAGGTCTTGCCGCCCCTGTCCACCTGCACGTCGAGGCGGGCGGAGAGGGCATTGACCACGCTGGCGCCGACGCCGTGGAGGCCGCCGGATGCGGTATAGGAGCCGCCTCCGAACTTTCCGCCGGCGTGGAGCTTGGTGAAGACCACCTCAACGCCGCTAAGCCCCGTCTTGGGTTCCGCGTCTACGGGAATTCCGCGCCCGTCGTCGTGCACTTCCACCGAGCCGTCGGCATGGAGGATGACCGTAATGCTTTGTCCATGGCCTGCCAGGGCCTCATCGACGGAGTTATCGATGATCTCCCAGAGGCAGTGCATGAGGCCGCGGGAGTCAGTGGAGCCGATGTACATACCCGGGCGCTTGCGTACCGCCTCAAGACCCTCGAGTACGGAAAGATGGCGGGCTGTGTATTCAGAGCTGGGGGCCACTTCCTTGGAAACTCCTTGGGATTGCGGTCTATCTCGGGGTGGTCTGCGCGACGGGAGCGGCGCGCCGTACCAAGCATATTCTGTCGTTTGCCCTAGTAACGGCAGGCTTGCCGGGCCGATCAGGACGCGCTTTGACCGCGCGCGCGACGATACGCGCTCAGCGAAAGCACACCCAGCTTGCGAAGAAACGGCTACGAATAGTGGTTATATGAACTACAGGAACCACTAAGGAGGCATCCATGACAACAGCTACAGCAACCCGCGAGCTGACCGCACTGCATCGTTGTGACCGGTGCGGGGCCCAGGCGTATGTGCGCGCAGTCCTTCAGTCCTCCGGTGGTGAGCTTCTCTTCTGCGGCCATCACGCACGCGCCGTGGAGAGCACTCTCCGTCCGCAGACTTCGGAGTGGCAGGACGAAACTGCCCGGTTGACCGAGAAGTCCCAGAGCGCTGTAGAGGCTTAATCGCGCATCGTAGTGGGAGCCTCCTACTGGATGGCACAACATACAGGAAGAACCCCCTCCTCGGAGGGGGTTCTTCCTGTATGTTGACTGTTCCAGGCCCCACGCGGGTTCCCGGTCCGGAGGTTTTTAGTCGAGGTAATCCCGCAGAACCTGGGACCGCGACGGATGCCGCAGCTTCGACATGGTTTTGGACTCGATCTGACGGATGCGCTCACGGGTGACGCCGTAGACCTTGCCGATTTCGTCGAGGGTCTTGGGCTGACCGTCGGTCAGGCCGAACCGCATCGCTACCACGCCGGCCTCCCGCTCCGACAGAGTATCGAGGACGGAGTGGAGTTGCTCCTGCAGGAGGGTGAAGCTCACGGCATCAGCGGGAACGACAGCCTCGGAGTCTTCGATCAGGTCGCCGAACTCTGAGTCGCCGTCTTCGCCCAGCGGGGTATGCAGCGAGATGGGTTCACGGCCGTACTTCTGGACTTCCACGACCTTCTCGGGGGTCATGTCTAGTTCAAGTGCCAGCTCTTCGGGGGTCGGTTCCCGGCCGAGGTCCTGCAGCATCTGGCGCTGAACGCGGGCCAGTTTGTTGATGACCTCAACCATGTGAACCGGAATACGGATGGTTCGGGCCTGATCGGCCATGGCACGGGTGATCGCCTGGCGGATCCACCATGTTGCGTAGGTGGAGAACTTGAAGCCCTTGGTGTAGTCGAACTTCTCGACCGCGCGGATGAGGCCAAGGTTGCCTTCCTGGATCAGGTCCAGGAAAAGCATGCCGCGGCCGGTGTAGCGCTTGGCCAGCGAGACGACCAGACGGAGGTTCGCTTCCAGGAGGTGGTTCTTGGCGCGCTTTCCGTCATGGATAACCCATTCGAGTTCACGACGCAGTTTCGGGTCGATGTTCTCGTTCGCCGCAAGCTTCTCTTCGGCGAAGAGACCAGCCTCGATGCGCAGGGCCAGATCCACTTCCTGCTCAGCATTGAGCAGTGCTACCTTGCCGATCTGCTTCAGGTAGTCCTTGACCGGGTCCGCGGTGGCGCCTGCGGAAACGACCTGCTGCGCGGGCGCATCGTCGTCGTCAGCGTCCGAGTAGACGAAGCCGCTGCCGGTGGGTGCTTCCGCAACCTCCGGCTCTGCTGCCTCCGTGTCTGCACTGTCGACGTCCGCGGCGCTGGGCTCGATCTCCTGCTCGGGAAGATCCTCCGCTGGAGCCTTCGTGTTTACGCTGCCCTCGTTTGCCGCGCGCTTGGCACCGCGCGCGGTAGCGGCCTTCGACGCCGGTTTAGCGGCGGAGGCTTTGCGCTTGGTTGCAGTTGTACCGGGTTCTGTTAACACCGGTGCTGTTGTCTTCTTGGCCGACACTCAAGAACCTTTCATACGGCGGTTTGCGGCGCCACCAAGGGGGCAACACCACTATGACCCTGTCAAGTCCGTGTTTGAATTCAGACCCATCTTCGGAAACTGTTGATACACACAACAGCTCCGCCGAGTGCGCTATTCCCTTGCGGAGATGCAGTGGTGTGAACCCTACATCCGCAGATCTGCTGCGCGTCGATCTGAAACACGAACCCAACCGGGTCTCGGTTCCATTGTCGCACGCTTTGCGGACGGCACGTAATTCCTGAAGATAGGATCGGGGGCACGGGCGTTGGCGTATACGGGCCGCGGCGCAGCCCGCGACACGCGGGCGGTTCCCATGTATGCCGGATAGTTCACATATGTGCCGGCTGTTCGGCCCGCTCAGGCGGCGCGGCGGGAATCGGAAGTCCAGGCGGTTTCGCGTCGGCGAGCCCAGGGAGCGAGTGACCCGGTGCCGACCAGGGCCAGCAGGAGTTCAGCGAGGGTATATCCAGGAGTCTCTTCCAGTGCCTCCTGGAGGTAGTGGTGGGCACGGGAGCCCCTGCCGCGTGCCCACTCAAGCCAGCCGAGGATGCTGAGGAGGGCAGACCGCGACTGCCCGCTCGCTACGGTTGTCAGCCTCAGGAAGAGGGCATGTGCTGCATCCAGACGATCCCAGTCGGGTGCGCTGAGCGTGGCTAGGAACACCTCGCGGAAGAGGTAGGCGGGATTGCCGGCAGCCTCGGGCTCCACGGCGGCCTGCTCCGCGGCTTCACCCGCATGCAGACCCTTCTTCACCACTTCGCATGCCTCGGGAAGTTCCACCTCCTCCGGGTGCGCCGGCAGGACACCGGCTTCGACAGCCGCCGCCTGGGCAGCGCTGAGACCGGCGGCGGCCAGCACGATGACGCTGTCGCGCACGGGAGCGCTGGCCAGCCCGGCAAGGAGAAAGGCAAGCACTTCCGGCGCTTCCCCGGCGCTCCCGGCGTCCCCCGCATCCGTGATCAGTGCATCCCAGAGAGCAAGGCAGTCACGGCCCAGACTGGACCTGTCCCACCTGCCGTGCCACCGCTCCATGTAGGCGGAGGTGAGTCTGTGGATCTCTTCGTTGTGAACGGCGTCGACTGAGCCCACGGCCGCTTCGAGCGATTCGGCGTAGGTGCTGCCCTGGAAGACCAGCTCAGCGTTGAGGATGCTCTCAGTGATGTGGGTAAGAGGGTGGCCCGGCCAAGGACAGCAGGAAGCGTCCTCGCAGAAGTAGTCGCGCCAATGGGTGGAGCTGACCAGCCACCCGTCCAGCAGGGCCAGGCCGGCGGTGTCGAGGACCAGATCAAGGCAGTGGATCATCGGAGCGTGTGGCGGCGAATCAGGCTCGACCCATGCGGTGTCGGTGTAGATGACCATCAATACGCCGTCGGCCGACGAATCGGACTCGAGGTAGTCCCGCACTGTTGCTGCGTAGTCCAGCGGATCCGTGTCCGGGGACGGAAGGTCCAGACGGAGGGTGGCACCGACGCGCTTGCCTGACATGGTGAGGAACACCAGGCTTTCGCGCGGCTGGAAGCCGAGAATGTGCGGGACGTAACTGAGGATATCGGCGGGAGTGCTGACCTTGATGGGTGCGTCGGAACGGGATGCGTTGGCTGTCATGGTTACGACTCTGATACCGCAGCCGGCACCGGTGGCGCTGTTGCTGCGCTATGTGGGTAAGCGCCACGAACTGAGCCGGTGTGGAGGAAGGGTCGCTACCTGCGGGCCTCGCGGCGTCGTCGTAGTTCTCTTGCTATCGCCTGCCGAAGCGGGGGCACAACGATTGATTGGCGCGCCAACTGGGCACGAACACGGCGACGGAGCACCACAATCGCGACCGTACCGATTCCCAGGACCAGGAACTGCACCGAAAACGCGATCCTGAAGGAATCAAGGGCATACAGGTCGCCATTGGAGAAGCCGCTTGCCAGCAGCACATCGAGAATGAGTCCGACGGCGAACATTGTGAGAAGGGCGGCTGTGAACCCACCGATATTGACGATGCCGGTTGCCGTCCCTAGCCGGGACGCCGGATTGAACGTGCGGGCGAAGTCGAAGCCGATCATGGATCCAGGTCCCCCGACCGCCAGGGTCACGACCAGCAGCACCAGCAGCCAGACGGGTGCGCCACCCGGATAGGTCAGAACCACAAGCCAGGCCAGTGCGGTGACCGCCGTGATCGCCAGGACCATGGTCGAGCGGCGCAGCGGGTGCCTGGCAACGTAGACGCCAAGAAGCGGACCGCAGATCATGCCGACCACTACGAAGAGCGTCATCAGCAGTGAAGCCGTCGGGGCCGCGAGTTCCTGCGCACTCACCAGGTACGGGTAGCCCCAGATGAGGACGAAGACCGTTCCCGAGAACTGCGTCGTGAAGTGGCACCACAGGCCGAGGCGGGTTCCCGGTTGTTTCCATGCCTCGGACAGGGAGACGCCGGTCTGCCGCAGGGATATGCGGTTTCGCTGGTCGTTTCCTTCCGGGTGATCACGGATCAGTGTCAGGCCAAGCACAGCGGCGAGGATGCCAAGCCCGGCCGCAGAGAGAAATGCGCTGCTCCATCCCGCGACCTGCAGTATGGCGAGGAAGGGTACGACACTGAGGATCTGTCCGAACTGCCCGAGGATGCCTGTCAGTTGGGTCAGCACCGGAATCTTCGGCGTTTCAAACCAGGCAGGAAGCAGTCTGAGCACCGCGACAAACGTCATGGCGTCGCCGCCACCGACCAACAGGCGTCCAACGATTCCCGCCGTGATGGACTCAGCGAAGGCGAGCTGGGTCTGTCCCAACGCCATCAGGATGGCGCCGCTGACAATCATGATGCGCGGGCCGAACCGGTCCACCAGCACCCCTACCGGAATCTGCATTCCTGCGTACACCACGAGCTGCGCCACAGTGAAGACAGCCAGGGCGGACGCCGTGGCGTCGAAACGTTCGGTTGCCTCAATACCCGCTACCCCAAAGGAAGTGCGCTGGGTCACCGCGATCAGGTACGCCAGGACACCGGCGCCCCATACCACCCAGGCACGCCGGCCCGTCCGGTGTTCCGAATCAGTCCCCAGTCCGTTCCCCTCCGTCTTCACTGGGTGCCGGGGAACTGTCGTCGTCCGTGGTAGGTTCGGAAGCCACGCTGCCAGGCTCGGCATTCTTATTTTCGGCTGCACTGTTCAGCGTCTCGGCGAGCTCGTCGGCTGCGCGCGGTCCGGCCAAGAAGGCCTCAACGTCTGCTGCGAGCTCCTCGGCGCTGGCCAACTCCATGTTCTGCTTGACCAGCAGGGAACGCCGGGAGCCATCCGAATGCTCGTCGTAGCGCTTCTCCAGCGAGGACACGACCCCCTGTACTTCGGCTGAATTGTCCACCTGCCGTGTGATCTGCCGCTCCACGTCCCGGCCGGCTTCCCGCATCCGGTCGGTGGGCAGTACGCGTCCGATGGAAGCGCCCAGGTACTCGAGGGCAGTCACCGCGGCGGGCGGGTACTCGGCCTCCGCCAGGTAATGCGGCACGTGCACCACGTAACCGACGACGTCGTGTCCCGTCTCCGTGAGCCGCAGTTCAAGGAGATGGCCGACAGAGGACTGCAGCTCCGCGGTGGGTTTCCAGGCGGTTCCCATCCCCTCGATGAGGTCGTCCCGATTGCCGTGCACCGTCACGCCGAGCGGGCGCGTATGGGGAACTGGCATGGGAAGCGAATGGACCCATGCAACCAGCGGCACCTCAAGCAGGGAGATCAACTGTCCGACGGCGGCGCAGAATCTTTCCCATTGAAGGTCCGGCTCCATGCCGCTCAGCAGCAGAAACCTCTCCCCCAACCCGTCTTGAAGTACCCGAAGCTCAAGCGCCGGCGGCTGGTAATCCCTTAGATGGTCCTGCTCAAAGGTGATGCGTGGGCGGCGACTGCGGTAGTCGATGAGTTGGTCGGTGTCGAAAACCGCCAGCACCTCATTGTCAAGCGAACCCAGCAGCTCATCGCGGACTTGTGCGACCACTTGGCCGGCATCGACGAAACCGGTGAACCCGGCGATCAGTGGAAGTCCCCGCAGTGTCGGATCTTCGCTGATTGAGTTGCTTACGTTGTAAAGGCTTCGCGGCTCCAACATTGCTTCCTCCTCAGCTCAGGTCAATAGAATCGCCGCCGATGCCGCGATGCTTCTTCACAGTAGGTACCACTCTGGTTGTCAACCCTAGTTGATCGCCTGTAGATCTCGGTTGTGTAACACCCCCGCAGCTCGTACTCATTCCCCAGAACGCGCCCATGGGACGCATGTCACAGGGTGCGGCTACGATCGGTAGGAACGCCAAAAGGGTGGCGAAAACCCGCACGCCCGTGCAGCAACCTCCGACCATCGGAAGCGAGGACGAACCTTCGTGAGCAATACCCGCGACATTCACCTGACCGCAGTCTCCCGGGATATCAAGAAATCCGCGTGCGAGGTGCTGGTGATCGGCACCGCCCAGAGCCCGGACGGTCCGGTACTTCTGGACAGCCCACTCTCGGCGAAATCCGCCCGGGCGCTGACCGATACCCTCCCGTCGCTGGGAGTCACTGGAGCAGCTGACGAAGTACGCCGTTTTCCCGGACTCCCCGAGACCGGCTCAGACGTGCTGGTCCTTGCCGGCACCGGACGCACCTCTGCCGGCACCCCGCTATCCGACGAGAGCCTCCGCCGTGCGGCTGGAGCCGCCGCGCGTCAGCTGGGCGGCGTGGAAAGCATTGCCGTTGCCCTTCCCGCAGCCACCGTTGAGCAGGCCGCTGCCGTAGCCGAGGGCATCCTGCTCGGCAGCTACACCTACACGGAGCACTACACGGCAGTCGGTGGGAAGGCCCCGCGGCCCTCGGCCAAGACCCTCTCGCGTGTCACCATTCTGACTCCGGCTGCTGAGGACCGTTCGCTGCAGGCAGCCCTTGACCGTGTGGAGGCGCTCGTGCGCGGAGTCAATGTGACCCGCACCCTGGTCAACCAGCCGCCGAGCCACCTCTACCCCGAGTCGTTCGCGCAGTTCGCACGGGACCATGTCAAGGGCCTGCCCGTCAAGGTGACCGTTCTGGACGAAAAGAAGCTTGAGAGGGACGGCTACGGCGGAATTCTTGGCGTTGGCAAGGGCTCGTCCCGTCCGCCGAGGCTCGTCAAGCTGGAGTACACCCCCGCCAAGTCGAAGATCAACCTCGCGCTGGTGGGCAAGGGGATCACGTTTGACTCCGGCGGACTGTCCCTGAAGCCCGGTGCCGGGATGCAGACGATGAAGCTGGATATGGCAGGCGCCGCCGTCGTACTCACCGCGGTCGCGGCAATCGCCCAGCTCGGCCTCCCGGTGAGCGTCACCGGTTGGCTGTGCCTTGCGGAGAATATGCCGTCCGGCACTGCTCAGCGGCCTTCGGACGTGCTCACCACCTTCGGCGGCCGGACTGTTGAGGTGCTCAATACCGATGCCGAGGGACGCCTGGTCATGGCGGATGCGCTGGCGGCTGCCAGCGCCGAGTACCCCGATGCCATCATTGACGTAGCCACGCTCACGGGCGCTCAGATGGTCGCCCTCGGTAAGCGGGTTTCCGGGGTGATGGGTGATGACGGCGTCCGGGATGCTGTGAAAGCTGCCGCCGATCGGGTGGGTGAACAGTTCTGGCCCATGCCTCTACCAGAGGAACTGCGGCCTAGCCTTGACTCGACAGTGGCTGACATCGCAAACATCGGTGAGAAGTTCGGTGGCATGATGACCGCCGCGGTGTTCCTCCGTGAGTTCATCGGAGAAGTGGATGGGCAGAAGATTCCTTGGGCACACCTCGATATTGCGGGTCCTGCCTTCAATGAGGGGGGAGCCTACGGTTACACGCCAAAGGGAGCCACGGGCGTGGGAGTACGTACCCTCCTGGGCTACGTGGAGGACGTCGTCGAATGTGCCGGGAAGCAGTCCGTCTGAACCTGCACGCGCCGGGGTGAGACTCGACACATAGGGGTGTGCTTCACCCTTCATCAAGTGGCTGATGGTGTGATCTGGCGATAGGGTGAAGCCAGATCACACCAAGCATTCCGCCAGACATCAATTGACGCGCGAACCTAAGTGCGTCACCGATCACGCGAGGGAGCGTCCAAGTGGCCGATACGGCAACTGCGCAAGAATTCGACATCCTGATACTGGGCGGAGGCAGCGGGGGCTACGCCGCCGCTCTTCGCGCCGTTCAGCTCGGCTTCACTGTCGGGCTGGTCGAGAAGGCCAAGCTCGGGGGAACCTGCCTTCACAACGGATGCATTCCCACCAAGGCCCTGCTGCATTCGGCCGAGGTTGCAGACAGCGCGCGGTCGGCTGAGAAGTACGGCATCAAGGCCACCTTCGAGTCCATCGACATGACGGCAGTGAACGCCTACAAGGACGGCATCGTTGCCGGCAAATACAAGGGCCTGCAGGGACTTATCAAGTCCAAGGGCATCACCGTCATTGAAGGTGCAGGCCGGCTGACCGGCCAGAACACCATTGAGGTTGACGGCACCACCTACACCGGCAAGAACATCGTCCTTGCTACCGGCTCGTACTCGCGTTCACTCCCCGGTCTCGAAATCGGCGGCAAGGTCATCACCTCGGACCAGGCCCTCACCATGGACACCATCCCTTCAAGCGCGATCGTGCTGGGCGGCGGTGTTATTGGATGTGAGTTCGCCTCCGTGTGGAAGTCCTTCGGCGTCGACGTCACCATCGTTGAGGGCCTGCCGTCCCTGGTGCCCAACGAAGACGCCGTGATCGTCAAGAACCTCGAGCGCGCTTTCAAGAAGCGCGGCATCAAGTTCAACACCGGCACCTTCTTCGAGAAAGTCGAACAGAGCGACGACGGCGTCAAGGTCACCCTCGTCGACGGCAAGACTTTCGAAGCAGATCTGCTGCTGGTCGCTGTTGGCCGCGGCCCGGTCACGGACGGCCTGGGCTACGAGGACGCCGGCGTCACCCTCGACCGCGGATTTGTAATCACTGACGAGCGGCTGCACACGGGCGTCGGCAACATCTACGCTGTGGGCGACATCGTGCCCGGCCTCCAGCTTGCGCACCGCGGGTACCAGCAGGGCATATTCGTCGCGGAGGAAATCGCCGGGCTCAAGCCGGTCGTTGTTGAAGACATCAATATTCCGAAAGTCACCTACTGCGAACCGGAGATCGCCTCGGTCGGCCTCACTGAGAAGGCCGCCAGGGAGAAGCTGGGCGATGACAAGGTCGACACCCAGGAATACAACCTCGCGGGGAACGGCAAGAGCTCCATTCTTGGTACCGGAGGCATCGTCAAGCTGGTCCGCGAGAAGGATGGTCCGATCGTTGGCGTCCACATGATCGGCACCCGCATGGGCGAGCAGATCGGCGAGGCCCAGCTCATTGTGAACTGGGAAGCTTACCCGGAGGACGTGGCCCAGCTGGTTCATGCACACCCCACACAGAACGAATCGCTGGGCGAAGCGCACCTTGCCCTCGCCGGCAAACCGCTACACGGCTAACCGCAGCTTCCGCTGCCGCTCAGAGCTGCACCAACTTCATAAAGCATCACTGGCAACCTCACACCGACCGGCTGTTCCCGGTACCGGCGGTCGAAGGTAGAACGAACAAGGAGAACCGGACACCATGTCTGAATCCGTGAACTTACCGGCCCTGGGTGAGAGCGTCACTGAGGGCACCGTCACCCGTTGGCTCAAGCAGGTCGGCGACCGCATTGAGGTTGACGAGCCCCTGCTCGAGGTATCAACAGACAAGGTCGATACAGAGATCCCTTCCCCGATTGCCGGTGTCCTCGAGGAGATCCTGGTCGCCGAAGACGAGACCGCCGAGGTAGGTGCTCCGCTCGCGAGGATCGGCGACGGCTCGGGTGGTTCGGACAGTTCGGATGAAGGCGGGTCGGCTGCGGAGGCTCCTGCAGAGGAAGACGAGCAGGAGCAGCCGGCGGAATCCGCTGGACAGGGTGGCGAGGAAACAGCTGCCCCGGCCGCAGAGCAGCCCTCGGAATCCGGGGACAGCGACGGCGGCGGACAGGGAACCGAAGTTACTCTGCCCGCGCTCGGAGAAAGCGTCACCGAAGGAACCGTCACGCGTTGGCTCAAGGCGGTCGGTGACGAGGTAGAGGTTGACGAGCCACTCCTTGAGGTTTCCACCGACAAGGTAGACACCGAGATTCCCTCTCCTGTTGCCGGAACGCTGCAGGAGATCCGGGTCAACGAGGACGAGACCGCTGAAGTGGGATCTGTTCTCGCTGTGATCGGGTCCGGCAGCGCCGCTCCGGCGCAGGCTGAGCCGAAGTCGGCCGAGCCGGTTGCCGCCGCTCCGTCGACCGAGCGCGAGGAGCCGGCAGTTGAACCGGAGGCGGCGCAGGCCGAGTCCCAGCCGGAACCGGCCAAGAGCTCCGAGCCTGCTCCTGCCGAGGAAGCTCCGGCACCCGCGGCAGCGCAGAAGCCGCAGGAGGAGTCCTCCGGAACGGACTCCGTATACGTCACTCCCCTGGTCCGCAAGCTCGCCAACCAGCACGGCGTGGATCTCGGATCGGTCAAGGGCACGGGCGTGGGTGGACGCATTCGCAAGCAGGATGTCCTCGAGGCTGCCGAAGCCGCGAAGGCCCCGAAACAGGACACGCCAAGTGCTGCCCCAGCCGCTGCGCCGTCCGCACCTGCTACTGCTCCGGCGGCTTCCAAGCTGCGTGGCACCGTAGAGAAGGCTCCGCGCATCCGCCAGACCATCGCGCGGCGCATGCGGGAGTCCCTCGAAGCTTCCGCACAGCTCACCCAGGTGATCGAAGTCGATATGACTCGCGTAGCCCGCCTCCGCTCCAAGGCCAAGGACACCTTCCAGGCGCAGAACGGGGCCAAGCTGACCTTCCTGCCTTTCATTGCCAAGGCAGTGACGGAGGCCCTGAAGCAGCACGCCAAGCTGAATGCATCATTCGACGAAGAGGCCAAGGAAGTCACCTACCACGACGCCGAGCACCTGGCTATCGCGGTCGACACCGAGAAGGGCTTGCTGGTTCCGGTCATCAATGATGCCGGCAACCTCAATTTGGCTGGCCTTGCCAAGAAGATCGCCGATGTTGGTGCACGCACCCGCACCGGTCAGATCGGACCCGACGAGCTTTCCGGTGGGACTTTCACCATCACAAACATTGGCTCTGTCGGGGCTCTGTTCGACACTCCAATCATCAACCAGCCGCAGGTCGGCATCCTGGGAACCGGGGCCATCGTCAAGCGTCCGGTAGTGGTTACCGACGCCGACGGTGAAGACACCATCGCAATCCGATCCATGATGTACCTGTGCCTCACCTATGACCACCGTTTGGTGGACGGCGCAGATGCGGGCAGGTTCCTGCAGTCATTGAAGACCCGTCTTGAGGATGGGGCATTCGAGGCCGATCTCGGTCTGTAATCGCCACGTAAATGCAGAGAGCAGCGTTCCGGTTTCGCGGGGCGCTGCTTTCTGTCTTTCGCGTGGCTGCAAAGACTTCCCTATCGAACTGATGGGGAAACACCGGACGTTCCGTCCGGTGATTCAACCATTGAACAGGAGAACTCATGGCTACCGTACGCTCAGCACACACTGTCTGGACCGGTGATCTGCCCTCGGGATCAGGGCAGGTATCACTCGACACCTCCGGGGTCGGCACCCACGACGTCACGTGGAAGGCCCGGGCGGAGCAGGCAGGAGGCAAGACAAGCCCCGAAGAACTGATCGCAGCAGCGCATTCGGCATGCTTCTCCATGGCCTTCAGCCACGCGCTCGGCGGAGAAGGGAAGACACCTGACCGCGTCGAGACCAAGGCTGAGGTGGACTTCCAGCCCGGAGAAGGGATCACCGCCATCCGGCTCACCCTGAAGGCATCGGTTCCGGACCTGAGCGAGGAGGACTTCCAGCGCCTCGCGAACGAAGCGAAGACCGGGTGCCCCGTCTCCCAGGCCCTGGCGGCCGTCAAGAACATTTCCCTGGACGCAACCCTCGAGTCCTGATTTCCGCACCACCAGGCAATACACACGGCGCCCCGGTCACCTTCAGTGGTGACCGGGGCGCCGTCTGCATTGCGTCAGTATTCAGCGTCGGCGCGGGAGCGGCGGCGGAGCAAGGTTCGGATAGTTGTTCCGCACCGGCGGGACGTCCGTAGGCAATTCCTCCAGCATCTCGCGGAGAATACCGACGGCGTGCTCAAGCTGCGGATCCTCCTGGGCGGCATACGCATGCGGTGGGAACGGCACCTCGATATCCGGCTCCACTCCGTAGTTTTCCACACCCCAGTCCACGCCTCCGGTCATCCAGAAGGCATAGCGAGGTTGCGTGACACCGGTACCGTCGGCCAGTTTGAACCGCCCGTCAATTCCGACGACGCCGCCCCACGTCCGCGTACCGATGACGGGGCCGATGCCCCGAAGCTTCGCGACCTGGGTGATTATGTCGCCGTCGGACCCTGCGAACTCGTCCGTGAGGATCACTACGGGGCCACGCGGTGCGTGCGCGGGGTACGTGCCGGGCTGTTCGCCCCGCGGAAGCGACCAGGCCGTGACCTTGCGTCCGATGAGTTCGGCCACGAGTTGTGAGGTGTGTCCGCCGCGGTTGCGACGAACGTCGATGATGAGCCCGTCGCGGGCTGTCTCGCGGTCGAGGTCCCTGTGCAGTTGTGCCCACCCGCGGGCGACCATGTCTGGGATATGGAGGTATCCAAAGCGCTCGCCGGAGGCCTCGTGCACGATCGTGCGGTTCGCGTTCACCCAATTCTGGTAGCGGAGCCGTTCTTCGCTGCGCAGCGGTACGACCGCCACCCTACGCACTGCAGGTAGACCGCCGTCGTCGTGTCTTGCGATCGTTAGCTCGACGGCGCGCCCGCCCGCTCCGGTAAGGAGGACAGACGGGCCAAGTTCGGGCGGGACCGGAACGCCGTCGACCGCCTGGATGATATCTCCGGGTTCCACGGCTACTCCCGGAGCAGCCAGGGGCGCGGCCGCCTGCGGGTCCGACGATTCACCAGCGAAGATGCGGTCCACCCGCCAGCCACGCTCGGACCGGCTGAGCTCGGCACCAAGGAAACCCTGCGCGCCGGCACCCGGCTCGCTGGCAAGTGCCGGGGTGACATAGGCATGGGACGTACCGAGCTCACCATGAAGCTCCCAGAGGACATCCACGAGGTCGTCGTGGGACCCGATGCGATCCAGCAGCGGCCGGTAGCGATCACGCACATCCTCCCAGTCAAGGCCCCCCATGTCCTCGGCCCAGAAAAAGTCCCGCTGCAGACGCCACGCGTCCTCAAAAGCCTGACGCCACACGCTCGGAGGATCGAGCAGGACGCGGATGCGGTTGAGGTCCACAGTGACCCGCTCGGCTGAGTCAGGATCAGCCGGGCCGGACGTCGGCACCGCGGTAACGGCTCCGGCGCGGATGACCACAGCCCGTTTGCCGTCACCGCTGACCTCGAAGGAGTCCACCTCCTGCACCAGCGTTGTCGTTTCGCGCTTGACCATGTCGAAGCGCTCGAGCCGCTTCGCAGGCTCTTTGGCGTCTGTGGTGGCACGGCCGTCTCCGGTGATCCCCATTGTGTCGGCCGCTACCCAGAGCAGCGCGTTCTCGATGGCCCGCAGGCCCTCGTACGACCCCTGCGGCACCGGAACGGGAATAATCCGTTCGGCAAGCCGTTCCGCCGCGACCTCGACGACAGGCCCGGACTCGTTCTTTTCCGCAAGAGGAGCGGGCCGGTCGTGAACAGCCGGTCCGAATGGTGAAGCCGTACCGGCATCAAGAGCCACGAGGAACGGTTTGGTTGAGCTGGGAAAGCTGAGGTCGAAACGGTGGGTGTCATACACGGGATCGAAGCTGCGGTCTGAAAGGAAGGCAATGAACCGGCAGTCGGGCGTGAAAGACGGCGCGTGATCGCGAAAGCGTCCGTCGGTCACGTTGAGGATCTGCGCATCCCTGGCGGCTCGGGCCAGCCGGATGCGGGTGCGTGCTCCCTCGCCCGTTACGGGTTCCGCCCAGACCAGCCACGCGGAGTCGGGAGAGAATGCGAGGTCGTCGATTGCGCCGTGGGACGTCGTCGACAGGGTGAAGAAATCGGCACTCCCCACCTCGTGAATAAGTATTTCGCCCATCTCGCCTGCGACCGCGATGACCTTGCCATCGGGACTCACCGCAAGATTGCTTGCCCTGAACTTCCCCTCAAAGGCAATGCGGGACAGTGCGGCGCTGCCGGCATGATCCTGCGCGACGACGACGGCGGCGTCCGGCGCGCCGGCATCAGCAGTGGGATCCGACTGGGCAGCCTCCTGGTCTCCGCTGGAACCGTCCCGTTGGGTAGCCGGCACGGGCGCCGGCAGACCGTCATCCGCGGTGGGTGCTTCTGGGAGAACCTGACGGTCCGTGGCAGGAAGGTCAACGTCGAACACGTTGCGGATGTACAGCGACTCTTCACCGTCATGGTCAGCGATGTACGCAACCATGTCCTCCCCCACCGGCCTGCCGAGCCGTGCCCGCACACCCGCGGTTGCATCCACGACGCGGGAAGGTCCGTCACGATGGGTAAGCAGGTGAAGAGTTCCATGCGATTCAACGACGCTGGCCCGCCCATCGGCGACCGGAACGGCAGCCGCCAGATGCCGCGCGACGTTGAGCGGCTGTGGTCGCCGACCGGTGGAAGCCGAACCCAGCGTGATTTCCAAAAGCTGCGCATCGGCGTCGAGGTTTTCGAGAAGCCAAAGCGTTCCGGTCGATTCATACACCACGCGACTTCCGTCAGTGCTTGCGTGACGAACGTAGAACTCCTCGCTGTCTGTGTGGCGTCGGAGGTCCTCGCCGTTCGCCCTCACGGAATAGAGGTTGCCGTATCCCTCGTGGTCCGACAGAAACGCTAGCCGCCCGCCAACCCACATGGGATCCGTCAGGTTGCCGTCCAGTTCGGGAAGGAAGCGGCTGAAATCACCGGATCCGTCCGCATCAATCCAGAGCTTGCCCGCGGTGCCCCCGCGGTAGCGCTTCCACCAGGCCTGTTCCCGGGTGATCACGCTGCCGATGACTACAGGGCGCTCGTCCCCGACCGCTTCGCCGTGAACGATCGCGTCGAGGGGGCCATAGGGAACAACGCTGCCCGGGGAACCATCGGCAGGGAGGGTATACGCCCAGGTATGCCGTGGGTCCTCGTGACGGAAGGCGCTCGTTGCGATGATCTGACCGTCCGCGGTGAAACCCTTCACCCTGGTGCTTTGGTGCCCCCAGTAGGTGAGCCGGCGGAAATTTCCGCCGTCGGTATCTGCTGCAACAACCTCGGGGGCAGCTCCCTGTACCACTGTCCACGCGATGGTGGAACCGTCAGGTGAGAACCTCGGACTCCGTACGGGCTGCTGAAGCGCCGATATCCGCCAGGCGCGCCCTCCGGACACGGGAGCAACCCAAATATCGTTTTCTGCTGCGAATGTGACGAGATCACCGGACAGATGCGGATAGCGCAGATAGTGAGAGGGAGCCATTACCCGATCATAACCACACAGGAGGAGGCCTCTCAGACGCCGCCCGGGTTGTGTACTCCGTCGATTTTCCACGTCTCCTCCTGCTTCACGAGTACAAAGACGAGGTCCTGCGGCGTCGAATCGGCGACCTGCCGCACTGCCGCGCCTGTGCTGTCGATCTCCGTGTATCCCGACATGATCACCGTCGCGCTGACGGCTGCAGCGCCGTCCGGAACAGTAATCGAGTCGGTGAGAACCGCCTCCTGAAGGCGGATGGTGAGGCCGTTGAAGACGTGCCCGCGCTCATGCAGCCCCGACAGGAGCTCCCGGTCAGCGTTCATTGCCTCCGATTCGCTGACGTTCACGTGTGACAGCAGACCGGCATCTCCAGTTGTCAGGGCCATTGCTCTCACTGTTGTGAGGGCGGAAAGCGCCTTGACCGGATCCGCGTCTCCCAGCCTTTCCCGCATCTCCGCGGAGAGGTCCATCCCCGGTGCCTGCCCGGGCGAATCACTCTCCGCTCCGGTTCCTGCGTGCTGCTGCGCCGGCTCCCCAAGGTTGCCGCCCTCCCGCGCGTTGCTCGACTCCTCAACAGCTACGGGCTCCTGAGCTGAGTTACCCGTTGATAATCCGGCCGCCTTGAGAAGGTACGGGCCGACCAGCAGCGCTCCGCACAGCACAAGCAGTGCGGCAGCGACGCGGGGCGCCGCTGCACTCCATCGGATGCGTGAACGCCGGCGAATCCGTTCTCTTCGGCGGCCTGCCTCTCGGGGCTCCGGCCTTGGCTCAACCCGCCGCGATATCGGCTTTCCTGAGCGAAACCGCTCGAGAACCGCAGAAAACCGGCGCCGCTTGTTCTCCCCCTGGTTGGCTGAACCGCGCCGGGTAAGCAACTCAGGAAGAACGGCGGGATGCACCGCAGCCACGAGGTCCAGAGGCTGCGGAGCTGCCGAATGCAGGACAGCCTCCGCGACTTCGGCAGCGGAGGGACGATCTTCCGGGTCCTCGTGTAACCCGGCTTCAAGAATGTGGAGCAGTTCCAGGGGTACTTCAGGCACGAGCAAGCTAAGCGGCACTCGATCCCTCGCCCGGCCGGGCGGGCTCCCGGTGAGCGAGTACCAGCCGATCGCAGCGAGCGAGAACACATCGGACGCGAAACCCGAGGTTTGCCCTTCTACGTGTGCTTCTTCACCGAAGCCGGGTGTGCCGGCCGCCGGTACGCCCCCTTCACCGAGAAGACGGCCTACTCCCAGATCAGCGAGCAACGGTTTCCCTTCTGCCGTGAATAACACATTCCCCGGCGACACATCACCGTGCTGAACGTAGGCAGCGTGGAGGTGTGCCAGCGCCTGGCCAATCGGCGCGAGAACGGTTATACATTCGCCGACACTCAATCGCCGGCGAGCAGTCACGAGATTGAGAAGGGAACCCCCGCCGGCGTAGTCCATGAGGATTGCCTGGCCCTGATCGGTGGTGACGACGCCATGGAGCCCAAGGAGGTGGGGGTGGTCCAGTGTGCCCAGTACTGCGCTCTCCCGATTCAGCTGTGCACGTTGCTCTTCCCCGTCTTGGGGGCCTGGGAACACTTTGAGCGCCCTGGCGGCACCTGTGCGCTCCTCCTCGACCAGCCAAACTCGTGAACTTCCGCCAACACCGAGCAGCCTTCCGGTACGGTAGCCGCCGAGTGTGGGGGGCAAGTGTGGATCCGGGCTGCACGTGGCCCCGGCTACCTGCCCTACTGCGGTTTGGCGAAGGAAGTTATCCATGGTCACCAGTCTTGGCCATCACAATTCGCCGTGCAGGAGTTATCCACACCCTCTCCATTCCAGCGAATGTGAGAACACCGCTGGCCGGGTCTACCCTTGAGGAATGACTCTGGAGTTCTCCCGAATCGGATTCGACCCTCACTTCATCGACTACCTCGAAGGATGGGACCGGCAGAAGGCGCTGCATGAATCGGTTGTTGCCGGGACGTCGCCGAGTACCGTTCTCCTCCTCGAGCACTCGCCCGTCTACACCGCGGGCAAAAGAACTGAAGAACACGAAAAGCCTTTCGATGGCACTCCCGTTGTCCCAGTGGACCGGGGCGGCAAACTCACGTGGCACGGACCGGGCCAGTTGGTGGGCTATCCCATCCTTGCCCTTCCCGAACCCACCCGGGTCGCTGACTACGTGGGAATTCTCGAGGATGTCATCATCGCCGTCCTGGGCGACTACGGCATTAAGGGAATTCGGATCGAGGGAAGGTCGGGGGTGTGGCTAGCCGCCGATCACCGCGGACCGGCACGGAAGATCGCTGCCATCGGCATTCGCATCAACCGGCGAGTGACTATGCATGGGTTCGCGATCAACTGCAGCAATGACCTCGCGCCTTTCGCCCAAATCGTGCCCTGCGGCATCACGGACGCCGGGGTAACGAGCATCACCGAGGAACTCGGCCGGACGGTGTTGCCCGCGGACATCGTTTCCAGGATCGAAGAAGAACTGCGCAACAATGAGATGTCACTGGTGCTCGGTGCCGAAGGCAACCCCCCAGTACCCGAGACAGCACAGGCCGTCGCCAACGACCGGCCGGAAGGAGCTTTACTATGAGTCTGGCCCCCGAAGGAAGGCGCCTGCTGCGCGTCGAAGCACGGAACGCCGCTGTTCCGGTCGAGCGCAAGCCTGACTGGATCAAAGCCAAGGTAAATATCGGTCCCGAATTCGTGGCGATGAAGAATCTGGTGAAGAAGGAAGGGCTGCACACCGTCTGCGAGGAAGCAGGGTGTCCCAACATCTTCGAATGCTGGGAGGACAGGGAAGCAACATTCCTGATCGGCGGCTCGGAGTGCACCCGCCGCTGTGACTTCTGCCAGATCGACACCGGACGACCGGCACCTCTTGACCGCAGTGAACCGCTCAAGGTTGCCCAGTCGGTTCAGTCAATGAACCTGCGTTACGCAACGGTCACAGGAGTGGCGCGCGACGACCTCGAGGACGAGGGAGTGTGGCTCTACGCCGAGACCATCCGTCAGATCCATGCGCTCAACCCGGGAACCGGCGTCGAAATCCTGATTCCTGACTTCTCGGGCAATCCGGAACACATCACCGGGATCTGTGACGCACGACCGGAAGTGTTCGCGCACAACGTGGAGACGGTGCCCCGCATCTTCAAGCGCATTCGTCCCGCGTTCCGTTACGAGCGCTCGCTCGACGTGATCACACAGGGCAGGGATCAGGGCATGGTCACGAAGTCCAACCTGATTCTCGGAATGGGCGAGACCCGCGCCGAGATCTCGGAAGCGCTCCGAGACCTGCACGCTGCCGGATGCGATCTGATCACGATCACCCAGTACCTGCGCCCAAGCGAACGGCACCTTCCGGTGGACCGCTGGGTCAAGCCGCAGGAATTCGTGGAGCTTCAGCAGGAGGCAGACGAGATCGGCTTCCTGGGCGTGATGAGCGGCCCCTTGGTCCGATCCTCCTACCGCGCGGGCCGGCTCTGGGCACGGGCGATGCGGAAGAAGGGTCTCGAGCTGCCGCCGGAGTTGGCCCATATCGAGGACTCGGGAAGCACCCTCCAGGAAGCGTCCAGCCTCCTCGCCGGGTAATACGGCAACAGCTGATCCATCACTTCATCGGACGTTCGCGCCAACGCGCGGACGTCCGATGCGCGTTGGGCATCCCGTAGACTTAACGCACTATGGCCAACAGTACTGACAACAGTTCCAGCACTCCTTTCGACGCTGACGGATCGAAGCGACGGCGCCGTCCTTTCTCGCGTAAACCGAAGGCGGACAAGCCCCCGAAGAAGCCGGGGACATTCAAGCGCATCGGTGAGGTGTTCGCGATGACGCGGCGCAATGATCCGAACGTGGTCTGGATCATGTTGCTGGCCTTCCTGTCCGTGATTGCCGTTGGACTCCTCGTAGGATTCCTGATCAACAACGTCATCACGATGCTCATCATTGCCATCCCGCTGGCATTCCTGGCTGCGCTCTTCATCCTATCCAGGCGCGCCGAACGCGCCGCCTTCGCGCAGATCGAGGGAAAGCCCGGAGGTGCAGGAGCTGCCCTTAGTGTGTTGCGCCGTGGCTGGATCCTGAAGGATGAACCGGTCGCGGTGAACGCCCGCACCCAGGACGCAGTCTTCCGCGCCATCGGACGCCCCGGGATCGTCCTCGTAGCCGAAGGTCCGATCAGCCGCGTCAAGCCGCTGGTCAACGCGGAGCGGGTCAAGATGAACAGGGTCGTCCCTGGTGTCCCGGTCCACGTGGTGCACGCCGGCAAAGGCGAAGGCCAGGTTCCCCTGCAGCGTCTCTCCAAGACGCTGCAGAAGATGAAGAAAAACCTCACCAAACAGGAAGTGTCCGCCGTCGACAAGCGTCTTAGCGCGCTTGCAACACGGATGCCTATCCCCAAGGGCGTCGACCCGTTCAAGGCGCGCCCAGACCGCAAGGCAGCCAGGGGCCGCTAGATGAGCGCGCCGGTACGCTTGATCCGCACCGGCCAAATTCGCATCATCGCTAGATCCGCACCAGCACCGTGCCGACGGCTCGGTCATGCAATCCGCGCTGATCCTCATCGAAAACCACCGCGGGAATCACCAGGCAGATCAAAAGCGTGCGCACAATGGCGGCGCCGAGTCCGGCTGGCTTGCCTGCCAGTCTCTGTACCTGCATGCCGAAGGCGCGGTGCCCAATGCTGTATCCGAGTGTGCCGACGAGTAGCATCTGTTCGAGCGCGAAAATGCCGAGCGTTGCAAAGCTGTCGTAGTTGAAGAATGCTGCGGAGATCAGGCTGCACAGCGCCCAATCGACTAAAAGCGCACCCAGCCTGCGTCCCGGGCGTGCAATCGACCCGGCGCCGTCCCTCGGCCTGCCGAGGCGCTGACCCGGCCAGTGGCCTTCACCGCGCGACGGCGGCCCTTCCAGCCAGGAACTGATGTCTCTGCGGTCTATCACCCTTCCACTCTACCTGCGTGCCCTGGCCGCCCCGAGGGCACTCGAGCGGACACCCGCCCGGGCCGCATGCCCGCGGCAACCCGTGGTGTGCGTGAGAGTCGAGGAGAGACCGATAGGGTAGAACACGAGCACCGATGCGTGGCGGCCCACTTAAGTTACATGCCGGAAACATTTGCGACACCAGTGGGTAACTGCGCATTCATAGTGTGGAGGCTGTTGCGACCGCAGCAGGTAAAGCCTTGCGGCGTTCCCCCGCGCTACCGGCCCCGGTCGCTCTCCCCCGAATATGCGTTAGGAGCATAATCCGATGTTCAAAAATGCGGACGAAGTCCTCAAGTACATCGCCGACGAAGATGTGAAGTTTGTCGATATTCGTTTCACCGATCTTCCAGGCGTGCAGCAGCACTTCAACGTCCCTGCGAAGTCCGTCGATGCTGACTTCTTCATCCACGGCCAGCTGTTCGACGGATCGTCAATCCGCGGCTTCCAGGGCATCGCGGAATCCGACATGCAGCTGATTCCGGACGTTACCACCGCATTCATCGACCCGTTCCGGATCGAAAAGACCCTTGCGTTGAACTTCTCCATTGTGAATCCCCGCACCGGTGACCCTTACCACCGCGATCCGCGTGGCGTTGCCGAGCGTGCGGAGGCCTACCTGGCATCGACTGGCATCGCGGACACCGCGTTCTTCGCTCCCGAGGCAGAGTTCTACATCTTCGAGAACATCCAGTACGAGTCCAGCCCGCAGGGCAGCTTCTACAAGGTCGACTCGATCGAAGCGCCATGGAACAGCGGCCGTGAGGAAGTCGGCGGCAACCTCGGCAACAAGACCCCGTTCAAGGGCGGCTACTTCCCCGTCGCTCCCGTGGACAAGCAGGCTGACCTCCGCGACGCCATCTGCGTTGAGCTGGATGCCGTCGGTCTTGAGGTTGAGCGTTCGCACCACGAAGTCGGTGGTGCAGGTCAGGCCGAGATCAACTACAAGTTCACCACTATGGTGCACGCTGCAGATGACCTGCAGAAGTTCAAGTACATCGTGAAGAACGTCACCAACGCCTGGGGGAAGTCAGCGACGTTCATGCCCAAGCCGATCTTCGGCGACAACGGGTCCGGCATGCACTGCCACCAGTCGCTGTGGAGCAACGGTGAGCCGCTGTTCTACGACGAGCGTGGGTACGCCGGTCTGTCCGACCTCGCACGCTGGTACATCGGCGGCGTCCTGAAGCACGCTTCGGCTGTCCTCGCCTTCACCAACCCGACGGTCAACTCGTACCGCCGCCTGGTCAAGGGCTTCGAGGCCCCCGTCAACATGGTGTACTCGCAGGGTAACCGCTCAGCCGGCATCCGTATCCCGATCACCGGTTCGAACCCGAAGGCAAAGCGCATCGAGTTCCGCGCTCCGGATCCGTCGTCCAACCCTTACCTGGCCTTCGCGGCGCAGCTGATGGCGGGTCTTGACGGAATCAAGAACCGAATCGAGCCGGCGGACCCGATCGACAAGGACCTCTACGAGCTCCCGGCCGAGGAGGCCAAGGACATCCAGAAGGCTCCCGGTTCCCTCGAGGAAGCGCTCCTCGCTCTGGAAGCCGATAACGAGTTCCTTCAGGCCGGCGGTGTATTCACCCAGGACCTGATCGACACCTGGATCGCGTACAAGCGCGAAGTGGAGATCACCCCGCTCGCCCTACGCCCGAACCCCTATGAGTTCGAGCTGTACTACGGCGTCTAAGAACCGATAACAGCGAAGGGTCGCATTCCGGTGCGGCCCTTCTGCTGTTTAAGGTGCGACGGCGTCAGTCGCCGTAACCGTAGAAGTAGCGCTCGAAGATCGCGCGGCTCCGGCGTGTCAGCCGCAGATAGTCCTCTTCAAGCTGTGTCCCTTTCCCCGGTCCATAACCGCACCAGCGGGCCACCGCTTCGAGGTCGCGACGGGAGGACGGCAGCACATCGGACTGTTTGCCGCCCCACACCGTGTTTGCTGCCCTCACACGGGTGGCCAGCCGCCAGCTCGCACGCAGGGTGGCGACGTCGTCGGCCGGAAGAAGACCGTGCGCCTCCGCCGCCTCCATCGCCTCAAGGGTCGAGGTGGTCCGCAGGGCGGGTATACCGCGGGCGTGCTGCAGCTGCTGGAGCTGGACGAGCCACTCAACGTCGCTCAACCCTCCTCTGCCCAGCTTCAGATGGCGCGATGGATCCGCTCCGCGTGGCAACCGTTCGGATTCCATGCGCGCCTTGATGCGCCGTATCTCACGCAGATCGGCATCCGTGACGTCCCGCTCGTAGCGCAGCGGGTCAATGAGCCGCACAAAGTCGGCGGCAAGCTGATCATTGCCTGCCATGGGCAGTGCGCGCAGCAGTGCCTGTGACTCCCACACCAGCGACCAGCGCCGGTAGTACTCACGGAAGGACTCCAGGGAGCGCACCATGGGCCCCTGCTTGCCCTCGGGCCTCAGGTCAGCGTCCACCTCGAGGACCCGTTCTGCAAGGATCGGCGGCGTGCAGGGTTGCTGTAGGAGCTGGCGCAGCTGACCGACAATCTTCTCGGCCTGGGTCTGCGCGGCCGCAGGGTCGGCTCCGTCGCGTGGCCGGTGCACATACATGACATCGGCGTCGGATCCATAGGTGATCTCACGTCCACCCTGGCGTCCCATGGCGATAACGACCACGTCGGTCAGCGGCTCCTCCCCGGCGTACACCTCGGCTTCGGCTACGTTGAGCGCACCGAGAACGGCCGCCCGATCGGCGTCCGCCAGTGCCGGACCGACATCCTCCTGCGTCAGTAACCCGGAGCTGTCCGCAATGGCGATCCGCAGGATCTCGCGACGCCGGATCAACCGGATGAGGCGCATCGCCTCCTTCGGTGCGGGGTGGCGGGACATCTTTGACTGGATTTCCTGCCATTGAGCCTCGAATGGCAGCGGCAGCAGCTTTTCGTCGGAACCAAGCCACTTCGTCGATTCAGGAGAGACCTCGAGCAGGTCGGTGATGAATCGACTCGAGGAGAGAATGTGACACAAGCGCTCGGCTGCAGCCCTGGAGTCCCTGAGCATCCCCAGGTACCAGTGTGTCTCGCCCAGTGACTCGCTGAGGCGCCGGAAGCCGAGCAAGCCGGCGTCCGGGTCCACGCCGTCAGCGAGCCAGTCAAGCAACACTGGCAGCAGCTGTCGCTGCAACGCCGACCGACGGCTGATTCCAGTGGTCAATGCCTCAATATGGCGCATCGCTCCGCGCGGATCGAGATAGCCGAGTGCCGCGAGCCGGGCGTGGGCGGCTTCCGGCGTCAGACGGACCTCGTCAGCGCTGAGGTTTGCCGCGGCGTTCAGCAGCGGCCGGTAGAAGATCGCTTCATGCAACCGCCGCACAAGCCGTTTGGTCTGCTGCCACTGTTCGGTGAGCGCAGCCGCCGTCGGGCGTGTATCCAGCAGCGAGCTGGCCGAGGATTTCGCCAGCGCCTTCAGGCTCGCTTCATCCTCAGGCATGAGGTGGGTGCGGCGCATCTGAACGAGCTGGATGCGGTGTTCAAGGACACGGAGGAACCGGTAGGCCTCGTCGAATTCCCGGGCATCCCGCCGACCGATATAGCCCGCCGAACTCAGCGCTGCTATTGCTGCCGTGGTGGCTCGGGTACGGATTGACTCGTCAACTTTCCCGTGGACCAGCTGCAGCAACTGCACAGTGAACTCGACATCCCGCAATCCGCCTGCGCCCAGCTTCAGCTGGCGGTTGACCTCGTGGGACGGGATATTGTCGGTGACCCGCCGTCTCATCCCCTGCACCGACTCCACGAAACCTTCACGTTCCGACGACGTCCAGACAAGATCGGATACCGCCGCAGCATAACGAGCGCCCAGTGCCGGATCTCCTGCGATGGGACGGGCCTTGAGCAGCGCCTGGAACTCCCAGGTCTGGGCCCAGCGCGCGTAGTACATCAGATGCGAGTCGAGAGTGCGGACGAGAGGACCGTCCTTGCCCTCGGGACGCAGGTTGGCGTCAACCTCCCAGAGCCCCGGTTCCCGGCCAGCCGAGGTCACCGCGCGCGAAATGCCCGCCGCAAGGCTTGTCCCGATGCGGACGGCGGTGTCCTCTCCCAGGTCGTCCGCCTCAATGACATAGATGACGTCGACGTCAGAGATATAGTTGAGCTCGCCTGCCCCGCATTTGCCCATCCCGATCACGGCCAGCCGGACAGACGCGACATCCTCGGCCCGGAAGGTGCCCTCGAGTTCCACGCGTGCGACGGCGAGAGCCGCTTCGAGTGCCGCTGCCGCAAGGTCGGCGAGTTCCTGCCCGACGGCTGGAAGGAAATCGGTCGGCGACGCCGCACCAAGGTCGCGGATGGCCAGTTCAGTGAGATGACGGCGGTAGCGCGTTCGCAGGGCGCGGTACGCTTCCTCTCCCGTCTGAACGGCTATGGGATTACTGTCCCGCGCGTCTGCACCGACGGAATCCAGCAGGGAAGTCCGCAGCGATGCTGCGTCCACCTGTCCGGGTTCAGCGCTGGTCCTTACCCGAACCACGTCGGCGTGCTCCGGATGACGCATGAGGAACTCCGCGAGAGCTTCGGAGGCTCCGAGCAGGCGGAACAGCGCCTCCGGGCCAGCGTCGTCCTCCTGCACCAGGTCGCGGATCCCGGGCTGGACCGCGAGCAGACGCACGAGGGACTGGAGCGCAAGGTCGGGATTCGCGGCATGGGCGAGCCCTGCGAAGAGCCTGTCCTCGGGGATATCGCGAAGTTCGGCAGCGGCGAGGAAGCGGCTGCTCTTATCGAGGTCCGTGAATCCTCTGCTGATCAGTTCCCTGTTCAGGCTCATATACCGCCTCTTTCGCGACTAAAGGATCCCGAGGTTACGCCTCAGTTCGTAAGGGGTCACCTGGATCCGGTAGTCATGCCACTCGGCACGTTTGTTGCGGAGGAAATTTTCATACACCTGCTCGCCGAGGATTTCGGCAACCAGTTCGGAATCCTCCATGGCACGGACGGCGTCGTGCAGGCTGGCCGGCAGCGGGTCGTGGCCCATTGCACGCCGTTCCGCTGCTGTCAGGCTCCAGACATCGTCTTCGGCTGCGGGCGGCAGGTCGTACCCCTCTTCAATACCCTTCAGGCCCGCACCGAGCAGCACGGAGTAGGCGAGGTAAGGGTTGGTGGCCGAGTCTATGCCTCGGTACTCGATGCGGGCGGACTGGCCCTTGTTCGGCTTGTACAGCGGGACCCGTACGAGGGCAGAGCGGTTGTTGTGTCCCCAGGACAGGTAGCTCGGTGCTTCGCCGCCGCCCCACAGACGCTTGTAGGAGTTGACGAACTGGTTGGTGACTGCGGTGAATTCAGGTGCGTGGTGCAGGATTCCCGCGATGAACTGCCGCGCGGTTTTCGAGAGCTGGAACTCCGCGCCCGCTTCGAAGAATGCATTGGTGTCGCCCTCGAACAGTGAGAAGTGCGTATGCATGCCCGAGCCCGGGTGGTCGGAGAAAGGCTTGGGCATGAAGGTTGCGTAGCTGTCCTGCGTCAGCGCCACCTCCTTGATCACCGTGCGGAACGTCATGATGTTGTCAGCGGTCTGCAGCGCGTCAGCGTAGCGGAGGTCGATCTCGTTCTGTCCCGGACCGCCCTCATGGTGGCTGAACTCGACGGAGATGCCGACTGATTCGAGCATTGCAACGGCGGTGCGCCGGAAGTCCTGGGCAACCCCGCCGGGCACGTGGTCGAAGTATCCCGCCTGATCTACGGGAACGGGCTGGCCGTCCGGGCCGAGCTCGTCCGACTTGAGCAGGTAGAACTCGATTTCGGGGTGGGTGTAGCACGTGAAGCCCATGTCGGCGGCCTTGGCCAGGGTCCGCTTCAATACCCCACGCGGATCGGCCGACGACGGCTGGCCGTCGGGAGTGAGGATGTCGCAAAACATCCGGGATGTCTGCTCTTTCTCACCGCGCCACGGAAGAATCTGGAAGGTGGATGGATCGGGCTGGGCGAGCATGTCGGACTCAAAGACCCGCGCGAGCCCTTCGATCGAGGATCCGTCAAAGCCGAGGCCCTCCTCGAACGCACCCTCTACCTCTGCCGGCGCGAGCGCCACCGACTTCAGCGAGCCAACGACATCGGTGAACCACAGCCGTACGAAACGGACGTCACGTTCCTCGATGGTGCGTAGGACGAACTCCTGCTGACGATCCATTCCAACCTCTTTCCCACTTCACAGCTTTTCCCACTGCCCGTCGGTCGATACGACCTCCCGCAAAACCGGAGCGTCTGCTCCGCAGTCCGCTGCTCACTTTACTGACAATGCCACGTCAACGCGGGAACCTCGTCCCCGGAACTGCACGCCATACAGTATGGGGGGCTTGTGTTACGTCGGCGTTACCCGTGAAGTAGGCTCGTGGTCATGAATTCCGCGGAAATCCCAGCCCCCTACGGCGCCGGATCGCTGCCCGGCAGCACGCCGTCGTCCCCGCCGGCGGCCCGAATTCGGACCCATCATCTGCAGGCCGCGAAGGACGAGGGTCGGCGGTTTGCCATGCTCACTGCCTACGACCAGTACGCTGCCGAGATCTTCGATGCAGCCGGTATCGAGGTGCTGCTTATCGGGGACTCGGCGGCGAACAATGTACTGGGCCACGCCACCACGCTGCCGATCACTCTCGATGAGATGATCCTGTTCTCACGCGCAGTAACGAGGGGGGCGAGCCGCGCGCTTGTGGTCGCGGACCTCCCTTTCGGGAGCTACGAGGTTTCTCCTGAGCAGGGCGTCGAATCGTCTGTCCGTCTGATGAAGGAAGGACTCGTGCACGCCGTGAAGATGGAGGGTGGAGCCCATTACGCGGACACCGTGCGCGCCATCGTCCGCGCAGGTATACCCGTCATGGCTCATGTGGGCTTCACGCCGCAGAGCGAGCATTCACTGGGCGGCTACCGGGTCCAGGGCAGGGGCGAGGCCAGGCGGCAGGTGATCGACGACGCCATTGCCCTCACCGAAGCGGGAGCCTTCTGTGTGCTGATGGAAATGGTGCCCGCCGACGTGGCGGCTGAAGTTGACCGTACGGTCAGTGTGCCGACCATCGGTATCGGGGCGGGTTCGGCAACCACCGGGCAGGTGCTCGTGTGGCAGGACATGGCCGGTATACGCTCGGGCAAACAGGCCAAGTTCGTCAAACAGTTCGCGGATGTCCGCTCCGTCCTCGCCAATGCCGCACGTGCTTACGGCGACGAGGTGCGCGACGGGAGTTTTCCCGGCCCGGAGCACAGCTTCTAGGCAGCACCCCTTTCAGGGGGTCCGCAGCGCGCTATTCCTCGTCCTGCGCCTCCCATGCCCGGTTGCGCTCCTGCACCTTCTCCAAAGCCCGCTCCGCTTCCGCGCGTGTGGGGTATGGACCAATGAGCTGGCTCCAGTCGGACTGTGCGTCCTCTTCAACCTCGTGGGTTTGAATGTTGTACCAGTACTCCACCATCGCGGCCCTCCTTAGTCTTACTTTCACTTTCGGCTCCGGTGGTTCCACACCGATAGGATCTAGGGTATGCCCCACCATTCCTCCACCGCACCCGTTGGCACGCTCACGCAGGGGAACCTCAGCCCTCCCCGCAAGGTGCCGTCGTCGATCCAGCGCCCGGAGTACGTGGGCCGGCCGAGTCCCGCCAAGTTCGAAGGGTCTGAGGTCAAGTCACCTGAAACGATCGAGCGCATCCGCCGTGCGGGCAGGATTGCAGCACAGGCCATTCAGGAGGTCGGCCGCCACATCAAGCCGGGCGTCACCACGGATGAGCTCGACGCAATCGGGCACCAGTTCATCATCGACCAGGGGGCCTACCCGTCCACGCTCGGGTACCGCGGGTTCCCGAAGTCGCTGTGCTCCTCGCTCAATGAGGTCATCTGTCACGGAATTCCGGACTCGACTGTGCTTTCCGACGGCGACATCATCAACATTGACATCACCGCCTACCTTGACGGTGTGCACGGGGACACCAACTACACGTTCCTGGTCGGCGAGGTGGACGAAGAATCGCGGCTGCTGGTCGAGCGCACCCAGGAGTCCCTGAACCGGGCCATCAAGGTGGTTGCGCCCGGACGCGAAATAAACGTCATTGGCCGCGCCATTGAGTCCTACGCGAAGAGGTTCGGCTACGGTGTTGTGCGGGACTTCACAGGTCACGGAGTCGGCGAAGCCTTCCACACGGGGCTGATCATTCCGCACTACGATGCTGCGCCGGCCTACAACCGGATCATCGAACCCGGAATGGTGTTCACCATCGAACCCATGCTTACCCTCGGAACCATCGAGTGGGACATGTGGGCCGATGACTGGACCGTGGTGACCAAGGACCGCAAGCGCACCGCCCAGTTCGAGCACACGCTCGTGGTGACCGAGACCGGCGCCGATGTGTTGACGCTCCCCTAGCAAGACCCAGCAGCACCTGCGCGCGCCACTCGATGCGCGCCGAACACACCCGAAAACGATCCTTGGAGAATCATGGGCAAGAACAGCGACAAGAAGAAGGACGGCAGGAAGCTGCCCTCCACAGTTATCGGTATTGATATCGGCGGCACCGGCATCAAGGGCGGCATTGTGGACCTGGCCGCAGGGGTGATTCTGGGCGATCGATTCCGTGTGGAGACGCCGCGGCCGGCCACACCGGAGGCGGTCGCCGTCGTCGTCGCCGACATCGTCGCCGAGCTGTCCACGCGAGAAGGTGCGCCGCCGCAGTCACTGCCGATCGGAGTGACCTTCCCGGCGATCATCCAGCACGGTGTTGCACGCTCAGCAGCCAACGTCGACGACAGCTGGATCGACACCGACGTTGATGCCCTTTTCACCAGGGTCCTTGGCCGTGATGTACACGTCATCAATGATGCGGACGCCGCCGGTCTGGCAGAGGTCCAGTACGGTGCGGGCAAGGGCGTCAACGGTACGGTCCTTGTGATCACCCTCGGCACCGGCATAGGTTCGGCCTTCATTTTCGACGGCAAGCTCGTTCCGAATGCGGAGCTCGGGCACCTTGAAATTGACGGACACGACGCCGAAACCCAGGCATCAGCCGTTGCCCGCGAACGACTCGGGCTGGACTGGGAGGAGTACTCGGTCAAGCTGCAGCGCTACTTCTCCCACGTCGAGTTCCTGTTCTCGCCTGAACTCTTCATTGTGGGTGGCGGCATTTCCAAGCGCAGCAAGGACTTCCTGCCCAACCTCTCGCTGCGTACGCCCATCATCCCTGCAGAGCTGCGGAACCATGCAGGCATTGTGGGAGCAGCACTGCAGGCGGCGCTTCACTTCAAGAGCGAGCCCGTCGAGGCACAGCCCATCGAAGTGAAGTAACGCAGACGGCCGTCGTTCCAGGGGCCTGAAGAACAGGGCATTGTTGGTGCCGGTGGTGGCAGCGGCTTCCCCTCCGCGGCCACCACCGGAGATCAGGTGGCCGTGAGCGGCCGTTGTGTGCCGGCGGGAACCTTACCCGCCGCGTTCTCCGCTTCGCGGCGGAGTTTCTCGATTGCCTTCTCGAAGTCCTCAAGGGAGTCGAAGCCCTGGTACACGCTGGCGAAGCGAAGGTAGGCTACCTGGTCCAGCTTCTGGAGCGGCCCGAGGATGGCCAGGCCCACCTCGTGGGCATCAATTTCTGCGACTCCGCTGGCACGGATCGACTCCTCGACTTCCTGCGCCAGAAGGGCCAGGTCATCTTCCGTGACCGGACGGCCCTGACATGCCTTGCGCACGCCGCTGATTACCTTGCTCCTGCTGAACGGCTCGGCTACTCCCGAACGCTTGATGACCGCCAGGCTGGTGGTCTCCACCGTCGTGAACCGCTTGCCGCATTCGGGGCACTGCCGACGACGACGAATCGCTGATCCGTCATCGGTCAACCGGCTGTCCACGACGCGGGAGTCGGCACTGCGGCAGAACGGACAGTACATGCCACACCTCGTCTCAGCTCAGCCCGATTCACCGTTTGATCGGATAACAGACGGCCTTGGAGCCTTGCCGTCCAACTCATTCTAGAACTAGATGTAGTGAAACTACAACAGTGTTATTACTACATGTAGTGGTCGCAGTGCTCGCCGAAAACCAGGGTTATCTACTGGAATGCTCAGGGGAAGCGGACACGCACTGCATCGCCGTGTCCAGGCAGGTCCTCCGCCTGTGCAAGCTGGACGACGTGTTCGCTGACCTCGCGCAGTGCGTCGGCACTGTAGTCGATGACCTGCATGGCGCGCAGAAAAGTAAACACGCTCAGCCCCGAAGCGAACGCCGCTGTGCCGGCAGTAGGCAGGACGTGGTTGGAGCCCGCGCAGTAGTCGCCGAGGCTCACAGGGCTGTAATCACCCACGAACACGGCCCCGGCATTACGTATGCGGGCAGCAACCGCTGACGCCGCTGCTGTGTGGATCTCGAGGTGCTCGGCAGCGTACGCGTCACACACCGCGATCCCGTGATCGACGTCATCCACCAGGATGGTACCGGACTGCGGCCCGGCCAGGGCTGTCTCCACGCGCTCGCGGTGCCGCGTCGACTCGACCTGGACCGACAGCTCCGCGCGCACCGCGGCCGCAAGCTCAGCCGAGGGGGTAATCAGAACCGATGCGGCGTTCGGGTCGTGCTCCGCCTGGCTGATGAGGTCAGCAGCGACGAGCCGGGGCTGTGCCGTCTCATCCGCCAGCACAGCGATCTCCGTGGTGCCGGCTTCGGCGTCGATACCGACGACGCCCTTGACCAGCCGCTTCGCCGTGGCAACGTAGATGTTCCCTGGCCCGGTGACAACGTCCACCGGCTCGATCGCGTCACGGCCGTCGTCGCCAGCCACTCCGTAGGCGAAGGAAGCAATGGCCTGTGCACCGCCGATTCCGTACACCTCGTCGACGCCCAACAGCTCAGCGGCCGCCAGGATCACGGGGTGGGGCAATCCGTCGAAGTCCTTGTGCGGTGGCGAGGCCAGTGCGATGGATTCTACGCCGGCGGCCTGCGCGGGCACTACATTCATGATGACCGACGACGCCAGCACTGCGAGACCGCCGGGGACGTAGAGTCCGACCCTGCCCACCGGCACCCAGCGCTGGGTGAGTGTTGCGCCGGGGCGGATGTCGACGCCAATGTCATCGGGCTTCTGTGCCAGTGCGAAGGTCCGAGCACGGGCAATTGATTCCTCCAGCGCCGCGCGTACGTCCGGCGCAAGTGTCCGGAGAGCTTCACTCAGCGCTTCCGCCGGAACCCGCGGATGGATCTGGTCAACACCATCGAACCGCTGTGTTAGGTCGCTGAGCGCGTCGAACCCGCGAGTGCGGACGTCGGCGATGATGCCTTCGACGCTCGAGGCGACGGAATCAAAAGACGCGGTGGTGCTCCGCGGCATGGCGGCCCTCAGCTCAGCTGCGGACAGATGCGTTCCGCGAAGATCGATAGTGCGGAAGGCGTCATAGGAAACGGGGGCGGTCTGAGCAGTCACAGCCGCAATTCTACCGGCGCCCGCCTTTGCTCCTGCCCACTTCCACGTCCGAACGTTTTACGGCTTCTGCCGAACGAGCAGCAGAGCGAGCAGTGAGGACAGGAAAACCACCAAGGCTGCCGCCGCCGGCCAGATCATTGCCACCCCCAGGGAACGCAGGACAAAGGGGAACTCGGTATCTCCACCCGAGAACAGTGATCCGAGCCCCTGCCCCACCGCAACGGCCAGGACAGAACCCAACACGCTTCCTGCGACGGCGGCGCACACGCGTTGCCACGCCCCGGGGAAGTCCACCCGGTTGGCCAGCAGCCACCCGACGACGACGCCGGCCACAAGTTCCAGACCGCCCAGCACCAGATCGCGGACCAGCCAGGTCTCGGCCGTGGCGCGGTCGCCGTAGAGTGCTCCGCCAGGTGCAGCGACCCACCAGAGCACACCAAGGACAGGGCCCAGCAGTGTCATGGCCGCGGCCCACCAGAGCAGAGACGACGGCGGTACAGGCGTCTGGGTGGCGGGACCGGCATAGACGGGTGGCGGATAAGTACCCGGCTCCGCGGTTGATTCCTGCATCTATTTACTCTAACCGGGCAGAACTGCTCGTATCACGCATCGAGACACGTTGGTCCGAGCAGTACTTTGAGGTCTCCGAACAGCGCCGGTGTGGGATTGACCCGAAGGTCGACCGGCAGCGAGAGCACTGCCAACTGCCGTTCCTTGCGCACGTGCAGCCGCACCTCGGAGTTCCCCCGGTGCTGCCTCAGCACGGACCCGAGCTCGTGAATAACGGGCTCGGTAGCGCGGTGGTGGAGCATGGAGATGACTACCGGGCCGGAGTGGCCCTCGGTCAGGTCCGGAACGGAAAGCTCTTGCGCGTTCAGCGTGACCGTACCGTCGTCGCGCCGTTGCAGGCGTCCGCGGACCACCACGATCAGGTCCTCCTCCAGCACCGAGGCGATAGGCCCGTATACCTGGCCGAAGAACATGACCTCCATTGACCCGCCGAGGTCCTCAATCTCTGCCCTGGCGTAGGCGTTGCCGCTGTTCTTGGCGATCCGGCGCTGCAGGGAAGTGATCATGCCGGCGATGGTCACCGACGCGCCGTCGGCCGGGCCGTCTTCTCCGATGATCGACGTGATCGCCGAGTCGGCATGCTGGCTGAGGAGCCCCTCCAGGCCCTGCAGCGGGTGGTCGGACACGTACAGTCCAAGCATGTCGCGTTCGAAAGCGAGCTTGTCCTTCTTGGCCCACTCCGGCAGGTCGGGCACCTCGACCGAGAGGCCGGTCCCGGCACCCGGATCGTCGAAGGCGCTGAAGAGGTCGAACTGGTTGGCGGCCTCGTTCCGTTTCAGTACGACGACGGAATCCACCGCTTCCTCGTGGATCATCGCCAGCGCACGGCGAGGGGGTCCCAGCGAGTCGAATGCACCGGCCTTGATGAGCGACTCAATGGTCCGTTTGTTGCAGACCACAGCGGGAACTTTCTGCAGGAAGTCCGAGAAGGAATTGAAAGCACCCTTCTCTTCGCGGGCACCCACCATGGCGGCCACCACGTTGGCGCCGACGTTTCGAATGGCGCCCATGCCGAAGCGGATGTCCGTACCGACAGGGGTGAAGTTCACACTCGACTCGTTGACGTCAGGCGGCAGCACCGTGATGCCCATACGCCGGCACTCGTTGAGGTAGAGCGCGAGCTTGTCCTTGTCATCTCCCACGCTGGTGAGCAGGGCCGCCATGTACTCGGACGGATAGTGGGCCTTGAGGTAGGCGGTCCAGTACGCCACCACGCCGTACGCGGCGGAGTGCGCTTTGTTGAACGCGTAGTCCGAGAAGGGCAGGAGGATGTCCCAGAGGGTCTTGACCGCGGCGTCCGAATAGCCGCTGTCCTTCATGCCCTGGGAGAATCCGGCGAACTGCTTGTCCAGCTCCTCCTTCTTCTTCTTGCCCATGGCGCGGCGAAGGATGTCTGCCTGACCCAGCGAGTACCCGGCAACTTTCTGTGCGATGGCCATGACCTGCTCCTGATACACGATCAGGCCGTACGTGGTGTTCAGGATCTCTGCGAGCGGTTCCTCAAGCTCCGGGTGGATCGGAGTGATTTCCTGGACTCCGGTCTTCCGCAGCGCGTAGTTCGTGTGCGAATTGGCTCCCATGGGGCCCGGCCGGTAGAGCGCAATAACAGCGGAGATGTCCTCGAAGTTGTCAGGACGCATGAGTTTCAGCAGCGAACGCATAGGCCCGCCGTCGAGCTGGAAAACGCCCAGCGTGTCACCGCGCGCGAGCAGCTCGTAGGACTCCTTGTCCTCGAGGGGAAGTGTCTCCAGGTCAAGCTCGAAGTCGCGGTTGAGCTTGATGTTCTCAAGCGCGTCGGTCATGATCGTCAGGTTTCGCAGCCCGAGGAAGTCCATCTTGATCAGGCCGAGGCCCTCACAGGTCGGGTAATCGAACTGCGTGATGATCTGGCCGTCCTGGTCGCGGCGCATGATCGGGATGATGTCGATCAGGGGTTCGGAGGACATGATGACGCCGGCAGCGTGCACGCCCCACTGCCGTTTCAGGCCCTCAAGGCCAAGGGCGGTCTCGAAGACCTTCTGCGCGTCGGCGTCGGCCTTCAGCAGCTCCCGGAGCTCCTCGGCCTCCGAGTAACGCTTGGCTTCCTTGTTGTGGACATCGGCCAACTGGATGCCCTTGCCCATGACGTCCGGCGGCATCGCCTTGGTAAGCCGCTCCCCCATCGAGAACGGATAACCCATGACGCGGGATGAATCCTTCAGCGCCTGCTTGGCCTTGATCGTTCCGTACGTGACGATCATTGCCACACGTTCATCGCCGTACTTTTCGGTCACGTACCGGATTACTTCTGCGCGGCGGCGATCATCGAAGTCGACGTCGAAGTCGGGCATGGAGACGCGGTCCGGGTTGAGGAAGCGTTCAAAGATCAGGCCGTGGCGCAGCGGGTCGAGGTCCGTGATGCGCATGGCGTACGCGGCCATGGAACCGGCACCGGAACCACGGCCTGGACCAACGCGGATGCCGTTGTTCTTGGCCCAGTTGATGAAGTCGGCGACCACCAGGAAGTACCCGGGGAAGCCCATCTGCGAGATGACCCCGACCTCGTAGTCCGCCTGCTTGCGGACGTCATCCGGAATTCCCCCCGGGTAGCGGTAGTGGAGGCCCTTCTCCACTTCTTTGACGAACCAGGACTGCTCGTTCTCCCCTTCGGGGACGGGGAACCTCGGCATGTAGTTGGCGCTGGTGTTGAATTCCACCTCACACCGCTCGGCGATGAGAAGCGTGTTGTCACAAGCGTCCGGGTAGTCGCGGAAGATTGCCCGCATCTCCGCAGGAGATTTGAGGTAGAACTCATCCGCGTCGAACTTGAACCGCTTGGGATCCGCCATGGTGGAACCCGATTGAACGCACAGCAGCGCCGCGTGCGCCTTCGCGTCTTCCGCATGGGTGTAGTGCAGGTCATTGGTTGCAACGAGGGGCAGACCAAGCTCACGGGCGAGCTTGATGAGGTCCGCCTGGACATTGCGCTCGATGTCGAGCCCGTGGTCCATGAGCTCGCAGAAGAAGTTGTCCGGGCCGAAGATGTCGCGGAAATCGGACGCTGCCTGCACTGCTTCCCGGTACAGACCGAGCCGCAGCTTTGTCTGGACCTCACCCGAGGGGCAGCCCGTGGTTGCGATCAGGCCCTTCCCGTAGGTCTGCAGCAGGTCACGGTCCATACGCGGCTTGTAGAGGTAACCCTCCAGAGAGGCCAGGGAGGACATCCGGAAGAGGTTGTGCATGCCCTCGGTGGTCTCCGACCAGAGAGTCATGTGGGTGTATGCGCCGGCGCCCGAAACGTCGTCACGTCCGCCGCCGCCCCACTGGACGCGCGTCCTGTCCGCGCGTGCGGTCCCCGGCGTGAGGTAAGCCTCGACGCCGACAATCGGTTTGACGCCAGCGTTGCGGGCTTTGTTCCAGAAGTCGAAGGCGCCGAACACGAACCCGTGGTCCGTAGTGGCCAGCGCATTCATGCCGAGCTCGGTTGTATGGCTGAACAGATCGTTCAGGCGGGCAGCGCCATCGAGCATCGAGTACTCGGTGTGGTTGTGAAGGTGGACGAAGGAGGAGGACGGAGCTGAGGAAACCACCAACTCATTCTAGCGAGCACCGGTGACGGTTCCGGGGCACGCCGGGCGGGTGTCGGTTCTCAGACCCTCCCGTTGGTCAGCGCGTCAAGGGCATACTGCAAATCCATGGGGAACCCGCTTTCAACGGCGACCCGCTCGCCGCTGCGTGGGTGCTCAAAGGAGAGCATGCTGGCGTGCAGCCACTGCCGCGTAAGCCCCAGTTCGGCTGCGAGCCGGGGATCGGCGCCGTAGGTGAGGTCACCAGCGCAGGGATGCCGGAGCGCTGAGAAGTGGACGCGGATCTGGTGGGTCCGGCCGGTTTCCAGCCGCACCTTGACCAGGCTCGCCTTGCCGAAAGCCTCCTCCACCGCATAGTGGGTGACCGAGGGACGGCCGTCCTCCATCACGGCGAATTTCCAGTCGTGCGCGGGATGGCGGCCGATGGGTGCCTCTATTGTTCCCTCAAGGGGGTCCGGCAGGCCCTGAACCAGGGCGTGATACTGCTTGGCCACCGTACGTTCCCGGAAAGCCTGTTTCAGAGCGGTGTAGGCGTGCTCAGTCTTCGCTACCACCATCGCGCCGGAGGTGCCGACGTCGAGCCTGTGAACGATGCCCACACGCTCTGGGGCGCCGGAGGTGGAAATTCGATAGCCGGCAGCGGCCAGAGCTCCCACAACGGTAGGACCAACCCACCCCGGCGACGGGTGGGCCGCAACCCCCACCGGCTTGTCGATGACTACGAAGTCATCGTCATCCAGCAGGATCCCCATCCCCTCAACAGGCTCCGCCACGATCTGCAGCGGGTCCGGTTCATCCGGTACGACGACGGTGAGCCGGCTCCCCGGCACCGCGCGGACAGACTTCTGCACGGCCGCACCGTCCATGGTGACGTACCCGGCACTGCACCACGCCGCCACTGCGGAGCGGGAGGTTCCCATCAAGGCTGCCAGGACGGCATCTATGCGCTGACCTGCCGCCGATTCCGGAATGTCGTAGGTACTAGGCGCGTTCGTCATCGACCACCTCGGTGCCGCTTTCGTGCTCCTGCTCCTCATTGCTGCGCCGTCCGTCCAGGCCGATGCCACGAAGGGTAAGCAGGCAGATAAGAATGACGCCGCTCACGACGGCGGTGTCAGCGATATTGAAAATAGCGAAGTTCGGCAGGGCTATGAAGTCGACGACATGCCCCTGACCGAAGGTGGGTTCGCGGAACAGCCTGTCGGTGAGGTTGCCGAGGGCGCCGCCCAGAACCAGCCCGAGCGCGATAGCCCAGCCTTTGGAGGCGACCTTTCGAATTTGGGTGATTATGGCAATGGAGACAAGCGCCTGGATGATCGTAAAGACCCAGGTGATTTCGGTGCCGATGGAGAACGCCGCGCCCGAATTGCGGATGAAGTGCCAGCTCAGAACAGGTGGCAGCACGTCGGTGACCTGGCCCTCCACCATGGTGGAGACAACCCAGATCTTGGTGAGCTGGTCGATGATGTAAGCGACGAGCGCGAAAACAATCAGGAGCAGCGCGTATCGTGCTCCGATCCGTTTGCCGTGCTTGCGGTGCGTACGGCCTGAATCGGGGCCTGAGGCGGGAGGATGCTCGGTCATGGTGCTTTCGGTTGTACGCGCCGGAGGCGGCGGTGGACGCGGGCTCACATCCAGAGTACGGCAGAGGCCAGCCGCCGGATAAACCGGCGACTGGCCTCTATGAAACGTTGGCTGCTGCTTAGACGTCAGCAGTTTCTGTTGCGACGGAACCACGGGAATCGAGGTCGCGCAGCTGTCCCTCGATGTATGCCTTGAGGCGTGAACGGTAGTCGCGCTCGAAGCTGCGAAGCTGTTCCACCTTGCGCTCGAGGACTGACTTCTGCTGCTCAAGGGCACCGAGAATCTTCCGGCTCTTGTCCTGGGCTTCATTGACGAGGCCGCTGGCTTCGATCTGCGCCTCGGCGATGATCTTGTCACGCTGCTCAACACCGGCATTGACGTACTCATCGTGAAGCTTCTGTGCCATGGCGAGAACGCCGGCAGCCGACTCAGCGGTGGCGCTTTGCTGAACCGGAGCAGCTGCAGCAGCCGGCTGGGGAGCAGGGCGCTCTTCTGCCTTCGGCGCTTCAATCTTGGGCTCCTCGGGCTTCTCTTCCTCGCGGACCTCTTCGGTCTTGGTGCTGGCGGCAACGGGAGCCGGGACAGCAGCGTTCTGCGCCGTGCCCGTGGAAACTTCCGAAAGCTGGCGGCGAAGGTCGTCGTTTTCCTGGTTCAGGCGGCGCAGTTCGACGACGATCTCGTCGAGGAAATCGTCTACCTCGTCCTGGTCGTAGCCCTCTCGAAACTTAGTGGGCTGAAACCGCTTGTTGACAACATCTTCTGGCGTCAGGGCCATCTGGTCACCTCATAGTGGATTTAGTCGAAGCCGCCTGTCGAGCAGACCTGACAACGGTACTGAATTGTGGACGTGCTTGTGGAGGCTGACCCCCTGCTTCACACAATATGTGAGTCAGCGTATATCTTTTAGGTCCCGAAAACTAACCGGATCAAGCCACTGCCAACGAGCCCGCGATGGTCTTGAGAATTGTGGCCCCAAGAAACACCACGATGAACGCCATGTCGAGCGACACGCCGCCCAGACGAAGAGGCGGAACCAGCCGACGGAACAACCGGATGGGCGGGTCCGTGACCGCGTACACCATGGAGGCAAGAACAAGTGCCAGCCTGCGGGGACGCCAGTTGCGGGCAAACATCTGGACGGCGTCATAGACGATACGGATGATCAGCGCGAGCTGGAACAGCATCAGCACCAGGTAAAGCAGGGCGAAGACCAAGCTCACGTGTCAGTCACAGTCCTCTGGCATGAACGGAATAGTTACCAGTACCAGTAAACCGCGTCAGCTTTGATTGAAGAAACTCGCCTGGCCATCGCTGGCCTTTTGGTCTTCCCCGAGGACCTCGATGTAGGAGGGGGACAACAGGAACACCTTGTTGGTAACGCGCTCGATCGAACCATGGAGGCCGAAGACGAGTCCTGCCGAAAAATCCACGAGCCGCTTCGCGTCAGCCTCGCCCATGTCTGTGACGTTCATGATGACAGGAATACCATCGCGGAAGCTTTCTCCGATGATCTTGGCGTCATTGTAGGACCGCGGGTGCACCGTGGTGATCTGGCGCAGCGACGAAGCGTCCTCGCGTGAGGACTGGGCGCGCTTGATGGGGGTAACCGGGGCGCGGTACTCCTCGGGAGCCGCCTTCACCACCGGCGCAGCCTCGACATGGCGCTCGTCACGGTCGTAGTCCACGGAGTAGTCCTCATTCCTGCTGTGAGATGTCTTGGGCTCAGGCTCGTAGTGCTCATCACCGTCGGCGAGCCCAAGGTAGATCATTGTCTTGCGCAGTGCGCCAGCCATGGTAGCTCCTGTCATTCCTTCGTCATGCACCCATCGGGCAAGATGGTCCAGGACGCCCCTTGACGCCCGCGGTTACAGCGTCGACGCTACCCCACGGGAGGGCGAGCACCGAGAACATCTGAACCGACGCGCAGGTGTGTCGCACCGGCCTCGATTGCGTGTTCAAGGTCACCGCTCATCCCTGCGGATATTCCCGTGGCACCGGGGAAGCGGGCGACGACGTCGGCCGAAATGTCAGCCAGGCGGCCGAACGCCTCACGGGGGTCACCGCCGAGCGGCGCGACAGCCATTACTCCCGCCAACCGGAGGTGGCCGGCGTCGTCAATCCCTGTCGCGACCTCAAGCACGTCGGAAGGGTGGGCTCCACCGCGACCGGGTTCGTCGACCGACAGGTTCACCTGCACATAGCAATCCAGTGGGGCCGGGCGGACGACCGCGCCCTCCTCCCCCGCCAACCCGGCATCCTGGGCACGCCGCACCATGGCCTTCTGAAGCGCGTTCACCAGTGACGTACGGTCGACGGAGTGGACCGAATGCGCGTAACCGGCGACCGACCGGGCCTTGTTGGTCTGGAGTTGGCCAATGAAGTGCCAACGCAATTCCGGGTCGGAGATTTCCTCCGCTTTGGCAGCGGCTTCCTGGTCCCGGTTCTCGCCGACGTCGCGCACTCCCAGCTCGGAGAGCAACGCCACATCCGATGGCGGGAAATACTTCGTCACTACAATGAGGGTCGGCCGGTCGGTGCGACCGCATGCCGCCATCGCACGATCGATGCGATCGTTGACTCGCCGTAGATTGGACTCGATTTCCGAGCGTCTGCCGTCAGCCACAGTGCCACACCAACCCGGCCAAACGCCCCACCGGGCGACCCTGCCCGACGGCCCGATGCGAAAACAGGCTTTCATTCTCGAGGGTGCACAGCGTGCTGACCGTCCCAAGATCCTGCACCCTCACCCCCACCGATTGGAGCTGTCCACGGACGCCCGCCGGAAGGTCGAGGGCAGGCGTTCCCCATCGAGTGCGGCTGGAGGTCAGCGGCACAACACGAGCGACCTCGTCGCGCATTTGTTCAGGTACCTCATAGCACCCGCCGCACACCGACGGACCTATCCAGGCCGAGATCGACTCAGCCCCGCGCTGCCGCAGCTCATCAACGGTACGGCCCGCGATGTTGCCTTCAACCCCCTTGCGACCGGCGTGAATCACCGCCGTGACGAATGCATCGCGCGCAGTCGAACCGACCAGCACCACCGGGACGCAGTCGGCTACAAGGACGGCAAGTGCGTCAGTGCCGGTGGGGCTGACAAGCGCGTCAGCCTCCGAAGTATGCCCGGCGAGGGCCTCAGCGACAACCGTGGAGTGGGTCTGGTTCATGAAATGAAGCGCGCCTGTTCCGATCCCGAGTTCGGCCTCCAGTACCTGCCTGGAACGAGCGGCGGCACCCGGGTCGCCTCCGACCCGTGGAGCGAGGTTTCCCGCACCACGGTCGGTAAAGGCGACCCGGATGCCGGGCGCTACAGGCGATGTCCAGAAGAACACCGCTTACTTCAGGAAATCGGGAACGTCCAGATCATCGGAGCGCCCGGTCGAGTAATCGGGCTCGACGACCGCCGGGAGGTCAACGTCGAATCCGGCGTCACCGGGAACGTCGTTACCCCGGCCGTTCGACGAGTGCTGCGACCAGGACCCGTAACCGGCTCCGGCGGCAACCGCCTGCGGTGCCTGAGCATGTTCGCGACCAATGGCCGGTGCGGATGCCGGCTTGGCGGCCGGCGCTGCCGGCTGCGAGGTGGCATCCACCTGGTCAAAACCCGCTGCGATGACCGTAACCCGAGCCTCGTCTCCCAGTGCATCATCGATCACGGCGCCGAAGATGATGTTTGCCTCGGGGTGCGCAACCTCCTGGACCAAGCGGGCAGCCTCGTTGATCTCGAACAGTCCGAGATCGGAACCGCCCTGGATGGAGAGCAGCACGCCATGGGCGCCGTCAATGGAGGCTTCAAGAAGCGGTGAGGCGATGGCCAATTCGGCCGCCTTGACCGCGCGGTCCTCGCCACGGGCGGATCCGATTCCCATCAGGGCCGAACCTGCGCCCTGCATCACGGACTTCACATCAGCGAAGTCGAGGTTGATCAGGCCCGGAGTGGTGATGAGGTCGGTGATGCCCTGGACACCCGAGAGAAGCACCTGATCCGCCGAACGGAACGCGTCAAGCATTGATACGTTGCGGTCACTGATGGACAGGAGGCGATCGTTCGGGATCACGATGAGGGTATCGACCTCATCGCGAAGCGTGTCGATGCCGGTCTCCGCCTGGTTGGAACGACGGCGGCCCTCGAAGGTGAACGGCCGGGTTACAACGCCGATGGTCAACGCGCCGAGCGAGCGGGCAATTCGCGCTACTACGGGCGCTCCGCCGGTGCCTGTGCCACCGCCCTCACCTGCCGTGACGAAGACCATGTCTGCCCCGCGAAGGACTTCCTCGATCTCCTCTGCGTGGTCCTCGGCGGCCTTGCGCCCAACTTCCGGGTCTGCGCCGGCGCCCAGACCGCGGGTGAGCTCACGGCCGACGTCGAGCTTCACATCGGCATCGCTCATGAGCAGTGCCTGCGCGTCTGTGTTGATGGCGATGAACTCAACGCCGCGCAGGCCAACCTCGATCATTCGATTGACGGCGTTCACGCCACCGCCGCCGATGCCGACGACCTTGATGACGGCCAAGTAATTCTGCGGTGCTGCCACGTCCTGTGTCCCTTGTTCGATCTGTGCGCTGGTTGGGTCTTTTGTGGGCTGGAGGTTCCAACCTTCAACCTGACTAACATTCACCTTCAGGTTGAGAGTTAATGTTATGTCAAGTAACTTCTTATTGAGACGCTAGGTGCATGGCCACTGGCATGCAATGACCACTCCCGCGTGTCGGCAAACTTACCGAGTTACTGGTCGCGACGGCGTGCTCACGTCATAGACCTTCACGGGCGGATCCTGGTCCCGGAGAGACAGCAGAGCCTCGACAACCCGTGCTTTTGCAGCGTTTTCCTCAGCGCTGCCCCAGAAGATCGTCTTGCCGTCGGTCAGCTTCAGCTGGACCGAGTCAATTGACTTGGCGGAGGCGTGAACCAGCCTCCCCCTGATATCCGCAGGCAGAGCGGCGAGCACATCGGCGATGGAAGAAAACACTGCGCTGTTGACTGCGTTCGCACCGCCGTCGATGAGCGGCAGTGCGACGGATTTGCGGTCGGTCACGGTTGTGAGCTGACGACCCTCGGCGTCAATGAGGACGAACTTCCCCTTGTTCTCCAGAATCGCCACGGGCGTGCGCTCGATCACCGTCACACTGAGGGTCGACGGCGGAGCCGCCGCTACGGAAACATCCTCAATCGGCGCGAAACCGTCGAGCAGGGCACGGACATCGTCGTCGCCTATCCGGGTAAGCGACGTGCCCACCAGTGGTTCCAACGCGGCGGTCACCTCGTCCTCCGTCACCAGGCTGTTTCCCTGTACGTCCAGCGTGCGCACCGCCAGCGCAGGTGAGAACACCAGGTACGCGATCAGACCCGCGACGAGCACCACGACCGAAATGATCCCTGTCAGCCACCATCTCCTGCGCCGCCGTCGAGGGGACTCCGGAAACGCTATGACCGTGCCGGCGTCCTTACCGCGGTCCAGCAGCGCCACCGGAGCTTCCTTCGACGCCGAGATGCGCTCCGGGCGCGAAGTGTCCCGTTCCGGAGCGGAGACATGCTTCTCTGCGGTGATGGTCTCGCTGACCGAGAGTCCGCTGGAGGGTTTTCCTATACTTCTGGGCTTGCGTGGAGGCCGAGAGGTCACCGGGAACCTCCCTGCCGGGCGAGGAGGTCGACCAACAGCGGCCCGAAGCGGGTAACGTCACCCGCCCCGACTGTCAGGATGATGTCACCGCTGCGTGCGGAATCAACAATGCCCTGCATCGCTTCATCCGGGTTGGGCGCGTACCCTCCGGGGACCGTAAGCCGATCAGTGATCAGCCGGCTCGTCACGCCCTCCACCGGGTCTTCCCGTGCGGCATAGATATCGAGGACCCGCACAGAGTCGGCCAGCGACAGAGCAGCCGCGAACTCCTCCGCGAATTCCTCCGTGCGTGAAAACAAGTGCGGCTGGAACAAGACATGCACCCGATGTTCACCCGCAACCGTGCGGGCAGCGCTGAGTGCTGCCGCGACCTCTGTGGGGTGATGGGCGTAGTCGTCAAAGACACGCACACCGAACGCCTCGCCCTTCGTCTCGAAGCGGCGGGCGGCACCGGAGAAGGAAGCGAGGCCGGCCGCGGCGGCAGCAGGATCAACGCCAAGCTCAAGGCCGACGGCGAACGCGGCGGCCGCATTGAGGACATTGTGCCGGCCGGGGACCGCGAGTTGGAGCTCCTGCTGGCTTTCCAGGCCGTCAACCGAGAAGGAGAGGATGCTGTTCGAGGTGCTGCCGAGGGCACGGGTGCTGCTGATCCGGACGTCTGCGCCCGCGTTGTAGCCGTAGGTTCGCACGCGGCGGGATCCGGCGGTCCGCTCCGCGAGGGACGCAGCGCCGCCGTCGTCATGGCACGCGACCAGCACACCGTCCCCTGCGGGCAGCAGGGCAGCGAACCGGTCGAAGGATTCAAAAACCGCCTCGGCTGATCCGTAGTGGTCCAGGTGGTCCGCTTCGACGTTGGTGACCACGCCGATACGGGGACGATAGTTGAGGAAGGATCCGTCGGACTCATCGGCTTCGGCCACAAACACCTCGCCGTCGGCCCATTCGGCGTTGACGCCCAGCGCCGCCACATCACCACCGATCGCGAACGACGGATTGGTTCCCGCGGCCTGCAGCATGACGGTGATCATGGCCGTCGTTGTGGTCTTGCCGTGGGTGCCCGCAACAGCGACGACCTCGCGTCCGTCCATTGCGGCGGCCAGCGCCTCGGAGCGGTGCAGGATGCGCAGTCCGCGTGCCTTCGCTTCAACAAGTTCGGGGTTGGATTCCCGGATGGCAGTGGACACCACAACTGTGTCGGCGGCCCCGAGGTTGGCGCTGTCATGGCCGACGTGTACCTTCGCACCAAGGGCGGCGAGAGCCTGCAGGCCGCGAGAGTCGGCGGCGTCGGATCCGGAAACGGTCACTGCGCGGCCGAGAAGGACGCGCGCCACCGCAGACATTCCCGCTCCCCCAAGCCCGATGAAATGGACCTGTCCTAGGTTCTCAACGACGGTACTCATCAGCGGCCTCCGGCAGCATCGATAATCAGGTTTGCCATGCGCACGTCCGCGTCCCGCACGCCGAGCGGCGCCGCAGCCATGGACATCCTGTCGAGTCGCTCGGCGTCCTGCACGAGCGGGAGGGCTTCGGTGAGCAGCCAGTCGGCCGTAAGCCGGTCGTTCTCAACCATGAGGGCTCCGCCGGCCTCAACGAGTTCCGCGGCGTTACGCCGCTGCTCCCCGTTGCCATGGGGCAAGGGAACAAAGACGGCCGGCAACCCGACCGCCGCAACTTCACAGACGGTCGCCGCGCCCGCTCGCGCGAGCAAAAGGTCAGCCGCCGCATACACCTTCTCCATGCCGTCAACATATTCGACCTGACGATAACCCTCTGCGGCGAGCAGTGCGCCGTCGGGCGCCGTTACGTGCTTGCCACGCCCGGTGATGTGAAGGACCTGCACCCCCGGGTGGCTGTCGGCGAACTTCGGTGCTGCTGCAGCCAACGCCCGATTGATACTCGCGGCGCCGGAGGACCCGCCGGTGACGATAAGCGTCGGCAGGGAGGGATCAAGCCCCAGAGCGGCACGCGCTTCACGGCGGTCAGCCGCCCTGTCGAGGGTGGAGATTTCCCGGCGCATCGGCATGCCGACCCACTGCTCCGCCGGCAGGCCCGTGCCATTGAATGCCACGGCGACCGCCCGTGCGATGCGGGCTCCCAACCGGTTCGCAAGCCCCGGGTGGGCGTTTGCCTCGTGGATTACCACCGGGACGCGGCGAATCCACGCCGCAAGGTACAGCGGTGTCGACACATAGCCGCCAACACCGACGACGACGTCGGCATGCGCCGTGTCGACGATCTTCAGCGCCTGCCGCACGGCACAGACCAGGCGGACGGGCAGCTTGAACAGGTCGGCGGACGGCCGGCGTGGCATCGGAACGCGCTCTATGGTTTCAAGCCGGAACCCCGCCGCGGGCACCAGTCGGGTCTCCATCCCGGCTGCCGTGCCGACGGCGAGCACACGGGCGTCAGGGCACGCCTCGACGAGGGCACGGGCAATGGCGAGGAGCGGGCTGATGTGCCCAGCGGTCCCCCCGCCGGCGAGGACAACCGACAGGGCAGCAGATTCAGTCAATGGGTTCTCTTGATCTTTCACTTGGATTTCGAGGGAGCAGTCTCGACATTGTCAGCGGACCCGGTGCTGCCCGCCACCGCCGGGGGCATGCGCCGCGCGAAGGCAAGAAGAACGCCGACGGCGGCGAGCGTGAAGGTGAGCGCCGAACCACCGTAGGAGATGAACGGCAACGGCACGCCGATCACCGGCAGTACGCCCGTAACCATGCCGATGTTCACGAAAGCCTGGCCGATCAGCCACACGAGGATGGATCCCATGAGGATCCGGACGAAGGGGTCGGTGTAACGGCGGGCCACCCGGAGCGTCGCGACGGCCAGGATGCCGAACAGCGCAATGACCACAAGGGTGCCGATCAGCCCGAACTCTTCACCGATGATGGCGAAGATGAAGTCGTTGTGGGCTTCAGGGATCCAGTTCCACTTCTGCCGGCTCTGCCCGATCCCCACGCCCCACCAGCCGCCCGAGGCGAGAGCGAACAGGCCCTGGTTGGACTGGAAACAAGGATCCGACGCGGAGTCACAGTTCAGGCGCAGCCAGGCTTCGATACGGGTGCTTCGGGTGCTGTTCAGCAGGACGGCGCCGAATGCCAGGGCAATCCCCGCAAGCCCCGCGATGCTGAACATCTTCATGGGCGCGCCCGCGAAGAAGAGTGCGGCCGCCATGATCATGCCGAGGATGATCGCTGTACCGAGGTCACCGCCCAGCATCACGAGCAGGAGGATGATGCCTCCGAGCGGCGCGACAGGTACAAGTGCGTGCTTCCAATTCCGGATCAAGCCGCGTTTGCGCTCGAGGACCGTGGCGCACCACAGCGCCAGAGCGAGCTTCGCCGGTTCGGAGGGCTGCAGTGACTGGTTTCCGATCCGGATCCAGTTCTGGTTGCCGTTGATGTTCTCACCGATCAGGAGCACCAGGACCAGCAGCACAATGGCTACGCCGAGGCCCGGCCAGGCGAGTATCTTGAAGATCCGCGGGCCGAGCCTGGCCAGGATGAGCATGAGCACCACGCCCAGCACCGCATACACGCTCTGTTTGAAGAAGAAGTCGAAGACAATTGCGCCCTCGTCCGTGGGCTCAACTGTTGACGCTGCATTGGCGATCGACTCGACCGACGACGCCGACAGCACCATCATGAGCCCGATGGCTGTCAGCGCGAGCGTCGCGCCGAGAATCATGTAGTAGCTCGAGCCGCTGGTCTGCCTGTCAGAGCCCTCAAGGAAGCGCCACATGCGCGCGAACGCTCCGAGGACTCGTTGACGCCTGGGTGCGGCTGCTGTCCCGGCTAGCGAAGATCCCGATGGAGATCGCCGCTCGGGTGTGCTGGAGCTGGAGTGCTGCCGCACCGCCGGCTTCCGGCGCGAATGCCGGGTGGGCGTGCTGACCATTACAACTCCTTAGCGGTGAATCCCTGCCCCTCCACAATCCCGCGTACCGCCTCAATGAAAGCGGCGCCGCGGTGAGCGTAGGAGGGAAACTGGTCCATCGACGCTGCTGCCGGGGCCATGAGAACAGTGTCGCCGTCCGCGGCGATGCGCAGCGCTTCTGCAACCGCCGCGCGCATGGCCTGGACGCCGTCTGAACCCACGTGCTGGGAAGGCAACACGTCCTTACCAGTGTGACCCGCTGCCAGGTCTATCACCGGAACATCCGGCGCGTGTCGGCGCAGAGCGGACGCGAGATCGGAACTGTCGCGGCCGATAAGAACGGCCGCTTTGAAGCGGGCCGCGTTGTCCCGGACCAGATCGTTGTAGTCCACTCCCTTGGAGAGCCCGCCCGCAATCCAGACAACGCTGTGGAAGGACGACAGGGCAGCGTGTGCAGCGTGTGGGTTGGTCGCTTTGGAGTCGTTGATCCACAGGACGCCGTCCCGCGCAGTGACCAGCTCAATGCGGTGTCCGGAAGGCTGATAATTCCGGATTCCCTCGCGCACGGCAGCCGCAGGAACCCCTGCTGCGCGCACGAGTGCGGCGGCGGCCAGGGCGTTCGCGACCAGATGGCGGGGAACCACTTCTCCGAGATCCGTCACCGACGCCAGCTCGGCGGCGGAATCCTTGCGCTGTTCGATGTACGCCCGATCCACCAGCAGGCCATCAACGACTCCGAGCATGCTGATGGCAGGTGTATTGATGGTGAAACCGATCGCGCGGCAGCCTTCCTGAACGTCCGACTCCTCCACCATCCGCTCAGTGGCCGGGGCCTCGGCGTTGTAGACGCACGCAACACGGGTGTTCTCGTAGATCTTTGCCTTGTCCGCACGGTAGGCCTCAAACCCGCCATGCCAGTCCACGTGGTCTTCCGCGAGATTGAGGCAGACGCTCGCAAGAGGAGCAAGGCTGGAACTCCAGTGCAGCTGGAAACTGGAAAGCTCGACGGCGATGACATCGTATCCCTGTGGATCCCGGATGGCGTCAAGCAACGGCGTTCCGACGTTCCCGGCTGCGATGGCGCGAAGACCCGCTGCGCGAAGCATCGATTCCGCCAGCGTGACGGTTGTGGTCTTGCCGTTGGTTCCGGTGATCGTCAGCCATTCGGCGGTGGGCCGGCCCTCACGAACCCGTACACGCCAGGCGAGTTCAACGTCGCCCCAGATCGGAATTCCATCAGTATCCGCGGCGGCCAGCAGCGGCTGGGTTGGGCGCCAGCCCGGAGAGGTCACAACCAGTTCGGGTGCCTCCCCGTCGACCAGTGGGAGTGTGGCGGCCGCTTCCGGCCCGAGCAGGACATCCACGGCTCCGACGATGCGGAGGGTGTCCGCCTTCGCCCTGTTCTCTTCGGAGTCTGTGGCGTCAACCACCACAACGCGCGCGCCGAGTTCGATCAGCGTGTCAGCCGCGGAGAATCCGGACAGGCCGATCCCTGTCACCACGACGCGCAGTCCTGCCCAGTCGGCGTCCCAGGACATCAGGTGCTCAAGGCGTCCGGGATGGTCTTGTGCATCGGCAGTGCTCACAGAAGTACAACCCATTCAGCGTAGAAAATGCCGAGCGCGACGGCCACGAACAGACCGGCAAGGACCCAGAAGCGGACAACAACCGTGACCTCCTGCCAACCCTTCAGCTCGAAGTGATGCTGCAGCGGAGCCATCTTGAAGACCCGTTTGCCCCCGGACAGCTTGAAGAAGCCAACCTGAATGATCACGGACAGCGTGATCATCACGAACAGTCCAGCCATGATCACGAGAAGGAGCTGCGTGCGGGAGAGGATCGCGAAACCTGCGATTGCTCCACCGATCGCCAGTGAGCCGGTGTCACCCATGAAGATCTTGGCCGGCGAGGTGTTCCACCAGAGAAACCCGACCAGGGCGCCGCACATCGCGCCCGCGATCAGCGCGAGGTCCAGCGGATCGCGGACCTCGTAACAGATGTTCGCGGGCACGTCCGGAGAAGCGCAACGCTGGTTGAACTGCCAGATACTCATCAGCATGTAGGCACCAAAAACAAAGACGGATGCACCGGTGGCCAGCCCATCCAGGCCGTCAGCGAGATTCACGCCGTTCGTGGCTGCGGTGATGATGAGATTTGACCACAGGACGAACAGGATGGCCCCGATGACCGAACCGGCGAACGCCAGATCGAAAGCGGTGTCCCGGACAAAAGAAATAGCTGTCGACGCCGGTGTGCGGCCGTTCTCATCCGGGAAATTCAGCGCAAGGATGGCGAACACCACACCCACCATGGTCTGGCCGATGATCTTCGCCGGTGCGCTGAGCCCCAGGCTGCGCTGCTTGGAGATCTTGATGTAGTCATCAAAGAAACCCACCAGACCCATGCCGACAGTGACCATGAGCAGCAGAAGCCCGGACACCGTCGGACCGTCTGAATCACCCGCGCCCATCATGATCAGGTGGGTGGCAAAGTACGCGAGGACAACCGATCCCACAATGACGGCACCGCCCATCGTGGGCGTACCGCGTTTCGTGTGGTGGGCCGTTGGTCCGTCGTCCCGGATGAACTGGCCATAGCTCTTGCTTACGAGAAGCCTGATGAACAGAGGGGTTCCGACCAGCGCAAGAACGAGGGCGGACGCTGAAGCAATCAGCAGCGAAATCACAGCGAGGGGCCCCCCTGGTTCATTGGACCGGGTCCGTTCGATTCAGCCTGTGGCCCCGGTTCAGCCTCGGGCACCGCCGTCGATTTGTCTGACGCTAATGCTAACCGATCACCCAGATGCCGCAGACCGGCGCCGTTGGAGGACTTCACCAGGACCAGGTCGCCGGGCTCCAGTTCGCTGTCCAGAATCTCCTCGGCCTCGGATACGTCGCGTACGAAGATCGCTTCGTCTCCCCACGATCCTTCAAGCACTGCGCCGGTGTGAAGCGCTTTCGCTCCCTCTCCGACGACCAGCAGCTTCGAAATGTTCAACCGGACAGCCACCCTGCCCAGGGCGTCATGGGCGATGACGGAGTCCTCGCCCAGCTCGAGCATTTCGCCGAGCACAGCCCAGGTACGCCGACCGCGGCCGAGCTCAGCGAGCGTTGCAAGCGCCGCGCGCATCGACTCCGGGTTGGCGTTGTAGGCATCGTTGATGACAGTCACCCCGTCCGGCCTGTCAGTACGCTCCATGCGCCAGCGGCTGACCGCCCGGGCTCCGCTGAGGCCGGACGCGATCCGCTCCCCCGGGATCCCCAGCACATGGGCCGCGGAGGCGGCAGCGAGGAGGTTTGCCACGTGATGCCGCCCGATCAGCAGCGGCCGCACCTCCCGACGGTCCCCATCCGGAAGGACCAGCGTGAAGCAGGGATTGCCTTCGACGGAAAGTTGCACATTCTCGGCCCGGACGGCGCTGCTGCCGGGTCGGTCGAACGTCGGATCCTCAGAGAAGAAAACTGTCTGCGCCTGTGTCTCGTCGGCCATTGCGCTCACTCGCACGTCATCACCGTTGAGAATTGCCACGCCGTGGGCGCTCAGGGACCGGGGCAGTTCGCCCTTGGCCCGCGCAATCATCTCCACTCCGCCGAACTCCCCCGCGTGGGCGGAGCCGACGCAGAGCACGATTCCGATGTCGGGCTCCACCATGGACGCGAGGTACTCAATGTGCCCGACGCCGGTCGCTCCCATTTCGATAACCAGGTAGCGGGTGCCGTACTCGGCCGAGAACACGGTCAGCGGAACGCCGATCTCACCGTTGTACGAACCGATTGGGGCAACAGTGGGACCTTCCTGCCGCAGCAGCTGCGCCAGGACATCCTTGGTGGTGGTTTTGCCGGCCGAACCCGTGATGCCTATGACCGTAAGCGGTGAGTGCGCGCGCAGACGGCGCACCGCTTCGGCCGCCAGCTTGCCCATCGCTTCGACCACGTCGGGTACCACCACGGCAGGAAAGTCCGTGCCGTCGTCGTCGGTGATCACCCGCTCCACGAGCGCGAGGACGGCGCCGTTGGAAAAGGCGCTGGCTATGAAGTTGTGGCCATCGGTGGAATCACCCGGCTTGGCGATGAAGAGGCCGTCCGGGCGGCTCTCGCGTGAGTCCGTGGTGGCCGAACGGACCACGACGGAGGGAGCCTTTTGAGCCGACTCCGAGAGCGTGCCGCCTGTGACTGCCGCGATGTCGGCTGCGTTGAATTCAATCATGACGATCTAGGACTCTATCCTGTTGCCGGAAAGCACAGAGAATCCATGCCGTGTCAATGCGGCCCCCAACTCCACGCGGTCATCGAGAGGCAGATTCACTCCCTTGACCTCCTGCCATATCTCGTGTCCGCGCCCGGCGACAAGGATCACGTCGCTGGGACGAGCGAGTGACACCGCATGGTCAATTGCCTCTGCACGCGGGAAAACCTCGACGATTTCACAGTTCAGGTTCTCGGATTCGCGGGCAGCACGAGCACCCTCGAGAACGCCCGCCCGAATCCCCGCTTCCTCTTCGTCGTGGGGGTCGTCGTCGGTGACGATCACCACGTCTGCCCGGCGCGCTGCCGTGGCGCCCATGATGGGGCGTTTGGACACGTCCCGTTGTCCCGTGGCTCCGAAAACCACCAGCACGCGGGAGTCTGCGTCAGGCACTCGAACCGAGTCCAGCGTCAGTGCCAGCGCATCGGGATTGTGCGCAAAATCAACGATCGCTGCGGGGCTCTCACTGATCAGCTCCATGCGCCCGGGAACCTGGGTGGTGAATGGATCGTGCTGGTCCGCGGCTCGCTGCAGATCCGCGGCATCCACGCCCGAGGCAAGGACCATCACTGCGGCCAGCGCGGCGTTTGCTACGTTGAAGTTCCCGGGAAGCCCGCAGCGAAGCCGCAGTTGCGCATCCCCGGGACCGATGAGGGTGAAAGCGTGACCAAGTCCCGTCCGCTGCACCTGCGAGACGGTCCAGTCCGCCTCCGCCGTACCGGTAACGGACACCGAGACGGTGTCCACCCCGGCTTCATCGGCGATGCGGCGGCCCCACGCATCGTCGACCAGGACGACAGCGCGGGCCGCGCGTTCCGGCCGGAACAGGGCCGCCTTCGCTGCGAAGTACTCCTCCATGCTTCCGTGGAGGTCAAGATGGTCCTGGGTCAGGTTGGTGAAACCCGCGACATCGAAGCGGACCCCGTCCACCCGCCGGTACTCGATGGCGTGCGAGGAGACTTCCATGGCGGCGGCGTCGATGCCGCGCTCCCGCATCAGCGCGAGAAGACCGTGAACCTGGGGAGATTCCGGGGTAGTCAGGATCGAAGGAATGACGGTCTCGCCCGCCCGGATCTCAATCGTCCCGATCAGGCCGGTGCTCTTTCCCAGCGCCGACCCGAGCGCGTTCAGGAAGTAGGTGGTGGTCGTTTTCCCGTTGGTGCCGGTCACGCCATAAAGGACAGGGCGGCCGGACGCGGGCTGGCTGTCGAAGACGACGGCGGCAAGCGGACCCACGTAATCGCGCACCGGAGCGGCCCGGTACAGCGGAACCCCGGAACCGGCGAGCACCGCCGAAGCGGCAGCCGTGCCGGCGTCGTCGGTGAGCACGGCTGCTGCTCCTGCTGCGACCGCCTGTTCCGTGAAGTCGGCTCCGTGCCGGCCCGTGCCGGGAACCGCGATGTACAGGTCACCCGGACGGACCTGCCGTGAATCGATCGTGACGCCGGTGATCGTGGCGCCGGTGGCGTCGTCGTGCGCTGTGGCTACGCGCCGCACAGGCGCAAGCTCCCGCGGGAGCGCGGCGAGCACCTCATCCATGGATCGGGGGACGACGACGTCCGGCCGCATGGGCGCGGCGGAAGTGGACTGTTCATTTATGGACACGTGGGGCCTGCTCTGCGGATCAGTACACAACCGGATAAGTCTTGGGCTTACCGGTTGAGGGCGGGACGTTGTTCGAATTGAGAACGTACTTCATGACCTTCTGGAAGGATTCCCCCGGAACCAGATAGTACAGGTCTCCCTGAGGCCGCTGCAGTGTCACGACCACGACATACTGCGGGTCCTCCATAGGCGCCATGCCGGCATAGGACAACGTATACCCGTCGTAGCCCCCCTGCGCGCCGGGTGCTTCTGCAGTACCCGTCTTCGACCCCACGCGGTATTCCTCGAGGGCACCGGATGCGCCGGATCCCTCCACCGTGACGGTCTCCAGCATGGTATGGAGTTCCTTGGCCGTATCCTCGGAGACGACCCGCGTGCCCTCAGCCTCGGGAACCTTGTGTTCTGTTCCGTCCGCGTCAATATAGGCATCAATGAGCCGCGGCTTCAGCCGCACTCCGTCGTTGGCGATCGCCTGGTACACCATGGCCGTGTGGAGCGCGGTCTGCGCCAGTCCTTGGCCGAAAAGCACAGTGTATTGTTGCCGTTCGTCCCAGGTGTCCGGAGTGGGCAGGATGCCTGCCGTTTCTCCATTGAGACCGACGTTGAGGGGTTCACCGATACCGAACTTCCGCAACCAGTCATACCGCTCCTGTCTGCTCAGCTGCTCGCCGATCATGACGGTTCCGGTGTTCATCGACTTCGCGAAGACTCCCGCCGCTGTCCGCTTTTCCGTCCCGTGCTCGAACGCGTCCTTGAAAGTCTGTCCGTCGACCGTGTAGGTGGGCGGGATCTCGAACCTGCTGGTCGGTTCGATGATCCCCTCCTCCAGCCCCGCGGCCATGGTGATCAGCTTCGTCGTGGAGCCCGGTTCGAAGGACGACGTAACGGAGAGTGGTTTCCAGAACACGGGATCAGTGGCGGCATAGTCGTTTGGATCCGGCGACGTGGATTCAGCCATTGCCTTGATGGCGCCGGAACGGGCCTCGACAACGACAATGTTGCCCCATTCGGCGTTGTAGTCCTCTACCTGCGCTGCAATGGTCTGCTGCGCGAAAAACTGCAGGTCCTGATCGATCGTGAGCCGCACTGACTGACCGTCCTGTGCCGGCACATCTTCGTTGGTGGCGTACGGAATACGAATGCCGTCGCCGCCGATCTCGAAGGTCCGGCTGCCTGGTGTTCCGGTGAGTTTTTCGTCCTGGGTGAGTTCGATACCGCCCAGGGCGCGTCCGTCGCCGCTCATGAAACCGAGAATCGAGCCCGCAACCGCTCCTGAGGGGTAGGTGCGCAGGGTAGTGGGATCGGCGTACACGCCGGGCATTCCAACGGCAAGGGCCTTGTTTCTGACTTCAGGTGTCACGGAGCGAGCAACGAATGCGAAGGACGCATCGCCCAGGATGGAGGACTTGAGGGCCTGCACGTCCTGTCCGAGGATCGCGGAGAGCTCTTGGAAGCCTTGCTCCATAGGGACGTCCTGGACCCGTTTACCGGTCTCAGGATCGTAGCGATCGAAGGTCTCACCGCCGCTGAGCCTCTGATCCACCACAATGTCGAAGCGCTGCACCGTGTGCGCCAGCTCGTTGCCCTCGTCATCCAGAATGCTTCCGCGCAGAGCCGGCACCTGCTGGGTCACCAGGCGCTTGTTCAGACCTGCCTGAGCCATTCCGTCAAAGTCGAGGCCCTGAACCTGAAAAAGGCGAACGCCGAGGACCATCAGCAGAATCAGTACGAATGCCAGCCCGACCCTGAGCCTGGCTGCCCCGAGCGCGACCCGTCGTGTTTCCTGCTGGGGGTTGTCGGCTGGTGCCACCGTGGTTCCTTGCTGGGTCGGTTGAGTGTGGGTCTCTTACTGTCCGGGAGCGGCCTGCGTGGGTGCCGGGATCGTTCCGCCGTTCGGAATCTCTGCCGGTGCCGGCGCTTCGGCAGCGCCAGGTGCGTCAGCCCTGGATTCCGCGGCGGATTCTACAGGCTCTGAAGCAGCGGGCACCGGAGCTTCAGTCGGCACGTTCACAGCGGGCGCCGGTACAAGAGCTGGCGGTGCATCGGACTCCTTGGCTGGTTCCGGGCTTCCGGTGACTGCCAACGAATCTACATCAACGGTTCCGAAAGTCGGGGAGGCGACCATGTCGAGTTCATGCGCCGCCGCCGCAAGGTTTTGCGGCGCCCTGAGGTTCTCAAGCTTTTGCGTCAGGGCCTGGTTCTTCTCAGCGAGGGCTACTTCCTCTCCGCGCATCGAAACCAGTTTGTACTGACTGCTCGACACGGAGATGTTGAGCATGAGGACAACAACCAGCGCGGCGATCAAAGCAGCCATCGAGAACACGGCGAATGGGACCCGGCCCCGCGTGGGAGCGGCGGGAACCACCGAGAGGGGGCTGCGGCGTCGCTCCCGCCCCGGTTGTACCTCAGGATTCGACACCGCCGGATGTTGGAGGGTGCGAGCGGTGTTTCCGGCTACCGCGCCCCTCGCTGCGTGAGCGCTGTGATGCACAGACGGCCTCTGCTGCACTGATTGGCTCATCATGCGTTCCTGTCTGTCGTGCTGGTTCTAGTACGTTCCACGGCCCGGAGCTTGGCCGACGCGGCCCGTGGGTTGTCGGCAGTTTCCTGGTCGGTGGGAGCTTCGGTGCCCTTGGTGAGGGTCTTGAGATATGGCTTGTGTTCTTCGAGCTCCACGGGAAATCCGACCGGTGCAGACGATCGCGTTCCAGCCGTGAAGGCCGCTTTCACGATCTTGTCCTCGAGGGAGTGGTAGGACATCACGACCACTCTCCCGTGAACGCCGATGGAGTCCAGTGCGGCCGGAATGGCGCGGGTGAGCACGGAGAGTTCCTCGTTGACCTCGATACGGAGTGCCTGGAAAGTGCGCTTCGCCGGGTGTCCCCCGGTTCTGGCGGCACCCGCGGGGACTACCGAGCGAATCACGTCGACGAGTTCGCCGGTGGTCGTGAACGGTTTGTCCTGCCGCGCAGAGGTGATTGCCGACGCGATGCGTCCTGCGAACTTCTCCTCGCCCCAGGTCCGGATGATCCGCCGAAGCTCGTCCTCGGAATAGGTGTTCACGACGTCCGCGGCGCTCTGCCCCGTGCTGGTGTCCATCCTCATGTCGAGGGGCGCGTCGTAGGAATATGCGAAGCCGCGCTCACGCTCATCAAGCTGCATGGAGGAAACACCCAGATCGAAGAGCACACCGTGCACCCGGTCAATGCCGAGGTCCTCGAGCACCGAGGGAATTTCGTCGTAGACGGCGTGCACGAGGTCCGTGCGGCTTTGATACGGTGCGAGTCGCTCTCCGGCGAGTCGCAGAGCCTGCTGGTCGCGGTCTATTCCCACGAGGTGGAGCCCGCTGAACCGTTGCAGCAGCGCTTCGGAATGGCCACCCATGCCGAGGGTGGCATCGACGACGACGGCGCCCTCGCCGGCAGCTTCGATGGCGGGAGCGAGGAGATTGATGCACCGACCCAGCAGAACGGGAACGTGCCGTTCCTCGGTGGGACGCTCCTCCCCCATACGCCCGCTCCTTCCTGCTGACTCGTTCAGGCTGCACCTGTGTGTGAACGTTGTGTTGGTTCTTCGATCAGATCCCCATCCGCTCCTGGCCTCCGCCTGCCTGACTCCGGGGAAGGTGAGTCAGGTAGTCGTCCGCTGGGCGGCTGGAGGTCTCATCCAAGATCCTCCGGCAACTCAGTAATGCTGCGTTGTCGTTCGTGGCTGGCAATCACTGTCAGATGATCCCCGGCAGTGCATCTTCGTCAGTTTCGGAGAAGGCGGTTTCCTTCTCTTCGAGATAGTCATTCCAGGCGGTTGCGTCCCAGATCTCAGCACGGCTTCCCGCTCCGATTACTGCGAGCTCCCTATCCAGCCCCGCGTAGGTGCGCAGCGCCTGCGGAATGGTCACCCTTCCCTGCTTGTCCGGCACTTCGTCTGAAGCGCCGGACAGGAAAACGCGAATGTAGTCCCGCGCCTGACGCGATGAGATTGGCGCCTCACGCATCTGCTCATGAACCTTCTCGAACTCCCGCTGACTAAAAACGTAGATGCAGCGCTCCTGCCCCCTGGTCAGAACCAAACCGTCGCTCAGCTCGTCTCGGAACTTCGCCGGAAGGATCAACCGCCCCTTCTCATCCAGCCGTGGCGAGTGTGTTCCGAGGAACATCTGCCACCGCCTGTCTGTTCGGGGAGGGCCAAGCGCAACCACTACGCTCTTATATCCACCACTTTACTCCACAATCCTCCCCCGTCAATGCGAAACCGTCCCCGCCGCTCCCCTTTCGCGATCGAAAGCGGCTCGCTGGAGCGGAATGAGGAGCGTGGAGGGCGGTGGAGGAAAAATTCAGCACGCAGAACCCTTCGCAACCCGAAAAGCGCGTGTGCACACGTTAAAGGCCACAGGGCCCGCCTCTCGGCGGGCCCTGTGGGGGAAAGTGGAGGGAGTGGGGGCTAGGGTTGATCCCGTTTACGCTCGTCCCACTTTTCTTCGAGAGTGCTGAGGAAACCGCCGCGCGGCGGACTGGACGCCTTGGTCGCTTTGCCGGAGCCTGACGTCGATCCTTCGAGCTTTGTTTTAGTGGTGGCGTAGTACACACCCGCGCCCATGACGAGGAATCCAAGCACTCCGACAGGAATGAACTGGTTCCAGATTCCCAAAAGCAGCACGGCGAGACCCGCGATGGTTACAAGCGATCCGATCACGATGCGACGCGTAGACATTGAGCGGTTACTGCTCGACGCCATGGAGTGTGCAAACTTGGGATCGTCGGCATGAAGCTGTTGTTCCAATTGATCAAGCAGTCGCTGCTCGTGCTCCGAGAGTGCCATCACTGCCTCCTTGCTACTGATACCGAATCCCGTTAATCCAACAACGAACTCAGCCGGGAACTAGTTCCCGGCTGCCGCCGCCGCGGATATGCTGCAGCTTGCTGATTTGGGCGGGTCAACACCTGGTCGAATCCCTACTAATAAGGATAGTTTGCATTGAGGCCTAGGGAAAGCCACAGTAAGGCAACGGAGGCCCTGCCAGCTACGGAATATCACTCCTGCGACGCCTGCTTCGACTGGTGTCCCTCCCCCGTGGCGGACGGGGGCTTCAGCAACCGGGCAGGCATGACCATTGACGCCCCGAATCTCACGTTCACCTTGTCGAGGGCCTGCTCTGCGAGGCGCCAGTTGTCGTCCTGGCGGTCGATCGTCAGCTGATGCGAACTGCCGGCTGCTCCCTCGAGGCGCTCTGCGCGGATTCCGATGAGACGCACGCTGAGCGGGCGCTCTCCCACTGATTCCAGGAGCTGGCACGCCGCCGTGTACAGCGCATGAGCACTGTCAGTCGGCTCGGGAAGGCGGCGCGAGCGTGTCAGCGTAGAGAAGTCCGCGTAGCGAAGCTTCAGCGACACCCCGGCGGCGCGCAGCTGCGCTGACCGCAGTCGGAATGCCGTGCGGTGCGCAAGGCGAAGCAACTCGGCATGAAGAGTGTCGTCGTCAGCGACATCGGATGCGAAAGTCTCCTCGGCACCAATGCTCTTCTCCTGCCTGCTGACTGTGACCGGACGGGGGTCCTTTCCCCAGGCCAGCCGGTGGACGTGGGCACCGCTTGCACCCAGTGTCCGCTGCAGCACCGCCACGGGCGTACGTGCAACATCCTCAACTGTCCTTATTCCCAACCGCGCGAGGACTTCCTGGGTCTTGGCGCCTACTCCCCAGAGTGCCGATACGGGGAGGGTGTGCAGGTACTCAACCGTTCGTGCGGCGGGGATCAGTAACAGCCCGTCCGGTTTGGCGCGCGTGGACGCGATCTTAGCCACGAACTTGGTGGAGGCTATACCCACGCTGGCCGTAATCCCGAGCTCACGGTGAATCGTTGTTCGGATCAGCTCACCGATAGCCCTGGGGGATCCAAGGCGGCGCAGAGACCCTGCGACGTCGAGGAAAGCTTCATCAACGCTCAGCTGTTCGACAAGTGGGGTGATGGTACCGAAGATCCTCATGACCGAGGCCGACACCTCGGCATACCGGTCATGATGCGGTTCGAGGATCACTGCGTGGGGGCAGAGCCGCATGGCGGTCGCCATGGGCATTGCCGACCGGACCCCAAACCGCCGAGCCTCGTAGGAAGCCGACAGCACAACAGATCGGCCTGAAGGCGAGCCGGCGATCACCGCCCTGCCGCGCAGGTCCGGTCGGGACAGCAGCTCCACCGATACATAGAAGGCGTCCATGTCCACGTGGAGGATTGTGCAGTCCGCGTCCTCGATTCCCGCGAGGTCGGAACGGACGGACATGTTGTCCATTCTAGTGCCGGGCACCGTCAATACCGGCGGCCAGCCCGGCCCGCCATTCCGGAAGGAGGCGGTTGCGAACGCCTAGACTGGGCGTATGACTGACGGTATTGCTGCTCCTTCCACCCACGTACAGGATGAGCAGGATCACTTCCGTGAGTCGCTCTCTGGAGCTACCCGGAGCTTCCTTTCCACCCAGCGCGCCGTTCTCGAGACAGTGTCCGCGGACAGCGCAGTGCTCGTTGATGCGATAGAACGACTGGTGGCCGGGGGCAAGAAGATGCGCCCCCTGCTGTGCTATTGGGGCTGGCGGGGAGCTGGCGGAGCAACGGACGACGCCGGCGTCGTCATTGCCGGAATGTCATTGGAGCTCTTCCAGGCGGCTGCCCTGATGCATGACGACATCATCGACCGCTCCGATCTCAGGCGGGGCGCGCCCAGCGTGCACAAACAGTTTGAGCGCCGCCATGACGAAGGCAGCTGGCATCTCGACGCGGAACGCTTCGGGGCAGGCGCAGCGATTCTGGCCGGCGACATGTGCCTGTCACTCAGCGAAGAGGCATTTGCTTCCATCTCGGGGGTACCGGAAAGGATCAGCAGCGCACGAGCCATCTTCAACCGAATGCGCACCGAAGTCATGGCAGGCCAGTATCTGGATCTGCTGGAGGAAGCGGTTGGACCGGATCGCGAGCCCCGCGACGCGGCTCAGCGCGCGCTCAGCATCGTGCGGTTCAAGTCAGCCAAGTACTCCACGGAGCACCCGCTGTGCATCGGCGGCGCTCTCGCCGGCGCATCACCGTCGACGCTCGCCGGCTATTCGTCCTTCGCACTACCCCTGGGAGAGGCTTTCCAACTGAGGGACGATCTACTGGGCGTCTATGGCGATCCTGTGCTCACGGGGAAGCCTGCCGGTGACGATCTCCGGGAGGGCAAACGCACGGTTCTGATTGCCAAGGCCCTCCAGGCCGGAAGTACAAGCCAGAACAGCGCCCTCAACGCGGGTCTCGGGCGTGAGGGACTGAGCGAGGACGAAGTCCTGCACCTGCGAAGCATCATCGATGCAACGGGTGCACGCGATGAAGTGGAAGACCTCATCGCGGAACGTGCCCGCGCAAGCTATGAGGCCCTGGAATCGCTCTCCCTGGATTCACACTGCAGGGAGGCGCTCTCGACCCTTGCCGATGCCGCGGTCACCCGGGTTGCCTGACGGAAGTACGGTCACCACGCCATAGCTTGGGCACGACGGCGGATCTCGGTCTTGCGCCCGGCCTTCAGCGCGTCAATGGGCCGGCCGGGAAGGGACTCGTCTTCAGTGAAGAGCCAGCGGATGATCTCTTCATCCGAAAAACCTGAGTCGCCAAGGACAGCGACGGTTCCCTTGAGGCTTTCGAGCACGCGCCCATCAGTGATGAATTCAGCGGGCACCGATCGGATCCCGCGATCAGTGACGCGCACCGACACCAGGGAACGCTCGTTGATCAGCCCGTGGACCTTGGTGATGGACAGATCGAGCGCTTCCGCGACGTCGGGAAGGGTGAGCCAATCGCCCACGAGGTTCTTCAGTGTATTCACGCCTTAAGGGTGCCATGCCTACCGGCCCCAACTCCACTCAGCGGCTGCCCTGACCCTCACACGTCCGACACGCCAATCCTGCGTAAATACTGAGGTTTTTCGAACTGTTATGGTAAGCGACTCATAGTGTAGATTCACATGAGTCACACAGGTAACAGTAACAACTTGTGTATCAACTGCACCATGGGTCTCGGGGATAACGGCGGCATTTGCTGCGCTCCTTGCCCTGCCACGCGGGGAACGCCCGCCAACACAGATTGAGGACAGACAATGACCGCCCAGCGCCCGTCATCGCCGCTGAACGTGCCAGCCACCCGTACAGAGCCTTTCAGGAACCGCGGAATCGGTATCGCGGTCTCTTCTGCCGCAATCCCCGCCGTCGTACTCTCCTCGCTTGCCCTGGCATCTCCCGCCGCGGCAGCGCCGGCCTCGAGCCATCCCGCCTACCAGCCGTTGAAGACCATCCCGGCTGCCGCTGCTTCTACCCCCACCATCATCCCCGCCGCCCTGGTGGCGACGCAGATACCCCGCGTTGTGCCCATGCAGAGCTCACCTGCAACGTATGTTGTCCGTGCAGGTGACACCATCAGCGGCATCGCCGCACGGCACGGGCTGAACATGAACGCGGTTCTAGCAGCAAATGGTTTGAAGGCCAGTTCGGTCATCTACCCCGGCCAGAAGATCAAGCTCTCCGGTTCGGCGTCCGGCGCTGCCCCGGCCAAGCAGGCTGCTCCCGCGAAGCAGCAGTCGTCCGCCACGTACACGGTGAAGTCCGGTGACACGCTCGGAGCGATCGCAGCCCGCCATGGAATCAGCCTTTCAGCAGTGCTGAAGGCTAACGGACTGTCGACGTCTTCCATCATTTATCCCGGCCAGAAAATCAAGCTCTCGGGCTCTTCGACAACACCGGCGCCTAAGCCCGCAGCACCCAAACCATCCACCCCGTCCTCGTCCTCGTCCTCGTCGGCAACGTATGTCGTCAAGCCTGGCGACACTCTGGGGGGAATCGCCGCCCGCCACAAGGTGAATCTTGGGTCCATCCTCTCGGCGAATGGGTTCTCGATGACCTCGGTCATCTACCCGGGCCAGAAGATCAAGCTGGGCGGCGGTTCGAACACTGCCGTCCAGACACCCGCGGCACCGAAGCCGTCCACCCCGTCGGCCGGGGGCACGTACACCATCAAGGCGGGCGACACACTGGGTGCTATTGCGGCCAGGCACGGCGTCAGCCTCAATGCGCTGCTCTCCGCCAACAAACTCACCGCAAGCACGATCATTTATCCCGGCAAGAAGCTCACCATTCCCGGCGGGTCGAAGGCGACGTCGGAGAAGAAGCCTGCCGACCTCGTACCATCGACCTTCCTGCACTACACGTACCCCGATGCAGTGGTGGCTGAAGCCAACAAAAACAAGCACACGCTGAACAACCTGCCGGCACCTTCACAGGCGGAGATGAAGGCGATCGTCGCGGACACTGCGCGCAAGATGGGAGTTGATCCAAGCCTGGCGCTCGCGTTCTCCTACCAGGAATCGGGATTCAACCAGCGGGCGGTCTCTCCGGCCAATGCGATCGGTGCCATGCAGGTCATTCCGATGTCCGGTCAGTGGGCCTCCGAGCTTGTGGGCCGGAAGCTGAACCTGCTTGACCCCTATGACAATGCAACCGCAGGTGTCGCGATCATCAAGGCTCTCATCCAATCAAGCCCCAACCTTGACACGGCCATCGCGTCCTACTATCAGGGTCAGTACTCCGTGAAGACGCACGGCATGTTCGCAGATACCAAGAACTACGTCGCAGCTATCAAAGCGCACCAGAAGAACTTCCGCTAAACGCACCGTCCTCGCTGCGCCTGAACAGCGGCCGATGCCCCACCGACCTGTGTTGGTGCGGGGGTCGGCCGCTGTTTCACTTAGTATCGAAGGGTGCGCGAGCGGCCGAAAGACTCACTGGTGGACACCGTTGTGGACGGGCGTTACCACGTTCGTTCGCGGTTGGCGCGCGGCGGCATGTCGACCGTTTACCTCGCAACCGACCAGCGGCTTGAACGGGATGTCGCGCTCAAGGTGCTCTACCCGCATCTTGCTGAGGACCAGCGTTTCCTGGAACGGTTCGAGCGCGAGGCCAAGTCCGCCGCAAGGCTCTCCCACCCCCATGTCGTAGGGGTGTTGGATCAGGGCGTGGAGGATGGGACCGACCACGGAGTCGCCTATCTGGTCATGGAATATGTACCCGGCAAGACGCTCCGCGATCTCCTGAGCGAACGTGGTCGCCTGACGCCGCGTCAGGCACTCGCCATGCTCGATCCAGTGATCGAGGGATTGGGTGCGGCGCATGACGCCGGGCTTATCCACCGGGACGTGAAGCCCGAGAATGTGCTGCTCGCCGAACGGGGGAGGATCAAGATCGCCGATTTCGGGCTGGCGCGTGCAGCCTCCGTCGGAACCAATACCGGCACGCTGGTGGGTACGGCCGCGTATCTGCCCCCGGAACTGGTGACGGGTGAGGCCGCGGACGCCCGCAGTGATATCTACTCGGTCGGCATCATGCTGTTCGAACTCCTCACTGGTACGCAGCCGTACCACGGCGAAGCACCCATACAGATTGCATTCCAGCACGTTAACTCACGGGTCCCGGCGCCCTCCACCGTTGTGCCGGGACTGGCCGAAGATCTCGATGAACTGGTGCTCTGGTGCACCGCCGTCGATCCGGAAGAACGCCCCATAGACGGAAACGCGCTTCTTGGCGAAGTGCGCCATATCCGCACCACGCTCAGTGACGCCGAGCTCGACTTCGGCCGCGAACACCAGCTCCCCACGCCTGCCGGCAGCACACGCTCAAACTCATCCGACGACGACGGCGGCGGCCCCACGGAAGTGATCGCCACGCCCTTCCCTGACACGGAGGCAGCGGGAACGCACCCCCATCCAACGGAGGTCATCGGTGACCGGGGTTCCCCCACCACCGCGCTGGGCATCGGTTCCAACCCCACCGCCGTTCTTCGCTCCACCCCGGTTGCGGGATCGATGCCGGAGCGGCAACTGGACGCCGCCGCACGCGAGAAACTCGCAGCCCGGGATTTCAAGACTTACCGGAAAGAGCAGGCAAAGGCTGCGCAGCGGCCGGAAAAGACCCTGCGGCCAGGGAACGGGCGCCGCCGGAATGCTCTCCTCATCATCCTTCTGACCCTCCTTGCCCTTCTGGCCGCCGCGGCCGGCTGGTTCTTCGGCGTGGGACCGGGTGCCCTCGTGGCTGTTCCGGATGTCTCCAGCAGACCGGTGAGCTCCGCGGAGGCACTCCTCACGCAGGTCGGACTATCGTCGAGCGCAGAACAGATTCACTCCGATTCCGTCGCCGAGGGACTTGTCATCGCAAGTGATCCCGGGGCCTCCACTCCCGTTCGGCCGTGGGAGGAAATACAGTTACTCGTGTCCCTCGGGCCTGAACTTTTCGCTGTACCCGCGGTTTCTGGTCTTGCCGAGGCAACAGCGGCGGCCACTCTCGTTGCAGCCGGTTTTGATGTGGAAGAGGTAACGCGCCAGTTCAGCGACTCCGTCGCCGAAGGCGAAGTCATCGCCACTGCGCCTGCGGTCGGTGAACCGGTACCGGCGGGGACGCCCGTAATCCTGGTGGTTTCACAGGGCCCTGAGCCGGTCACGGTTCCCCCGGTCCTGGGGCTCCCTAAGGACGAAGCTGTCAGCGCAGTGGAGGCTGCCGGGCTTACTGCCATTACTGCGCCCGAGCCGGTCAACGACGTCGAGGTACCAGCCGGGTCAGTCCTCGCGCAGAGCCCTGAAAACGGGCAGCTGCGGCCGGACGAGGCGGTCACACTGACCATCTCCGCCGGACCTCGCATCCTTCCGGTGCCGGACGTATTTTCCGACCCGGAAACATCGGCCATCGCCGAGCTGGAAGCGGCCGGTTTCACCGTTGAAGTCGACTACGCGTTCGGACGGCCCGTGCTGGGACTCATTGCCGGGCAGAACCTGACAGGCGAACATCCCGAGGGGTCAACGGTCACCATCACGGTGACCTGACAGCCATCGGAAGCGACCGGTGTACCCCGTTCAGCGCCGTGAGAGCGCGCCGGCCACGAGGAAGGCCATCTCCAGTGACTGCATGTGGTTCAGACGGGGATCACATACTGACTCATAGCGGTCCAGGAAGGCTTCCTGATCGATCGGGTCCGCTCCGCCGAGGCACTCAGCGACGTCGTCACCGGTCATTTCAACGTGAAGCCCACCGGGGAACGTGCCCAATTCATTGTGCACCTCGAAGAATCCGCGCACTTCGTCCATGACGTCGTCGAAATTACGGGTCTTGTACCCGTTCGGAGAAGTGACGGTATTACCGTGCATCGGGTCAGTCACCCAGAGGACCTGCGCACCGGAGTCGGTCACCCGCGATACCAGCTTTGGCAGCTTTTCCCGGATGTTCTTCGCACCCATGCGGGTAATGAATGTCAGGCGCCCGGGCTCCCGGTTCGGATCGAGCTTGTCGATCAGGGCCAGGGCATCATCCGGCGAGGTGCCCGGACCGAGCTTCACGCCGATCGGGTTCCGGACGCGTGAAAGAAAATCGATGTGGGCGCCGTCGATGTCACGGGTACGCTCGCCGATCCACAGGAAGTGTGCGGAGGTGTCGTAAGGCAGGCCCGTCCGCGAGTCAGTGCGCGTCAGCGCGCGCTCGTACTCGAGCAGCAGCGCCTCGTGGCTGGCGAAGAACTCGACGCGCGTCAGGGCATCGAAGTCTGCCCCGCACGCTTCCATGAAACGGACAGCGCGGTCGATCTCGCGTGCAAGCGATTCGTAGCGTGAGTGGGCCGGGTTGGCCGTGAAACCCTTGTTCCAGTGATGGACGAGGCGAAGATCCGCGAAACCGCCCTGAGTGAACGCGCGGATGAGGTTCAGCGTGGACGCGGAGGTGTGGTAGGCGCGCACCATCCGGGATGCGTCGTGTCCACGGCTTTCCGGAGTGAACTCATACCCGTTCACCATGTCACCGCGGTACGCGGGCAGTGTCACGCCTTCACGCGTTTCGTCATTCGATGAGCGCGGCTTGGCAAACTGGCCGGCCATGCGGCCCATCTTGATCACGGGAAGGGAGGCACCGTAGGTGAGCACTACCGCCATCTGCAGGATGGTCTTCACACGGGCGCTGATCTTGTCAGCAGTGGCGCCGTCGAACGTTTCTGCGCAGTCGCCTCCCTGGAGGAGGAATGCCTTACCCTGCGCGGCGGCAGCAAGCCTTTCGCGGAGCACATCCACCTCGCCGGCGAATACCAACGGCGGGAGCATCGAAAGCTCCGCCATAGCAGACCGGTGCACCGCTGCATCCTGCCAGCTGGGCTGCTGCGAGATTGCCAGCTCCCGCCAGTTGTCCAGCCCCTGATCGGGTACTGCTGAATGGGGAGCGGAGGTCAAGGTTGTTTCGGTCACCACTTAAGCGTAATGGCTCCACAGGACGACGACAGACTCCTCTGTCATTCAGCGGCCCGTTGCGTCACACAGCATGGCTGCTGGGATCGCCGTCATGCTTCGCCCTGGACTTTTTGGGGCGGGCAGGAGATCTCGCCCCATCCTCGTCGGCTTCGACCGGCTCACGCCCGACAGTGCGGACTTCGCCCGGCAAGGGACTGTCAACGCTCGGGGGCAGGGATGTGTCCGATGACGGCGGTACAGCATTCGCCGGTATGGAACCTCCCAGCCGAACGGCAGCCTGACGGGTCGGATCAGCGGGCCGCTCGACCTTTTTCCCTGTCTTTTTGCCTGCCGTCTTGGCACCCGCCAGACGTTCCTTCACGCTGCTGGCATAGACATCCACGTACTCCTGGCCGGACAGCCTCATCAGCGCGTACATGATCTCATCGGTCACGGAGCGCTGGACGAAGCGGTCGTCGCCCATTCCGGCGTAGCGGCTGAAGTCCATCGGCTCACCGACGATGATGCCGACGCGTCGGATGTTCGGGATCCGCCTGCCGATGGGCTGCACCTTGTCAGTGCCGATCATGGCTACCGGAATGACCGGCACTCCGGTTGCGAGAATCAGTTTCGCCACGCCGGTTTTGCCGCGGTACAGCCGGCCGTCGGGGCTTCGCGTCCCCTCGGGGTAGATGCCCAGCACACCGCCGGACTTCAGAACCGCTTCACCCGCGGAGAGCGAGGTTGCCGAAGCAGCACCGCCGGAACGGTCCATGGGCAACTGGTTGGAGAGCCTGAAAAATGTTGCGGTCAACTTTCCCTTCAGGCCCTTACCGGTGAAGTACTCCGATTTGGCGAGGAAAACCACGGGACGCGGCACAGCAAGGGGGAGAAATATGGAATCCGAGAAGGACAGGTGGTTGCTCACGATCACAGCTGCACCGGTTGCCGGAATGTTGTCCAGGCCCTTGACCCACGGCCTGAACAGGAGATTCACAAGAGGACCAATAAAGATCCGCTTCATGATCCAGTAGAACACTCTGCCAGCCTTCCTGCGTGGATGTTCCGATTATCTGGAAACAGGCAAAAACCATGCGTTCCGCTAACGGGCTTCTTGGAACACTACTCTAAGGGCGGACGGTGTGCGGGATCTCACTGGCAGTGTGCCGAACGCGGTGACACCATTGAAACCATGACGGCTGATCCCGCTCTTGCAGCGTTCACCTCCAACGGTTCGGGTAGCCGCGCGCGGGTTGGTGTGGTCCTCAGTCATGGCTTCACCGGCTCGCCGGCAAGCATGATCGAGTGGGCGCGGTACCTCGCGGACCAGGGTTTCGCGGTGCGGCTGCCGTTGCTTGCAGGTCACGGCACCACATGGCAGGAGCTAGCGAGGACGCCGTGGCAGCACTGGTACACGGGAGTCGAAACCGCCTACCAGGAGCTCGCCCGTGACACGGACGCGGTGGTAATGGCAGGGCTGTCGATGGGCGGTGCGCTTGCTCTTCGGCTCGCCGCGCTGGAACCGGTGGCCGGCGTCGTCGTCGTCAATCCGGGTCTCACCATGGCTGATCCTCGCGCCCGCTATGTGGGCGTATTGAAGTATCTGCTCAAGTCTGTGCCGGCGATCGGCAATGACATCCGTAAAGAGGGCATGGACGAGCGGGCCTACACCCGCACGCCGGTTGCGGCCGTCCACCAGCTTGTACAGCTCTTCCGTGATACCACCGACCGCCTCCCGCAGGTCACGGCGCCCACGCTGGTGTTCCGTTCAAATACCGACCGGATCGTGCCGGAGAGCAGCCTCGAAGTTCTCCAGCGGCGCATAGGGAGTGCAGACTTGGAGATAATACGGTTGGAGAACAGTTATCACGTGGCCACCATGGACCACGACCAGGAGCTTATCTTCGAGCGCTCCGCAGCATTCATCGAGCACGTGACGGCAGGAACCACCGCATGAGTCCCCGAGCACAGGACCCCAACGAGTCCACTGACGACGCCGTTTGGCGGGACCTCGTCGCACGTCTGGAAGAAACGCCCAGCAGCGAACTGGCCGAGCGGCAGTCATCCGACCCTGCGTCCTCGGACGAGGAACGGGTGCGAGCCATTTTCGAGGGCCAACCCGCACAGGTTTCCGCAGGCCCACGAGACTACTCAGCACCCGAGGACGAGGATGACGAGGTCTACGAGCCTCCCGAGCCTCCCCCGCTGGGGGTGGGTGATCCGCTCGTGGTGCTTGCCTGGCTGGGAGCGGCAGGTGGTCCCGTCGTGCTGCTGCTGATCGCGATGTTCTGGCGCGCGGCGTCCACCACAGTAATGCTGGGCATTGTCGCCATCTTCATCGCGAGCGTGACCTTCCTGATTTTCCGTCTCCCGAAGACACGCGATTACGGCGACGACGGCGCGGAAGTCTGACTTCCTGCCGGCGGCTCAGCGCCGTTCGCTGAATCGGCCTGACGACAAGGTGCCGTACGGTCTGCCCAACAGCGGTCGGTACCGGATACGCGAAAGGTCCGCCGCACCGACGAGCCCTGCATCCGGACCCAGCGCAGCGGAGGTGATTCTCGCCGCGGGCCGGAAGCCGCGTCCGGTCAGGTTCCGTTCAAAGGCACGCCGCGCCGGGTCGATCAGGAGTTGTCCGGCCGCCCCGAGTCCGCCGCCGATGACGAAGGTCCCGGGGTCCAGTGCCGCTCCAAGGTTCGCGAGGCCGAGTCCGAGCCACTGCCCGACGTCGTCAATCAGTTCCCGGCACACCGGGTCACCCTGGAGGGCCAGGCGCGTGACCACCGCGCCGGTGATCGCGTCAACGTCACCGCCCACCTCCTGCAACAGCGTCTGTGCCACAGGCGAGTTGGCTGTGGCCAGTTCCCGGGCTTCGCGTCCGAGCGCGTTGCCCGAGGCATACTGCTCCCAGCATCCGCGGTTGCCGCATTCGCACCGATGCCCGTTGGGAACGATGATTTGGTGCCCGAACTCCCCCGCCACGCCATGGCGGCCACGTTCAAGCACCCCGTCCATGATCATCGCGCCGCCTATTCCGGTGCCCAGTGTGATGAGCACGAGCCGCGGCTCACCCCGCCCTGCCCCAAAACGCCATTCGGCCCAGGCAGCGGCGTCGGCATCGTTGAGGACGGTAACGCGCCGGCGCAGGGTTGCCTCGAGGTTGGCTCTCAGGGGTTCGTTGCGCCACGCAAGATGGGGGCTGAAGAGCACGGTCCCGTTGTCCAGGTCCATCCATCCCGCCGCACCGATTCCCACCGAGCGGATACGGCGACCTCGCCCGAGCTCGCGCACGAGGTCAACGATGACCGATTCCACCGCCCGCGCATTTTGCCCGGGTGTCTCCCGCCGGGCCGAGGCGACAATCGTGCCGTCCGGGTCGACAACTCCGGCCGCCACTTTCGTCCCGCCGATATCTATCCCGATCGCGAGCCCACGTGCACGACGAGGCCGGGCAGCGTACCGGGAACTCGCCGCCTGCTGCGCGCGGAGGGGCCGACGGTTCCCGGCGCCGTGGCGAAATCCGCCTGCTGTAGCGCCCTCTTCTGGTTCCACCTGCATGGATGCCGGCCTCCCGCCGTCGTTCTGGGACTGCGCCGCGCTGAAAGCAACGGTTCACCGTTACCGTTTCGTACATTACTGGAGAGTAAGAGCGACCGGAAAAGCTATAGGCTAGAAAAATCTCGCAGGATGTGACGAATATCAAAGGAGATTCCCGTGCGCGAAAACAGCGTTCCGGTCAAAGTGCAGGTCCCTCGGGACAGTAACACCACTCACCTGGTGGTGAAGCAGGCCGAGAAAGCCAGTAATCCTGCCCTGTTTGCCACCAAGGATGCCTCAGGGCAATGGTCCGATATCCGCGCCACGGAATTTCTTTCCGATGTTCGCAAAATCGCCAAGGGTCTGATGGCGAACGGTGTGGGACCCGGCGATCGAGTGGCCATCATGGCGCGCACCCGTTACGAGTGGGCGCTGGTGGATTTCGCCATCTGGTTTGCGGGCGCCGTGTCCGTGCCGGTGTATGAGACCTCCTCTCCGTCGCAGGTCGCCTGGATCCTCGGTGACTCAGGCGCCCTCGCAGCGTTCGTTGAATCCGGCCGGCACGAAAATGTCGTCCGCCAGGCGGTCGCTTCCGAGAACCTGGATGCCTTCCGGGAGGTCTGGCAGTTCGACGGCGGCGGGTTGGACACGCTTCGGGCAGCAGGAACCGATATCGACGATGCAGCGCTCGAGGAGCGTCGCCTGATCGCGAACCTTGACGATGTCGCGACCATCATCTACACCTCGGGGACCACGGGAAAGCCGAAGGGCTGCGAACTCACGCACGGCAACTTCGTGGAACTGTCCGAAAACGCCGCTGCGTCGCTGCCCGAGGTTGCCCACGAGGGCGCGCAGACCATCATGTTCCTTCCCCTGGCGCACGTCTTCGCGCGATTCATCTCTGTACTGTGCGTCGCGGCAGGTGCCACGGTTGCGCACACGCCTGATGTGAAGAACCTGCTTCCGGACCTGCAGAGCTACAAGCCGAGCTTCATCCTGGCCGTGCCGCGCGTGTTCGAAAAGGTCTACAACAACTCGATGCTCAAGGCCGAGGACAGCGGCAAGGGCAAGATCTTCCATGCCGGTGCGGACGTTGCGATCGCCTGGTCCAAGGCGGACCAGGCCGGCAAGGTAGGCCTCGGTCTGAAGGTCAAGCACGCCGTGTTCGATAAGCTGCTCTACGGCAAGATCCGAACCGCAATGGGCGGCAGGGTGCAGCACGCAGTGTCCGGTGGCGCACCGCTGGGCGACCGGCTGGGCCATTTCTTCCACGGCATCGGCCTGATGGTGCTCGAGGGTTACGGGTTGACCGAGACCACCGCGCCTATTTCGGTGAACACACCGCAGAAGATCAAGATCGGCACGGTGGGCGCTCCCCTGCCCGGCAACGCGGTCAAGATCGCGGACGACGGCGAAATCCTCGCCAAGGGCGTCTCCGTCCTGAAGGGCTACTTCAAGCGTCCCGACCTCACGGAGGAAGCCTTCACCGACGGCTGGTTCCACACCGGCGACATCGGGCAGCTCGACGAGGACGGATTCCTGAGCATCACCGGCCGCAAGAAGGAAATAATTGTGACCGCCGGCGGGAAGAACGTCATTCCTGCACAGCTTGAGGACACAATCCGTGCCAACGCGCTCGTGTCGCAGTGCGTCGTTGTTGGAGACCAGCGGCCGTACATCTCAGCGCTGATCACCCTCGATGAGGAGGCTCTGCCCGGGTGGCTCGAGCGGCACGACCTTCCGGCTGAAACCACCATGGCTGAAGCAGCCCGCCACCCCGCGGTTGAGGCGGAGATCCAGGCGCTCGTGGATTCGGCTAACGAGTCGGTTTCGCAGGCTGAAGCAATCAAGGTCTTCCGCATCGTTGAGCAGGACTTCACCGAGGCAAGCGGCCATCTCACGCCGTCGATGAAGATCAAGCGCGCGCAGGTGCTCAAGGACTACTCCAGCGTGGTAGAGGAGATCTACTCGCAGCCCCGCACACAGCCGGCGGGATAACCTCAGGTGGAGGGCGCCTTCAGCGAAAGCAGGGCGTTCTCCACCACCTCGGTCAGCGCCGGGTGTATCCAGTACTGGCCCCGGGCCATGGTGAAGGCGTCCAGGCCGAAGTGCATCGCCTGGACAATCGGCTGGATAAGGTTCGAGGCTTCATGGCCCATGATGTGTGCGCCGAGAATAGTGCCCGTGTCCGCTTCAGCGATGACCTTCACAATCCCGGTTGCGTCCTCCATTGCCCAGCCATACGCCGTTGACCCATACTGCTGAACTGCAACCGCAAGGCGCGAACCTGTCTTTTCCGCCCGTTCCAGTGCCTGTTCCTCAGTGAGACCGACCGTTGCGATCTGTGGGTGGGTGAACACGGCCGCCGGGACATACCGGTGGTCGCTGGCGTGCAGAGCTTCGGGGTGGAGCAGGTTGTGAGAGACCACCCGTGCCTCATGGTTCGCCACGTGCTTGAGCTGGAAAGGGCTCGAGATGTCCCCGAGCGCCCAGACACCCGGGACAGGATCACCCTGCCGCAGCACCCGCTGGAAGGCATCAACCGCAATCCGGCCGTCGCCGGTCCGATCGAAACCGACGTCCGAAGCTCCCACACGGTCGCTGTTCGGAGTACGTCCCGTCGCAACCAGCACGACGTCGGCCTCCACGGCCACTTCAGCCCCATCCGGACCAGTCAGCAGGGCCGTCACCGACCCGTCGGCGTTACTGTGCACCCGGCCCACCTGGTGCCTGGTCAGTACATTCCACTGCGACCGTGCACTGTCCGTGAAACGTTCGGAGACGGTGTCGTCGAGGGAGCGCAGCATGTGTCCCGATCGCACGGCGAGGGTCACCTCGGTACCGAGGGAGGAGAAGATGTGCGCGAACTCGGCTGCGATGTATCCGCCGCCGATGATCAGCATGCGCGCGGGCTGTTCCTCCAGTCTCATGACTGTGTCGGAGGTGTGGATCTGCGGGAGGTCCAGCCCCGGGATGCCCGGTACCGCTGGGCGGGAGCCGGCCGATATGACCACCTGATCGGCCGTGATCACCGCACCGGATCCGGTGACCAGGGTGCGGTCCTCGGTGAAGTGGACGTCCTCCTCGAAGAGGTCCACATGGTCCAGTTCGTCCGCGCGGTACACCCGTCCAGCCTCGGAGATGCTGTCGACGCGGGTGAAAATTCGGTCCCTCAGGTCTTTCCAGCGCGTCGCGGTGTGCCGCAGGTCGACACCCAGCCGACCCGCGTCCTCGGCAGCGCGTGCAAGGTCTGCCGGGTAGACGAGCATCTTTGTGGGGATGCATCCCACGTTCAGGCAGGTTCCGCCGAAGGTCCCGCCTTCAATGACGGCAATCTTTTTCGCCTGCCACTCGGGCGTGATGATCGTGTTCCCGGAGCCGGAACCGATAATCGCCAGGTCGTAGTGAACCACGAATCAGTGCAGCTGATCCACGACAAGCGCTGCGAGCTCAACCACGGCGTCGCGCGTTCGGGGCTGCAGCTTGGAGAGTTCCACCCGGGAACCTTCGGCGAGGTGGCGGTCATACGGAATGCGCACCACGGTGCCGACCCGGGACCTGAAGTGTTCCTCGATCTCTTCGACGTTGACCTCGGTGCGGTTCCCCGACGACATATTGACCACTACGATCGCCTTCTCCACAAGCTCATGCTGACCATGCGCTTCGAGCCATGAGAGTGTTTCGGATGCCAGTCGCGCCTCATCAACGCTCCCGCCCGAAACGAGCACGACGGCGTCGGCTTTCTCCAGGGTGCCCTTCATCACCGAGTGCACCATGCCGGTGCCGGAATCAGTAAGCACGATGGAGTAGTACCGGCCGAGGATGTCGGTGACGGCGCGGTAGTCGGCGTCGTCGAAGGCCTGGGCCACCGTCGGATCGGTGTCAGAAGCGAGGACATGCAGGCGCGAGCCCTCGCGCGCAACATAGCTCGACAGTTGGGCGAAGGAATCCACCATGAACCGGTTCTGCACCAGCTGGCGTGCCGTGAACTCCGCTTTACCGGGTGAACGGTCCGAGAGCGTTCCCCGGTCGGGATTCGCATCCATTGCGATGATCCGGTCCTCGCGGATCTCGGCCAGCGCCATCCCGAGCAGGGTCGTCACAGTCGTCTTGCCGACACCGCCCTTGCGGGAGAGCACTGGGACGTACCTGGTCCGCTCCCCCAACCGGACGCTCACCCGGTGCTCGAGTGCACGACGGATCCGCACCGCGTCCGAGTCACCCAGGTTCAGGTACCCGAAACTCGCCTTATACAGCCAGAAGCGCCATCCGCTGATGGGCGCGCGCCGCTGTGAAGTCAACAGCCGGTCTGCCGTTAACGACGACGCCGGCTCCGGGCCTTCGCCCTTGTCCCGGCGGGCGCTCCGGTCAGTAACCGCCGGAGTAACGGCCTGGGGTACCGGTGGCACCTCGTTGGCGGGCCCGCCCGAGGGCATCCACCCGGTCCCATCCTCATCGTCGGAAATCCGGATGTCGCTGTCGGCCAGTGTTAGGTCTGCAGGATCAGTGGGGTGCTGTCCCGGGAACTGCCCCTCCGTGGCGGGGGTGATTCCCATGTGCGGCAAGCGCTCGGGCACCGCGGCCTGAGGCACAGCGGGGCCGGGTGTACCAGCGCTACCCGGCTCCGCGTCGTCGTCCTCGGAGCTCAACGTGTACTCCTCAGCGGCTTCCTCCCCCGTATCCGTGTCGGCTTGAGTCGCCACTTCGCTGTTAGCCCTCCCAGTTTCAGGGTGGTCCTGGTCATTCACGGTCTCGCCGGGTTCCCGCGGAGCAGGGCTCTCCTCCGTGGACTGTCCTGCCGGCACTTTCTCGTTGGCCATGATTCCTCACGCTAGGGTAACGCCCGCAACAGGTGCTGCAGGTTGATTCTGCATCACCTTAGCGCAGGCACCGTCTCAGCGCAGTCACAGGTCAGGCGGGGTCGATCACCAACAGAAGGTCTCCGCCCTGCACCTGTTCGACCGCACCGATCGCGAGCCGCTTGACTGTGCCGCCGACAGTGGTGGTGATGCCGGCTTCCATCTTCATCGCTTCGATGGTTGCCACGGTGTCACCGGCCTTGACGGTGTCTCCCTCGGCCACGCCGAGGCTCACTGCCCCGGCGAACGGGGCGGCCACATGGCCGGGCTGGGTGGGATCTGCCTTCTCAGCGGCCTTGACATCGGTGTGGACGCTGCGGTCACGCACGACGACAGGACGCATCTGCCCGTTCAGGGTGCACATCACGGTGCGCATGCCCTTCTCGTCGGCGTCGGACACGGCTTCGAGCGTGGCGATGAGCCGGACGCCCTTTTCAAGCTGGATGACGTGCTCGCCACCCTGCTGCAGTCCGTAGAGGTAGTCGCGGGTGTCCAGCACCGACACGTCACCGAAAGTGTTGCGGGTGGTCTGGAAGTCCTTGGTGGGCCCGGCGAACAGGAGCCGGTTCAGCGTGGCGCGGCGGGTTGCAGAGTCCCCATCCAGTGCCTGCTGGTCCTCGGCGCTCAGATCGGCGTCGCGGACCTTGACGGTGCGGCCCTGAAGCGCCTTGGTCCGGAACGGTTCCGGCCAGCCTCCGGGCGGGTCCCCGAGTTCACCGCTGAGGAAGCCGATGACGGAGTCCGGAATGTCGTACTTCTGCGGGTTCTCCTCGAATGCCTTCGGGTCCACGTTGGAACCAACAAGCTGAAGCGCAAGGTCGCCGACGACCTTCGAGGACGGGGTGACCTTCACGAGCCGACCAAGCATGCGGTCAGCGGCCGTGTACATGTCCTCCACGGCCTCGAACCGCTCGCCGAGGCCAAGGGCGATGGCCTGCTGGCGGAGGTTGGAGAGCTGGCCTCCCGGGATTTCATGACGGTAGACCCGGCCCGTCGGTCCGGGAAGGCCCGACTCGAACGGTGCGTAGACGCGGCGGACGGCTTCCCAGTAGGGCTCGAGGGAGCTGACATCCTCCAGCGACATGCCGGTGTCGCGTTCGGTGTGCGCAAGCGCGGCGACCAGCGCTGAAGCGGAGGGCTGGCTGGTGGTTCCGGCGAGCGAGGCGCTGGCGACGTCGACGGCGTCGACTCCCGCGTTGGAGGCCGCCAGCAGAGTGGCCAGCTGACCGCCTGCGGTGTCGTGGGTGTGCAGGTGGACCGGCAGGTCGAAACGCTCGCGCAGGGCCGTGACAAGCTTCGCGGCAGCAGCGGGGCGCAGCAGCCCTGCCATGTCCTTGATTGCGAGGATGTGGGCTCCGGCGTCGACGATGCGCTGCGCCAGGTCCAGGTAGTAATCGAGGGTGTAGAGCTTTTCCTCAGGGTCGAGCATGTCGGAGGTGTAGCACAGGGCCACCTCGGCAACCGCGGTTCCCGTTTCCCGAACGGCGCGGATGGCCGGTTCCATCTGTGAGACGTCGTTGAGCGCATCGAAGATACGGAAGATGTCAATGCCGGTGGCTGCGGCTTCCTCCACGAAGGCTTTGGTGACCGCTTCCGGGTAGGGCGTGTAGCCAACGGTGTTGCGGCCGCGGAGCAGCATCTGCAGACAGATGTTCGGCATCTCGGCGCGAAGGACGGCGAGCCGCTCCCATGGGTCCTCGCCCAGGAAGCGGAGTGCGACGTCGTACGTTGCGCCGCCCCAGGCTTCGACCGACAGGAGTTGCGGCATCTTCGCGGAGACCGCCTTGCCCGCCGCGACGAGGTCACGGGTGCGTACGCGGGTGGCCAGCAGTGACTGGTGCGCGTCGCGGAAGGTGGTGTCTGTGACCGCAAGGGCGGTCTGGGCGCGCAGCTCGGCCGCGAAACCCTCCGGGCCGAGCTCCTGGAGGCGCTGGCGGGTTCCCGGCCGCTGCTCCATCCCGACAACCTTCGGCAGCTTCTCCGCCGGATCAAGCTCAACGGTGAGCTCACCGTTGGGCTTGTTGACCGTGACATCGGCCAGCCAGTTCAGAAGCTTGGTTCCGCGGTCAGCCGGGACCCGCGCGGTCAGCAGTTCCGGCCGCTCGTCAATGAACGAGGTGGCCACATCACCGGCAATGAACGCCGGATCGTCAAGGACCGACTGCAGGAAGGAAATGTTGGTGGATACGCCACGCACACGGAACTCGGCCAACGCACGCCGTGCACGGCGTACAGCGGACTCATAATCACGACCGCGGCAGGTGAGTTTGACCAGCATGGAGTCGAAGTGGGGGCTGATTTCGGCGCCCGCATACACGGTGCCGCCGTCGAGCCGAACGCCCGCGCCGCCGGCCGACCGGTACGCGGTGATTTTCCCGACGTCGGGACGGAACCCGTTGGCAGGGTCTTCGGTGGTGATCCTGCTCTGCAGGGCGGCACCCCGCAACCGCACGCTCTCCTGGGACAGACCGAGGTCAGCCAGCGTCTCCCCCGCCGCGATGCGCAGCTGGGACTGGACGAGGTCTACGTCTGTAACCTCTTCCGTTACGGTGTGCTCAACCTGGATGCGGGGATTCATCTCAATGAAAACGTGCTGTCCGGCGCGCTCACCGACGGTATCGACGAGGAATTCAACGGTTCCCGCGTTGACGTAGTTCAGTGCCTTCGCGAACGCAACGGCGTCACGGTACAGCGCCTGCCGGATGTTCTCGTCCAGGTTCGGCGCCGGCGCGATCTCAATGACCTTCTGGTGGCGGCGCTGCAGGGAGCAGTCCCGCTCAAAGAGGTGCATGACATTGCCCTCGGCGTCAGCGAGGATCTGTACCTCGATATGACGCGGGCGCAGCACAGCCTGCTCGAGGAACATGGTCGGATCTCCGAACGCCGAATCTGCCTCGCGCATCGCTGATTCGAGCGCTTCACGCAGGTTTTCGCGGTTATCCACCCGGCGCATGCCTCGGCCACCGCCGCCGGCTACCGCCTTGGCGAAGATGGGGAATCCGATCTCATCCGCTGCGGCGACGAGTTCCTCAAGGTCCGAGCTCGGCTGGGAGGACTTCAGGACAGGGATGCCCGCCTTCTGCGCGGCTTCCAGCGCACGGACCTTGTTACCAGCCAGTTCCAGCACCTCAGCCGGCGGACCCACGAAGGTAATGCCCGCGTCGGCCGCTGCGCGTGCCAGATTCGGGTTCTCGGACAGGAAACCATAGCCCGGGTAGATGGCATCGCAGCCCGCTTCCTTGGCTACCCGGACGATCTCCTCCACATCGAGGTACGCACGGACCGGGTGGCCTTCCTCACCAATGAGGTAGGCTTCGTCAGCCTTCTGCCGGTGAATTGAATTGCGGTCCTCATGAGGAAATACCGCGACGGTCTTTGCGCCGGTTTCATAACCCGCCCTCATCGCGCGAATGGCGATCTCGCCTCGGTTGGCTACCAAAATCTTCGAGAACATTGCTCTCCTGCGTCCTTGCGGGTCGATGGAACGACGACTTAGCGTGCCCAGCCTACATTTGGTCTTTCTGGTCAAAGTAATTTGTAGTCACATGCCGGTAATTCTTCGACTTGGCGGCCCACCGCCGAGCCGTGTTCGTACGGTCTATGGGTCCACCTATGATGAATAGGGTGTGCGGGGACGAACGATCCTGCGATCTGTAGCATCTCAAACGTTAGGTATTGGTTCAACAAGTGCAAGTAGTGAGCATCAGCAGCCTCAAAGGCGGGGTCGGCAAGACCTCGGTCACCCTGGGACTGGCATCCGCGGCATTGTCCGCAGGGATCCCCACACTTGTCGTTGACCTTGATCCGCACGCGGACGCAACCACCGGGCTTGGGGTTCAGGCAAACGAGCAGACTGATATCGGCCGCCTGCTGAAAAACGCCCGTCGAGGCGATCTCGCCGCCAACGTTGTGCCGAGCGGCTGGGTCAATAATGCTCTCAAGCGCAGCTCAAACAACGCGGCGCACGTGCTCGACGTGGCGATGGGTTCCGCCTACTCAGGCATCTATGACCGGCCTGACCTCGCCAAGCGGGATCTGCGGCGCCTCTCCATGCTGCTGGATCGTGTTCAGGGATACCGTCTTGTCCTGGTTGACTGCCCGCCATCCCTGAACGGGCTCACCCGCATGGCCTGGACTGCAAGCAACAGGGTAATGCTCGTTGCCGAACCCGGACTGTTTTCCGTCGCCGGCACCGAACGGACCATGCGTGCCATCGAACTGTTCAAGAACGAGTTCGCACCAAATCTCGCACCGGCGGGCATCGTGGCAAACCGGGTACGCACCGGCTCAAACGAGCACACGTTCCGGCTGAACGAAATGAAGCAGATGTTCGGTGATTTGCTGCTCAGCCCCACCATAACGGAGCAGGCCAACTGGCAGCAGATCCAGGGTGCAGCGCATGCAGTGCACCACTGGCCGGGTGAATCAGCGAAGCAGGCAGCAGGGCACTTTGATGACCTGCTGCGCTCCCTGCTGGACTCCGGGCGCATGCGTAACCGCGTCGCCCGCCGCTAGCGCCGCTGGGCCTCCGCCGGCCACAAAAATGCCCCGCACTTGGCGGGGCACAATGGTGGATCCGGGTCAGCTGATTTTGCGGGCTGCCCGTCGCTTGCTCAGTTCGTCGTCGGGAAAGTCCTGGTCGGCTGCGTGCTCACTCGGCAACGCTGCAAGACTTCCTTCGACCTCCCGCCATACGCGCCCAACGGCGATGCCGAAGACTCCCTGCCCGCCCTGGACAAGGTCGATCACTTCATCAGCGGACGTGCACTCGTAGACGCTGGCGCCATCACTCATCAGGGTGATCTGCGCGAGGTCCTCAACTCCGCGTTCCCGCAGGTGTTCCACAGCGCTGCGGATCTGCTGGAGAGAAACCCCGGTGTCGAGCAGCCGCTTGACGACCTTGAGCACGAGGATGTCGCGGAATCCGTAGAGCCGCTGGGAGCCGGACCCGGAGGCGCCGCGAACTGCGGGTTCAACGAGACCGGTGCGGGCCCAGTAGTCGAGCTGGCGATAGGTAATGCCCGCAGCTTTGCAGGCGGTAGGTCCACGGTAACCCGCGTCCTCATCAAGCACAGGAAGGTCTTCGGTGAAGAGCAGGCCCTGCGCGCTGGCGGGTATCGATCCACCCGTAGCGGCCGCGTTGGAACCCGTACCGGCGTCGCCTTTCGGACTCACGTGTTGCCTCCTCGTTCTGGTTCCCGGGGGGAAGTGGCACAAGCCGAGGTCCACAGGGGGATTAAATGAATGTCTGCCCTGAGTTTACAGCTAGTGCAATGGGAACTGTATGCTTCGACGTTAGATCCCCGGGTACCCGAGGTCAAAGATGCCGCACATAACAATCAAGGCGTGTCGTCTGTGGCTACTTCTCAAAGTCTTCGGGCTCGACGTCGGCCAGAAACTCGCGGAACTGTTTCAGCTCGCGCTCGGCGTTGGCCTGGCCTTCCGCGGAGGAGGTGTCGCTGTCGTCGTCGTCCGCCTCCGCTATCTCCACGCCCGTGTCCTCCATGACCTGCGGTGCGCAATAAATGGGGCACGGCACGCGGAGAGCAATAGCGATGGCATCAGATGCCCGGGAGTTGACCGTTGTGCCGTCCTCAAAGACAACCTCGGCGTGGAACACGGTGTCCTCCACCCGGACAATCCTGACCTCGGTCACTGTGTGGTTGAGGGCCGCGACGATACTTACGAGGAGATCGTGGGTCATGGGGCGCGGCGGGACAATTCCCTGCTGGACGAACGCTATTGCGCTGGCTTCCGGTGCGCCGATCCAAATGGGAATGTGGCGGGTTCCTGCCGCCTCCTTGAGAAGGACAAGGGGCTGATTGGACGGTAGCTCGATGCGAACGCCTACTACATCCATCTCGATCATGTCTGCCTCCTAGTTTTCCATCCGTGCAATCTGACCCTGGACGAGGGCGCTGTGGAGGTTTAGGCAGAGCTCGCTGATCTCGCGCGCGGTTTCTGCCGCCCGAGCCTTGGAGGCCACGTCGCGGCGGGAGGCCACCGGCGCAACGACGCTCTCAACAAGACCGAGTTCACGGTCTGCTGCGGCACGGAAGGGACGTAGGTGGCGAGGCTCGATCCCGTGTGATTCGAGCTGCACACAAGAGCGGGTGATCTTCAGGGCGTGCTCGTCGAAGCGGCCGTCAACCTCCGCTATGAGGCCGAACGCAATCAGGTCGCGGATCAGTTCGGGACGGGCTCCGGCTTCGGCGGCGAGAGTCTCCCGGGTGAGCCGGCGGGCGTGGGATCCGAGCTCACGCGCAAGTTGGTCCGAGACCATGCGTGGAGCCAGGGTGACGCCGCCGGGCAGGTTCTCCGGCCGCTCTCCCCGATCGATCGCGTCAAGGTAATCCTTGATGACTTTGAGCGGGAGGTACTGATCTCGCTGCAGCGCCAGAACAAACCGCAGGCGTTCGACGTCGACCGGAGTGTATTTCCGGTAGCCCGCCCGGGTGCGCTGCGGGGTGATGAGCCCCTTTTCTTCAAGGAACCGGATCTTCGAGGCGCTGATCTGCGGAAAGTCCCCAGCCAGCTCGGTGAGGACCTCCCCAATATTCAGGACGTTCCCGCTGACACGCTCCGGGGCTATACCCACGGGTCGCCGGGACGGCTGGGAGGAGGGCATGTAGGTGCCTAGACCCGACCCTGCGACTGCGGCACGCTCCCGGCGGCGTAGAAGGTGAGGCGGAACTTGCCGATCTGGACCTCATGGCCGTTGCGCAGCACAACGCTGTCAACGCGATCGTTATTCACGTACGTACCGTTGAGGCTCCGGGAATCGACAACCCGGAAACCCTCAGGTCCACGACGGAACTCTGCATGCTTGCGGGACACCGTCACATCATCGAGGAAAATATCGGCGTTGGGGTGGCGTCCGGCGGTAGTGACGTCTTCATCCAGGAGGAAGCGCGCGCCGGCGTTAGGGCCTGTGTGGGCGATGAGCAGTGCTGAACCAGCGGGCAGGGCCGCAACGGCGGCGCGTTCCTCGTTGGTCAGACGCGGCTCAACGGTTGGGGCGGCCGACTGGGGCGGCAAGCCGATGGTGGTCGTCTCAGGCGAAGGCATATGCGATCCCGAAGCGTCCTGTCCGGCTGCGTTGTTCTCGCCTACCATTTCAAAATTCCTTCCCCAAAAACACGTGGCCAACCGGTTTCCCGGCTGGCCACAAACTATTAGCCTCAGCCGGTGACTCTAGCCTACCTGCTGAGAGTATTCCGAAGAACTGAGAAGCTCCTCAACCACCGAGCTGTCCTCAACCTTTATTTCCATGAGCCAGCCATCGCCGTACGGATCCGAGTTGATCAGCGCAGGATCGCCGTCGAGCGCTTCGTTACGGTTGATGACCTCGCCGCTGACCGGCGCGTAAATGTCGCTGACGCTTTTGGTGGATTCAACCTCCCCTACGACGTCGGAAGCGCCCACTTTCGAGCCGCCCTCGGGCATCTGGACATAAACAACGTCGCCAAGAGCGTCCTGAGCGAAGTCGGTGATACCAACACGGACAACTCCGTTGTTGTCGGGTGCGGTGACCCACTCGTGTTCGGCGGTGTAGTAAAGGTCTTCGGGAATGTTGCTCATTGTCGGCCTTTCGTGGGCACCGGACGGATTTATTCGTGGAAAGCGATGAACAAGCGGCGGCCCTTTTCTCTCGATCGGGGGCCTCACGATCGAGTATAGGCACAGTGTCCGTGCGGTGCGTCACCCTTCTCTCCCGCGCCGGTTACCTCCCCGCTCCACCCACGTACGCGTGGCGTCCATGGCAATTCAAGTGCTCATGAGACAGGATCGATCTATGACCGATCTGCCCTTTCCGATTCAGCCCATGCTCGCCAAGGCCGTGGACGCAGTGCCGGACGCAGACAGTGTTCCCGGCGGCCTGGTCTACGAGCCCAAGTGGGACGGCTTCCGCGCCGTCATCCATGTCGAAGACGGCAAATGCGAAATTGGGAGCCGCGGGTCGAAGACACTCACCCGGTACTTCCCGGAGCTTGTCGAGGCGCTGCTTGAGAACCTTCCGGAGCGGTGTGTCATCGACGGCGAGATTGTGGTCCGCCGCGGAGAATGGGGCGCTGAGCGCCTTGACTGGGACGCACTATCGCAGCGGATCCACCCAGCCGACAGCAGGGTGCGCCTGCTCGCGAAGGAGACACCGGCGTCGTTCATTGCTTTTGACCTGCTGGGGATCGACGACCACGATTTGCTCGACGTGCCCTTCGCGGAGCGGCGGAAGGTGTTGGAGGGGATCGGTGAGACTTTCTCTGAACCGGTGCATCTCTCGCAGGTGACGGACGACGTCGAACTCGCCCGGCGCTGGCTGGTCGAATTCGAGGGGGCCGGCCTGGACGGCGTAGTGGCCAAACCGCTGACCGCAGCGTACGAGCCGAACAAGCGGCGCATGCTCAAGGTGAAGCACCATCGCACCGCCGACGCCGTGGTACTCGGTTACCGGGTGCACAAGAGCGGCCAGGGTGTCGGTTCGCTTCTTCTCGGCCTCTACGACGACGGCGGTGAATTGCGAAACGTCGGCGGTGCGTCCGCATTCTCGGACAAGCGGCGGCTGGAATTGATCGGTGAGCTGGAACCGGATGTGATGCGCGACGACGACGGAGAAATAGTTCGCGGTGAAACCGACCGCAGTCGATTCGCTTCCGCAAAGGACGTGTCCTATGTCCGGCTGCACCCGCGACGCGTGGTCGAGGTGCGTTACGACCAGATGGAGGGCGACCGGTTCCGGCACACAGCGCAGTTCGAGCGGTGGCGGCCGGACAGGGATGCGCGTTCCTGCACGTTCGAGCAGTTGGAGATTCCGGCGGCGTACGACCTCAGCAAGGTGCTGGCTTAGGGTTCATTACCCCGTCTTGTGGATAACCTCCAGGCTGGTAACTGACTCTGGTTAGGATGGTTGGCAGTCCACACGGAATCACATTGTCGGGGAAATCTATGTCTCAGTCTCGCGTGGCTTGCACCCTAGCCGGTACAGCCCTCTCTGTTCTTGTCCTTGCCGGATGCCAGGGCGGCGGCGCCGGCGCGGCACAGACGCCGTCGGAATCTCCATCCGTATCGGGCTCCGCCTCTGCGTCACCGTCAGCTACGCCTACACCGACGCCGTCCCCCGCCTCTGCGGCCGGGCCTGCAGTGAACATCCCTGTCCCGGAGAAACCCGCGCTTGCGGATGAGAACACCGTTGAGGGGCTCGAGGCGTTCACGGAGTGGTGGTTTGAACTGCTGAATTACGCGTACGCCACTAATGGTCTTGAGCCGCTTAAGGCCGTCACCGACGACGGATGCACGACGTGTAGCAATATCAGCGGATCCATCGAGGAAGCCTTCGCTGAGGGAGGTTGGATCGCTGGCGGAGATATCCAGTTGAAGAGCTTCGACAGCACTTTTGAACCGAACGTACATGGTTCTGTCTCGTCATTCATCACCATTACGCAAAGGCCTGCGACGTACTATGCCGCAGGAGGGGCCAGCGTGAACAAAACTCCCGGTTTTTCTGAGCCCGACCTGAACGAGCTGATTGCCTTCTATGACAACGGTGAGTGGATACTCCTCGATGTGGGGGCAGTGAGCGTTGACGACGGCAATGGCTGACGCAACCCGGATAGGGCGCTTACGGTCGCCTTTCATGCGTACGTTTGCATTGGTCGTCCTATTGGGTGCCACAGCAACTCCTGCAGTTGCCGAGTCTGAGAGGAAAACCGATGCTGGCTGGCAACCCGGAAAGGTCGCCGTTGATAACAGAGATCCCGGCGCTTCGCCTGCTGCTCCATCCACCCCTCCCAACGTCTCGGTAGGAAGAGCAGAACCAGAACCAGACAGCAGCTCGCCAGACGTCACGTACACATATGAACGAGTGTGCACAAAAGGGCGATTGAACAACCTCGATCCCGGATTGTGCGTTAATCTCAATTCTGCCTGCGATTCAGAACCTGACGGCGAGTTGGTGGAGTGGATTGCGATCGACAGCTCGACCAGCCCACCCACGGAAACCCGAACAGGCGACAGGTCCTGCCTCTACCCCGGCTCCCCCGCGCCGGAACCCCCGAACGGCGGCGAAGTAGCGGAGCCCGAAGTTGTCATCACGCTGGAAGATTTCCAGAGTCAGCCGATCATCGCTGCGACCGTAGTATCGGAGCCCAACAACTTCGGCCTCCTAGGCGGACACAACAACTTCCGGGCCGACGTCGCCGAGCAGGAGTTCACCTTCGAAACCCTCGGGGACGAGGTACACATCCGGGCCTGGCCGGTGGCGTACGACTGGAATTACGGCGACGGCACCACCAGAACCACACAGACCGCCGGAAACGCCGTCCCCGAGGGTGAATGGCTTCTGGTGGAGACGCCTACCAGCCACGTCTACGCTGCGACCGGCGACTACAACGTAGTCCTCACCACGCGCTTCAACGGCGACTACTCCGTCAACGGCGGGCCCTGGATACCTATCGCCGGACAAGCCGCGGTCCAGTCAGAGCCGCACCTCGTCAGCATCTGGCGTTCCGACAACCGGCTCGTGGACGGCACCTGCGCGGAGAACCCGACTGCATGGGGCTGCAGGTAAGCCCTACTTATCCTTCTTGGCCCGGCTCGGCTGAACCCTTGGCGGCTCCCCCGGCATCTTCGGATAGTCGGGTGGGAACGGCAGTTCCCCGAGGCCGGCATCCAGATCCCGCTGCCACCAGTCAAGCAACGTATCGATAGTCCCGGGCTTGTCGTGAAAATTGGCCCAGGGGTCACCGACGGTCCGCAGCCGCTCCGGCACGGTCAGGATCGTGAAGTCCTTCGGTTGAACTTTCTCAAGCTCTTCCCACGTAATCGGACAGGAAACCGGCGCATGAGCCAGCGCCCGGGGACTGTACGCACCAGCAATCGTGCGATCCCGATTCGCCTGGTTGAAGTCAACGAACACCCGTTCCCCGCGTTCCTCCTTCCACCAGGAGGTAGTCACCTTGTCCGGCATGCGACGCTCGAGTTCCCGCGCAGCGGCAATCACCGCATGTCGCACATCAAGGAACTCGCGCACCGGCTCAATCGGCGCATACACATGGATGCCGCGGTTGCCCGAAGTCTTCAGGAAGGCACTGAGGCCCGCCTCCGCAAGAACCTTCCGGAGCTCGATCGCGGCGGGCACAGCGTCATCGAAATCGGTGCCGGGCTGAGGATCAAGGTCGATCCTCAGCTGGTCCGGGTTGTCCGAATTATCCGCACGCGAAGGCCAGGGATGGAAAACCACCGTGTTCATCTGGGCAGCCCACACCGCGGCAGCCGGCTCGTCGATCACCAATTGCGGGTGGGATCGCGCGCTCGGATACTCGACCTTCACGGATCGGATGTACTCCGGGGCACCCTTCGGCGGATTCTTCGAGAAGAACTGTTCGCCGTCGATGTTGTCACCGAAGCGCTGCAATGCAAGCGGCCTGTCACCATTCGCTGCGATGAAGGCATCGCCCACGTCGATCAGGTACTTGGCCAGGTCCAGCTTCGTCAGTCCCAGCGCCGGCCACATGACGCGGCTCGGACTCGATATGCGAACTTCCCGGGTGCCGTGCGGCCCATCAACGGATAGAACTGTCGCCTCGGATGCCATGGGTCCAACATACTCTTCAGGGCAACGAACATACCCGGTGCGGCACGCCGCAGCGTGCGGTCAGGCTGGGAGAATGACCCCGATGGGTTCACGCTTCTCGGCCTGGAACTTGTCTTCGGTCCGGCCGGCGGCCCAGTAACCCGAGAGGGAGAGCTGGTCTTTGGTCAGTCCGCGATCCTTCAGGAACACATCGCGTAGGGCCTTCATCGACTCCCGCTCCCCGTGTGCGAATACCTGCACACGGCCAGCCGGCCAGCGGTAGGCAGAGACTGCGGCGGCGAGTAGAGACCTCGTCGTATCGTCCCGCACTTCACGGCGCACCCAGACAACCTCGACGCCGGACGGCTTTGCCAGCTCGATGACATCTTCCGGGCCACCGTATTCAAGGAAAGCAACGCCGTGAGTTTCTGCCGGCAGTGCTTCGAGTGCAGCACTGATGGCCGGAAGAGCCGACTCATCACCGGCGAACAGGTGCCAGTCGGCCGCCGGATCAGGAGAGTAGGCGCCGTTAGGACCCATCAGGGCGATTCGGTCCCCCGACTGCGCGTTAGCCGCCCACGGACCAGCCAGTCCTTCGTCCCCATGGACGACGAAGTCGATCTCGATCGTGCGCTCAGCTGAATTGGTCCGCCGGACGGTGTAAGTGCGCGTCACCGGAACATCCTCGGGCGGAAGGTGCTCGCGTAGAGCAGCGAGGTCGTACGGCGGCTCGAGTTCGAGTTCCGGCTTGGCGAGAAGCAACTTGACGTAATTGTCCGTTACATCCTTCGGCTGGAACTGCTCGAACGCCGGACCGCCCAGCGTGACGCGAACCATGTGGGGCGTCACCCATGACTTGTCCAAAACGTCGAAGACAAGTTGGGGGCGAGGAGGCTTCGTCTTCTCCTGAGCTGTATTCACCCATCCAATTTCTCACGCCCGATAGCGTGAACAGAACTGCAGGTCATTCGAAAGATTGGCCGCCGCTCTATCGACGGCGTTTCAAGGAACGAAAAAGGTCCCGGAAACTTTGAGTTTCCAGGACCTTACCGTCGGGATGACAGGATTTGAACCTGCGACCCCTTGACCCCCAGTCAAGTGCGCTACCAAGCTGCGCCACATCCCGATCAGCACGGACATTCCGTCCGAACCACCTGAAGAATCTTATCCTATCGATGCCCTGACCGACGAACCGGTCGGCCCTGAATCGATAGAGGAGCTCTACTTCTTGCGGCCGCGCTTCTCACGGACGCGCATGCTGACCTCAATCGGCGTGCCCTCGAAACCGAACGTCTCACGCAGCCGGCGTGTGATGAACCGGCGGTATCCGGGATCGAGGAAACCGGTGGTGAAGAGAACAAAGCGCGGGGGACGTGATGACGCCTGCGTGCCGAACAGGATGCGGGGCTGCTTTCCACCTCGCACCGGGTGCGGATGCGCTGCAACGAGCTCGCCGAGGAAGGCGTTCAGCTTGCCGGTCGGAATGCGCTTGTCCCAGGACTCCAGCGCGCGGTCGAGTGCGGGTACCAGACGGTCCTTGTGCCAACCCGTCTTCGCGGAGATGTTGACGCGCGGCGCCCACTCGACATGGGCGAGGTCCTGCTCGATCTCGCGCTCAAGGTAACGACGGCGTTCGTCGTCGAGCAGGTCCCACTTGTTGAATGCCAGAACGAGCGCGCGGCCGGACTCAATCGTGAGGTTCAGGATGCGCACATCCTGCTCGCTCAGCACTTCATCAACGGCGAGGAGGACAACGGCGACCTCCGCTTTCTCCAGCGCGGACTGCGTACGCAGCGACGCGTAGAAATCGGCGCCTTGCTGCATGTGGACTCGACGACGGATACCGGCGGTATCCACGAAGCGCCAAACGCGGCCGCCGAGCTCGATCATCTCGTCCACCGGATCACGGGTGGTACCCGCCAACGGGTCAACGACAACGCGCTCCGTCCCGGCCAGCTTGTTCAGGAGGGACGACTTGCCAACGTTGGGGCGCCCGATCAATGCCACGCGGCGAGGTCCGCCTGACCGCTCCAGGCCCCCGTGTTCGGAGAACTCCGGCATGATTTCCACTGCCCTGTCGAGCATGTCGGCCGTACCGCGGCCGTGCAGCGCCGACACCGGCATCGGCTCGCCGAAGCCCAGCGACCAGAGGGCGGCCGCGTCGGCCTCGTTCTGGATGTCGTCGACCTTGTTCGCGATGAGAATGACAGGCTTCTTCTTGCGCCGCAGCATGCGGACAATCGCCTCATCTGTCGCGGTCGCGCCTACAGTCGCGTCGACGACCAGCAGCACGGCGTCGGCGAGGTCGACGGCGGCTTCGGCCTGGTCAGCGACGCGTGCGTGGATGCCCCGGGCGTCGTGCTCCCAACCACCGGTGTCAACCAGCGTGAAGTTGGTGCCGTTCCAGGTGGCTGAGTACATGACACGGTCGCGTGTGACACCCGGGGTGTCCTCCACGACTGCCTCCCGGCGTCCGAGGATACGGTTCACCAGGGTCGACTTGCCCACGTTCGGACGGCCCACGATCGCAAGGACAGGGTCCAGCTGAACGGGTGCGTCGTCGTCGTAGTCGCCGAGTTCCTGCGCGAGGAGAGCTGCATCCTCCTCGTCCAGCTCATAGTCCTCCAGACCGGCGCGCAGGGATTCAGCACGACGCTCAGCCTCCGCTTCATCCAGGGCATGGATGTGCTCGGCTACGGAGTCCTCGCCCGTAGGCTCATACTCTTCCTCAAGTTCAGTCTGGTTCTCGCTCATATTCGCGATCCTTCGTTTTATTGGTGGGCGACGGTGCGAACAACGTCGAGCACCGCCGTCACTGTCTGCTCGAAATCCAGGTCCGACGAATCAACGGTTACTACACCGTTGGCGGCCTGATGAAAATTCACTACGGAAGAGTCCTTGGCATCACGGCCGAGAACCTGCTGTTTCAGCTGCTCCGCAGTTTGGGAACCGCCAAGCTGGTCACCACGCCGCCGGAGCCGCGCTTCCTCGCTTGCGGTCAGGAGAATGCGCACCTCCGCGTCCGGCGCGACGACGGTGGTGATGTCCCTGCCCTCGGCCACGATGCGGTGGTGTGAGTCTGCGATGATCTGCCGCTGTCTCCGAATCAGCTCGCTGCGGGCGCCGAGTGTGGTGGCGACTGCGCTGACGGCACGCGAAACCCGTGGCTCCCGAATGGCATCCGTCACGTCGATACCGCTGATCAGGACCGATTCAGTATCCGGTCGGGTGCTGAGGGACAGGTCGAGTTCACGGGAAGCACGTTCCACTGCCCCGGCGTCGGAGAAGTCCACGCCCTTCTCAAGGCAGTGCAGGGTCACCGCGCGATACATTGCACCGGTGTCAAGGTACGCCGCATGCAACCGGCTGGCGGCTTCACGACTGACGCTGGACTTGCCGGAACCGGACGGTCCGTCGATCGCCACAACGAGGGACTTGCCCAATCGGAAGTGTGCAAGAGATGCAGTCACTGAACTACCTTCCATCCGCGATCCGTGAGGAAATCAGTGAGCTCGTGCCGTTTGCCCGGCAGCACCGAGACCTCGGCCATACCTACCTGGCGCTCGGGCGAATGCTCGATTCGCAGGTCCTCAAGGTTTATGCCGGTGTCCCCGATTTCGGTGAGCAGCCGTGCAATCTGTCCGGGAACGTCATCCACAAGCACGGTGAGCTTGGCGAACGCTTCGGGGGGTGCGCCATGCTTGCCGGGAATGCGTGCCTGCCCGATGTTGCCCTCGGCCATCAGCTGCGCCATGTCCAGTCGCGCACCCTCACCCAGCGGATTCTCGAGCGTGCCGATCAGGCGATTCAGGTCTTCACGCACACCGTAGAGGATCTCCACCAGCCGGCTCGCGTTCGCAGAGAGAATCTGCACCCACAACCGCGGATCGCTGGCGGCAATCCGCGTGACGTCCCGGAGCCCGTTCCCCGCCAGGGAGAGGGCGTGCGCGGGGGTGTCCTGCAGCCGGCTCGCGAGAAGGGACGACAGCACCTGGGGCAGGTGGGAAATGACCGCAACCGATTGGTCGTGTTCCTCGCTCGACATGCGGGAAACGACCGCCCCGAGGTCAATCGCCAGCGCCTCGGCAGTGCGCACCGATTCAGGCGCGCTGTGCTTCGACGCGCAAATGACCCACGGCATGGAGGTAAACAGCTCAGCGCGGGCAGCAACCGGCCCCGACTTCTCCCGTCCTGCCATGGGATGGGTGCCCACGTAGCGTGAGAGGGCAGCGTCGTCGGCTGCTTCAGCTACTGACTTCAGCACCGCGTCCTTGACGCTGGCAATATCGACGACGACGGCGGCCGGGTAAGCTGCCAGCGCATCGACGACCAGTGCGCCGGTGACGTCCGGTGGCGCAGCAACAACCACGAGTTCAGGCGCGAACGCCGACTCGGCCGGGTTCAACAGGCGGCCAGCGCCAATGTCCTGTGCCACAGCCTGGGTGGACGGCGAGATGTCGGAGAGGACGACGTCGAGTCCCCGTGCACGCAGTCCGAGCCCGATGCTTGTGCCGAGCAGACCGGTGCCGACTATCAGCACCGGCCCGGACAGGTGTGTGCCGCCGTTTGTTACGACCATCGGCTACATCTCCACAGCGGCCAAGAGGTGCCCAACTTCCTGACGGCCGAGAACGCGGATACTGCCCTGGCGCTGATCGCCGACGCGGATGGGGCCGAACTGGGTGCGCACCAGACGCTCAACCGGGTGACCGATGGCGTCGAACAAGCGGCGTACAACACGGTTGCGTCCTGAATGGAGCACAACCTCAACCAGCACGTGACCGGGGGTCGAATCGACCAGTTTGAAGGAATCGACCTTCGCGATGCCGTCCTCCAGCTCGATGCCCTCCTTCATCTGGGCGCCGATGCCGTGCGCCATCGGCCCGCGGACCTGCACAAGGTAGGTCTTGGACACTTCGAAGGACGGGTGAGTGAGGCGGTTGGTGAGTTCGCCGTCATTGGTCAGCAGGATCAGACCTTCAGTCGCGACATCAAGACGCCCGACATGGAAGAGCCGCTCCCCTTTGCGGTTCTTCAGGAAGTCGCTGATGCAGGGGCGGCCCTCGGGGTCCTCCATGGTGGAGACAACGCCCTTGGGCTTGTTGAACGCGTAGTAGAGCATGGTCTCGTTCAGTTGGAGGCGGATGCCGTCCACGTGGATCGCTGCGCTCGATGCGTCAACCCGGACACCGAGGTCGGTCACGATGCTGCCGTCCACTTCAACCCGGCCGTCGCGGATCATGTCCTCGCATACCCGGCGCGATGCAACACCGGCCGACGCCATGACTTTTTGCAGGCGGACACCATCGGGATCGTGCACGTCCAGCCGGTCAACGGGTGGAGCCTTCGGGCGGCGCGGGCGGTGTACCGGCCCGAGGTTGCGGCCGAAGCGCTCCTTACCGAAGGGCGCCGAACCCGCGGACGCACCCTTTTGACCGCTGCGTGCGGCTTTCGGAGCGCCCTTGCCTGCGCCCTTGGGAGCATCCTTGCCTGCACTCTTGCCGGCGCGCGCCTGATTCGCGCCACCAGCATCCCTCCCGCTTTTTCCCGCGGGATCGGAGGCAGAGTTACGGCCGGCGCGGTTCCTTCCGGATCCGGAGCGGGGCGCCTGTGTCATTGAAATTCCTTAGCTGTTGTACGTCAGTACGTGGTGTCGTCGAAGTCCTGCAGGTTTTCGAGGCCGGGCAGGTGCGGAGAAAGCTTGGGCAGATCGGCAACGGTGCCAATACCCAATCTTTCCAGAAAAAGCGGCGTGGTTCCGTAGAGCACCGCTCCGGTCTCCGGATCGGTAGCGACGTCGGCGATAAGTCCACGTTGAACAAGGGTGCGAACCACCGAGTCCACGTTCACCCCACGAATTGCCGACACCCGTGATCGTGAGACCGGCTGCCGGTAAGCGATGACGGCGAGGGTTTCGAGAGCCGCCTGTGAAAGCCGCGCGCTCTGACCGTCCAGGACAAACCGTCCGACGACGACAGCGAACTCGCTGCGCGTGTAGAACCGCCACCCGCCGGCGACATTTCGAAGCTCAATGCCCCGACGCCGCGTTGGTCCGGTTTCCGGGCCCTGACCAGTATAGCCGTCATACTCGGCCTTCAGTTCCCCGAGCGCATCACGCACCTCATCCACCGGCACCTCGAGCGCCGTCGCGAGCTGAATATCGGTCACCGGTTCCTCGATAACGAGGAGCACGGCCTCGACCGCGGCCGGCACTCCGCCGGGCAAAGATGGGACGTCCGGTACCGGCTCTTCTTCCGATGCAGTGCGGTTGCCCACGTGCGTTTGTTCAGTTCGCTCGCTCATGGACTCCTCCTTCCATGAAGTCACCGGCGACCGGCAGGCCGGCTTGATCCTGATTGTCCCTGTCGTATTCTTCGCTGATGTTGTCCGCAGTCCAACTGCTTTCACCTGCGGACCACCGAACAGTCAACTCCCCCAGCGGCGCAGTCTGGTCCATGGTGATCACCATGTCGCGGAACATTTCCAGCAGGGCGAGGAAGCGGGCTACCACGACTAGCATCGAGTCCGCATCCGCCGTGAGCTGCCGGAAGGACAGGACGCCCTGCTCCCGCAGCCGCTGCCCGATGATGTCTGCCTGCTCACGGACGCTGACTGCAGGTGCGTGCAGATGGCCGATTCCCACTTCCGTGGGCGCCGGTTCGCGGGGCTCCAACGCTTTCGCGGCCAACGCTGCAAAGTCCGACGGCGACATCCGCCAGGTTAGTTCCGGCATCATCGCCGCGAACTGCGGCTCAAGAGCCACCGCCCTCGGGAACCGCTCGCTCTCCTCGGTGAGTCGCTCCCCCATCTGGCGGGCAATCTCCTTGAACGCCTTGTATTGCAGGAGACGCGCGAAAAGAAGGTCGCGGGCCTCGAGCAGGGCGATGTCCTCCTCATCCTCCACCTCGCCGGAAGGCAGCAGGCGGGCGGCCTTGAGATCCAGCAGCGTCGCGGCGATGACCAGGAATTCGCTGGCTTCGTCGAGCGAAAAGCTGTCGCCGGCAGCACTGAAGGCGCGGATGTAGGCGATGAACTCGTCGGTTACTTTCGCCAACGCTATCTCTGTGATGTTCAGCTCATGCTTGGAGATAAGGCTCAGCAGCAGGTCGAACGGCCCGTTGAAGTTCTCGAGCCGGACTTCGAACTTTCCCTCCCTCTCACCCTGGGGCGCCGCGGGAGGGGCGCCGCCGTCGTCGTTAGCGTCCTGCGCCATCAGGTACGGAGGCGGCTACGGTGCGCCGCCGCGGGAAATCAGCTCACGGGCGAGGCTGCGGTATGCATCCGCACCTGAGTGATTGCCGGCATAGGTGGTGATTGGCTCCGCGGCAACCGTGGCGTCGGCGAACTTGATGGTGCGCTTGATGACCGTCTCGAACACCTTGTCGCCAAATGCTTCCACGAGGCGGGCGATAACTTCACGGCTGTGGAGGGTCCGCGCGTCATACATGGTGGCCAGGACGCCGTCCACCTGCAGACGGGGATTGAGGCGGTCCTGGACCTTCTCGATGGTTTCGACCAGCAGCGCGACGGCGCGGAGCGCGAAGAACTCACAGATCAGCGGGATGATCACGCCATGGGCGGCCGTCAGCGCGTTGACCGTCAGCAGGCCGAGTGAGGGCTGGCAATCGATCAGGATGACGTCGTAGTTGTCCTCGACCTTGCGCAGCGCGCGGTCCAGTACCTGTTCCCGGGCAACCTCGTTCACCAGCTGCACTTCGGCGGCGGAGAGGTCGATATTCGCGGGCAGGAGATCGATGTTCTCCACACCGGTGTGCTGGATGGCGTCCTCGATGTTGACCTTGCGGTCCATCAGCACGTTGTAGACGGTGACGTCGAGCTCGTGCGGATTTGTTCCCAGGCCTGCGGACAGCGCACCCTGCGGATCGAAATCGACGAGAAGGACGCGTCGTCCAGCTTCGGCGAGCGCAGCTCCCAGGTTGATGGTGGAGGTGGTCTTGCCGACGCCGCCCTTCTGGTTCACCATGGCGATGACCCGGGCCGGACCGTGGGAGGCCAGAACCGGTGGCTCGGGGAATTCCGTGACCGGACGTCCGGTGGGGCCGATCTCTGAGTCGGTTGCGTCCTTCAGAGTTGTGGAACCCTGTTCGCTACTCACGTATCTATCCACGCTTCCGTCTATAGCTGTTTTTTGCTCGCTTACTTGCTTCACCACGTTACAGCCGGTCCACCGCGGAACTTTGGAAATACCCGGTGATCAAAACAGCGAGCCTTTAGTCTCAACCTGAGGTTCAATGTTCGATGATCCATGCCGCTACCGCCTGCCGAAGACAGCGCACCCGGTGAAGTTGGTCAGTGCGCGGGCCTCGGACATGGAGCGGTCGATGCCGACAATGAGGCCGACGCCGCCCACGAGGTCGGGGCGGTGGGACTGCAGGCCGCCGGCCAGGGTTGCCAGGCCGGCGCCGGTGACTCCGGCAGGGCCCTTGGAAGCGATGAGCATGAAGAGCAGCACGGAGACGTCAGCTCCGTGCCGTCGTCTCATTCCTGTCCTCGGCGGCCGCGCCGGTGTCCGCAGTGGAGGTCGCGAGCTCGCTGGAGCTGTCCAGGGTTACCGCGAGGCGCTACCTCGAGCACCCTAGCGCTCGTCCACCGTGGCGGGGAGTCCGAACTCAGGGAACAGATCCGGGTAAAGGAAGTTATGGTGCCCGACGATGTGCCCGTCCGAGGCCTCGACAATCTGGATCGCGAACGGCTCCCAGAGTCCGGGCTCAACGAGGTGGTACGCTCCGAACCCCGCGGTGCCGTTCACCATGACCGGTAGCAACCGGCTGTCCTTGCATACGATCCCCTGACCGCGGAACCATGCGGCGCAGTTGTCCGGGCCGCTGAGCCAGAGTTTGAACGGCGGCATGGACAGCACCACGTCATCCCTCAGCAGGGAAACCAGCCGGTCGATGTCGTAGCTTTCGAACGCTTCAACGTACTGCTGGACAAGCGCGGTGTGCCTGCTGTCCATGGTGGACATGAGTATCGGTTCCCGCCGTGCAGCCAACGTCTTCCGGGCACGCTGCAGCGCGCTGTTTACTGCCGCGACCGTCTGCTCCAGCAGCTCAGCGGCCTCAGTCGCTCTCCACGCGAGCACCTCACACAGGATCAGCACCGACCGCTGCAGCGGCGGCAGGTGCTGCAGCGCAGCGACGAAGGCCAGGCGGATCGATTCCCTCGCAAGGGCGACGTCCGCCGGATCCGCGGTGAGGTCGATGACCGTGCTGTCCGCGATCGGCTGGACGAAAGCTGTCTCGGGCAGTGGCGCACCCAGCCGCGCGTCAGAGGTTGGCGTCGAGGGTCCCAGTTCCATTGGGCGTGCCCGCCGCTGGGGGCTGCGTAGCATGTCGACGCAGACGTTGTGGGCTATCTTGTACAGCCATGTCCGGGTGGAGGACCGTCCGCTGAATTCATTCCGACCGTTCCAGGCCTTGATCATCGTTTCCTGAACGGCATCTTCCGCTTCGGAGCCGGAACCCAGCATCCGATAGCAGTAACCGGTCAGTTCTCTCCTGTACGTCTCGAGATCCTGCAGAGGCACCTCGGCGGGCGGCTCCAGCCGTCCCGATTCCATTGCGGAATGCATGGTCACAGCGTATCGGCGGGTGTGCGCTGCAGGGTGGGAAGTTCGCCGAAAATTTCTCCCGGAACCGATGATTTCCCGTTGATCGCCCCGTCTACCGTGTAAGCGAGCATCTAAGGCCGCGGAAACCAGCTAGCAAGGAGCGCATCGTGACCAGCATCTTCGTTAACCTTCCAGTGAAGAACCTTCAGAAGTCGAAGGATTTCTACACCAGCTTCGGTTGGACGCTGAACCCGGCATTCACCGACGAGAACGCCGGCTGTATCGTCATCAGCGACACCATCTACGTCATGATCCTTACACACGAGCACTACAGGCAGTTCACCGACAAGCAGATCGCTGATACCTCGACGACCTCCGCCGTCCTGAACGCCATCAGTGTGGACAGCCCTGAGGACATCGACGACCTCGTTGACCGGGCACTGGCCGCGGGAGCCACCGAGGGCAAACCGCAGGACTACGGCTTCATGCGCTCGCGCACCTTCTCGGATCCGGACGGGCATTCGTGGGAGGTTCTCTGGATGGATCCGATCGCCCAGACCGGCGACTGGGCTGCCGTGCAGGAAAAGTACCCCCAGCAGGCCTGAACTACTGCACACCACGACGACGGCGGCACCCGGCCAGGTGCCCCCGTCGTCGTACGCTGACCCACCGTTTTGTATACAGTGTGTGCTTGCAGAGGCGGATTTTCATCATAGCGATTGCCGCGCAGAAACTTTCTGTATACATTGGAGCCGTGCGAGGAGCGATGGAGCAGGCAAATGCGGGCCAGTGACCGTGCCTACCAGACGCTGCGCGCCGACATCATCGAATGGCGCCTTGGCCCCGGCACCCTGCTCGGGGAAGTCGAGCAGTCCGCGCGGTTGGGAGTCTCCCGGACACCGTTGCGCGAAGCGCTATCCCGGCTCACTGCAGAAGGACTGACGGCAGCCCACCCAGGCCGTGGCGTCGTCGTCACCGAGGTGTCACTGGAGAAAATCACCGGCCTCTTCGACGTCCGGATTTCGCTGGACTGCACAGCAGCCGCCCTCGCTGCGGCGCGCGCGGACCGGAGGACCTTCCAGGCCCTGACCGCGCGCTTCGAATCCGCGGCCCCGCTCATTCAGGCGTCCGACGACGGACAGCATGAGTACTACGAGTTGGTCGCCGAATTCGACGCAGCCATTGACGCTGCCGCTGCCAATCCGTACCTCCTGCAGGCCCAACGGCAGCTGCGCACCCATCTGAGCCGTGTGCGCCGGCTCGCCCGGGACGACGTCGCGCGCCTCACCGCCTCGGCCTCAGAGCACGCGCAGATCGCCCGGTCGATTACGCTGGCCAACCCCGATCTGGCCGTTGCGTCCACCAAAGTCCACCTTCACAACAGCCTGGAGTATCTGCTGGCTGCCCGAGCAGACATCAATGCGAAAACCACCCGAGAGGAAGAACCCCATGGTTGAACTCCACCCCGTCCGCGTGCACCGCAGCGAGGAGAACCTGCCCCGAACCGGCCAGTTGGCCTGGAAGATCGCCGAGGTGGCCGCCGATCCGGTCGGAGTCGACGACGACGTCACCGACATGGTGATCAACCGCATCATCGACAACGCGTCGGTTGCCGTGGCCTCGCTTTCGCGTGCACCGATCGTCGCCGCACGGGCACAGGCGCTGAGCCACCCCGTTTCGGTCAACGGACGCGGTGCGACAGTGTTCGGGATCGGTGAGAAGTCATCACCCGAATGGGCGGCCTGGGCCAACGGCGTCGCGGTCCGCGAACTGGACTACCACGACACGTTCCTGGCTGCGGACTACTCCCACCCCGGAGACAACATTCCCCCGGTCCTCGCCGTCGCCCAGCACACCGGTGCATCCGGCGCCGACCTCCTGCGCGGCATCACCACCGGGTACGAGATCCAGGTGGATCTCGTCAAGGCAATCTGCCTGCACAAGCACAAGATCGACCATGTCGCGCACCTCGGTCCCTCCGCCGCCGCCGGAATCGGTACGCTGCTGGGTCTCGACGTCGAAACAATCTTCCAGGCGGTCGGCCAGGCCCTGCATACGACCACGGCCACCCGCCAGTCACGCAAGGGCGAGATCTCGACGTGGAAGGCACACGCGCCGGCCTTCGCCGGGAAGATGGCGGTCGAAGCCGTGGACCGCGCCATGCGCGGACAGACCTCCCCCACGCCCATCTACGAGGGCGAAGACGGCGTCATCGCCTGGCTCCTGGACGGTCCGGACGCCCGATATGAGGTTCCGCTGCCTGCCGCCGGTGAAGCAAAGCGCGCCATCCTCGACACCTACACGAAGGAGCACTCGGCCGAGTACCAGGCCCAGGCCTGGATTGACCTCGCGCGCCGGTTGCACGGAGCACATCCGGAGGTCACCGACCCGGCGAAGGTCGAGTCTGTCCGCATCCACACGTCCCACCACACGCACTATGTGATCGGTTCAGGCGCTAACGACCCGCAGAAGTACGATCCGACGGCGTCCCGCGAAACACTCGACCACTCCATTCCCTACATCTTCACGGTCGCGCTGCAGGATGGGCGCTGGCACCACGTCGATTCCTACACACCGGAACGCGCTTCGCGCCTCGACACTGTCCAGCTCTGGGGCAAGGTCACCACGGTGGAGGACGCGGAGTGGACACGCCGCTACCACTCGCTGGACATCAGCGAGAAAGCGTTCGGCGGCCGGGTTGAGATCACCATGACGGACGGCACCGTCATCACCGACGAGATCGCCGTCGCCGACGCACACCCGCTGGGAGCACGTCCCTTCGCGCGCGAGCAGTACATCCGCAAACTGCGGACTCTTGCTGACGGTGTCGTGGAGGATGCGGAGGTTGACCGGTTCCTTGACGCGGTGCAGCGACTCCCCCAACTCGCGCCCGGGGAACTTGACCAGCTGAACCTGACTGCGGCCGTCGGTATCCTTGCCGCAGAAGCACCGAAGGGACTGTTCTAAATGCTGTATTCCTCCGTGACGCCTGAGAAGAAGCGCGAGACGCTGCGCGCCGGCCTTGCCTCCGGCCGGATCCAGCAGTTCCCTGGAGCGTTCAATCCGCTCTCCGCACGGCTGATCGAAGACAAGGGGTTCGACGGCGTCTACATCTCCGGTGCGGTCCTCGCCAATGACCTCGGCCTGCCGGACATTGGGCTCACGACACTCACCGAGGTAGCCACACGGGCCGCCCAGATCGCCCGCATGACCGATCTCCCCGCCCTGGTCGATGCAGACACGGGCTTCGGTGAACCGATGAACGTTGCCCGTACAGTCCAGGAGCTTGAAAACGCAGGCCTGGCCGGCTGCCACATCGAGGACCAGTTCAATCCGAAACGGTGCGGCCACCTGGACGGCAAGAACGTGGTGGACACGGACACTGCCGTCAAGCGCATCCATGCGGCTGTCGATGCACGCCGTGACCCGAACTTCCTGATAATGGCGCGGACTGATATCCGCGGCACGGACAGCCTGGACGCGGCCCAGGATCGGGCGAAAGCTCTGGTCGACGCCGGTGCAGATGCAATTTTCCCGGAGGCGATGCGCGACCTGTCCGAGTTCGAAGCCGTCCGCGGTGCGGTCGATGTACCCATCCTGGCCAACATGACGGAGTTCGGGAGAAGCGAGCTTTTCCCCGCTGCAGACCTGGAGTCGGTCGGAGTGAACATGGTGATCTACCCCGTCACGCTGCTGCGTAGTGCGATGGGCGCCGCGGAGCGTACGCTGGAAACAATCAAGGCAGACAGCACCCAACAGGCCGCCGTCGGCTCCATGCAGACCCGAGCCCGACTCTACGAGCTGGTCGATTACGAGGCGTACAACCGATTCGACACCTCAGTGTTCAACTTCCAGGTGCCCGGCGGGCACTGAGCCGGTCCCGGCAACCGCCGGACCCACCCCAGACATAGGAGTCAAGGCATGACCGAACCCCAGATCCACAAGGGCCTCGCCGGAGTCACCGCGGACACCACCGCAATCTCGAAGGTCAACCCCCAAACCAACTCGTTGCTCTACCGGGGCTACCCCGTGCAGGAGTTGGCGGCGGCAGTGAGCTTTGAGGACGTCGCGTGGCTTCTGTGGCACGGAGAACTTCCCTCGGAGTCGGAGGCTCACGAGTTCCGTCTCCAGGGACGCTCCTCGCGCGCACTCGCCAAGGACGTGAAGGCCGCCATCGATCTGCTCCCGCTCAGCTGCCATCCCATGGATGTCGGGCGGACGGCGGTTTCCGTGATCGGAGCCAGTCACCCCAAGGCCGAAGATAATTCCCCGGAAGCTGAACTGGAAAAGGCGACTGAGCTGCTGGCGGCGTTTCCCGCCGTCGTCGCGTATGACCAGCGCCGCCGCCGCGGACTCGACCCGGTAGAACCGCGCGAGGACCTTGGCTACTCCGCCAACTTCCTGTGGATGACATTCGGCGAAGAAGCGGCCCCGGAGGTGGTGGAGGCTTTCAACACCTCGATGATCCTGTACGCGGAGCACTCCTTTAACGCATCCACTTTCACCGCACGCGTCATCACCTCCACCCTGGCGGACCTGCACTCGGCCATCACTGGGGCCATCGGCGCACTCAAGGGACCACTGCACGGCGGCGCAAATGAGGCCGTCATGCACACCTTCGAGGAGATCGGCATCAGGCAGGACGAGTCTGTCGAGGAGGCAACTGCCCGCGCCAAGGTATGGATGGACGAAGCCCTCTCGCAGAAGAAGAAGATCATGGGTTTCGGGCACCGTGTCTACAAGAGCGGCGACTCCAGGGTTCCGACCATGAAGGCGGCGCTCGACGCCATGGTCAAGCACTACGGGCGTCCGGAGATCCTCGGCCTGTACGAGGGCCTGGAGACAGCCATGCAGGAGGCGAAGGGCATCAAGCCAAATCTCGATTACCCGGCCGGGCCCACCTACCACCTCATGGGATTCGACACCGAGATGTTCACGCCGCTCTTCATCGCCGCCCGGATTACCGGTTGGACCGCGCATGTGATGGAGCAGCGTGCAGATAATTCGCTCATCCGGCCGCTGGCTGCCTACAACGGCCCGGAGGAACGGCACGTCTCCTGACCGCGGACCGGATCTGTCCTCAAGTCACGTCCCGTCCGTTCACCCGAAGCGGTCGGCCCGGTAGGGTTCCGGTCATGGACATCATCCTGGTTCCCGGTTTCTGGTTGGACGCTTCATCGTGGTCCAACGTCACCCCGCCGCTCACAGCTGCGGGACACCGCGTTCATCCGCTCACGCTTCCCGGGTTGGAAGCTGTGGATGCGCCGCGGGCGGGCATCGGCCTGCAAACCCATATCGACGCCGTCGTCTCAGTGGTGGATGAAATGGCTGACCCGGTGGTGCTTGTTGGGCACTCGGGCGGCGGGGCGATCATCCATGGAGTGGCGGATAAACGTCCGGACCGCGTTGCGCGGGCGATCTTCGTGGACAGCGGCCCGCTCGGCGAGGGTGGAGTCATCAATGACGAGCTTCCTGCGGACGGGGACGAGATCCCGCTGCCCCCGTGGGAGCTCTTCGATGCTGAGGATCTCGCCGATCTGGACGACGGGTTGCGGGCGGACTTCCGACGGCGGGCGATCCCGCAGCCCCGGGGTGTCGCCTGCGATCCGCAAAAGCTAGGCAACGAGCAGCGGTACAACGTGCCGGCCACCGTCATCGCCTGTGAATTTCCATCGGCCCAGCTGCAGGAATGGGTCGCCCAGGGGCACCCCTACGTCGCGGAGCTTGGCAGGATGAAGGACGTTGAGTATGTCGATCTGCCAACAGGACACTGGCCGCAGTTCACGCGTCCGCGAGAGCTCGGTGACATCATCCTGGCCGCGGTGAGCGGTCCGGAGCGACCTTCCGCGGTCTAGGCGAAATCCGCCGTCCGCACCGTCTGGTTGTCGGCGTTGAGGGTGACGGTCACGTTCAGGGGCTGACTGCGGAGAACGTGGCCGAGCCAGTGCTTCGCATCGTCCCACATACCTTCCCAGGGCACCTGCTCCACCGGGTACCAGCAGGGATCGATCTCGTCCGTTGCGGCCGGCTCTCCCGAGAATCGGTCCGTCGTGAAGACGACTGCATCCATGTCCAGCACAGGCTTGATGGGGAAGCGCCACCGCACCGGACCGAGTTCCACCAGATCCGCGACGTCGACCACCATCCCGGATTCTTCCTGGACTTCCCGTGCGGCGGCTTCACTGGCAGATTCCCCGGGTTCGATGCCGCCGCCCAGGGCGACGATGCGACCGATTCCGAAACCGGAGCGCTTCATTCCGAGCAGCACTTCGCGGCCGCCGGCGGTTTGCCGGAACAGGAAGCAGAGCGCGACTCGCCGTGGGGTCATGCGACACAAGTCTAGTCACGGCGTGGCGCCGACGGTGTTCCAACGTCCGGCTTCGGTCGCAGCCGATCGTCCTCCCGAAGGAAGAACGCACCGAGGGAACCCGCCAGCGTGGCGAAGACAGCGATCGAGTAGACCGCGAGAACCACCTGTACCACGCGCGCGAACGCGGTCTGCGGGGTGATGCCGGTGCCGGTGATGGTGGCCATCGCCGTCTCATAGAGCGCGTCGCCGTACTCAGTGTGCTCCCCCGTTGCGTAGAGCAGCTGGCTTGTCGCGAGGATTACGACGGCGGTCACGGCCGCCATCCAGCCGATCCTGCTGGAGAGCAGCCGCCCGGCGGAACGGGAGCCGCGGATTCCGGCCGAGACGATGCCGCCAACGCGAGCCACCCGGGCCAGCCGCAGGAGCCGAACAGCCTGGAGTGCGCGGAGGAAGCGCAGGAACGGCACGAGCAGGAAGATGACCTGCCACCAGCTCTTTTTCCAGAAGGCCGCGCTGAACCGCGCGATATAGGCGCGCAGCAGGAATTCGGCGACGAAAACAGCCCAGAACACCCATCCGGTAACGGTGAGTGCCAGGACCAGCCCCGGGTCGGTAGCTAGAAGCTGGCCCAGGACGACGAACAGGAAGACGAGCCCGAGCACGCCCATGGGACGGTCCAGGCGACGGGCAAGAACTTCTGCGGCGCTCAACCCATCCTCTGGTTCAGCGGGCCGGGAATCGTTGAGGCGTGCGTCGGCGTCGTTCACCTCCCCCATCTTTCCACGCCCTCGTGATGAACCGGTTAGACTGCTCCAACCCGACATCGAACAGGCGGGAGATTGTTGTGCTGTGGCTGCTTTCCCTCCTTGGTGCCCTTGTGATTCTGATCGGACTCATCGAGGTGTTCCACACTCTTCTTCACCCGAGCGGGCGCGGACGGTTCAGCCGGCTGTGCGTCGTGGCGGTCTGGCTCGTCATACGCCGGTTGAGTGAGAAGGCAGCCTCGGTGGCAGGACCGCTGGCAATGGTGTCGGTCATCGTCTTCTGGGCATCCCTTCAGGCAATCGGTTGGGCGCTGCTTTACTACCCGCATATCCCGCAGGGCTTCAGCTACGCACCAGGCCTGGATCCCACGCGGTACAGCAATGCAGCCGAAGCCTTCTATATCTCCACCGTCACTCTGACGACACTCGGGTTCGGTGACGTCGTCGCAACCGACCCTCTGATCCGGTTCCTGATGCCATTCGAAGCGCTGACAGGCTTTGCGCTGCTGACAGCAGCGGTGTCCTGGTTCATGCAGATCTACCCCGCACTGGGCCGCCGTCGTGCGCTTGCAATACGCCTCACGCTGCTTCAGAACGCCGACTATGCCGTCAGGTTGGACAAACTCGACCCTGCCGCCGTAACCAACACCCTGGAAACGCTTGTTGCGGATCTGGTGCAGATCCGGGTCGACCTCACGCAGACCTCGGAGTCCTACTACTTCTGGGAAGCTGACAAGGAACTGTCATTGCCTGCTTCGCTGTCCTACGCCGTCGACCTCGCGAATCAGGCTGCCCGCTCCCCCCAGCCGACACTGCAGACAGCCGGCGCTCTCCTGCACGACGCTCTCGACTCGCTCGCCGTATTCCTGAAGGGCGAATTCAAGCATGACGGCGAAGTGACACAGGAAGTCTTCCGTTCCTACGCCACCGACCACCGGCACCCCTACCGCGAGAACTCCTGAAACAACGCAGCCCCGTTCCCTGTACCGAGGAGGTAGAGGGAACGGGGCTGGTGCTGTGTGGAATCCGCCGATCAGGTTCCGTCAGGGCCTTCACCGACCAGTTCCGGCCGCAATTCCACCGGGATTCCCGCGTCGATGAACTGCTGGTCCATCATTTCCTGTGCTGTGCGGCCCTCCACGACGGGGAGGAAGTCCCACTTCACGATCAGGCTGTAGCCGGCCGATTCAAACAGCCACTGTCCATCGACCCGGCGGGCGATGTAGAACCAGGTGTTTCCGCCATCCTGCGGATTGGCTTCGAATGCGGCGTCGGTCACTTCCATGGCCATCCAGTCATCGGTGCAGCCGACCACCTCGTAATCGTCCGGATTGGTCGCGAAAGGTGTCAGGCTCATGAAGTCGCTGCCCTGTTCCATTACCCGGTCGACGTCCTGTACCCGGCAACCTTCATCCGCTGGCGGTCCAGTGGGCACTCCGCCGGGCTCGACGCTTGGCTCCACGGTCGGTTCCAGCGTCGGCTTCGGCGTGGGATCCGGCAATGGAGAGGGGTCCGCAGTCGGTTCCTGGGAGGGTTCCGGCGTCGGCGACGGTTCAAGCGTCGGCGTGGCATCCGAGGTAGCCGCCGGCAGGGGCGCCTCGGTTCCGAGCGCCCCACCGAGTACGACGGCGCCCGCCACGGCTGCCGCCGCAGCGGCCCCTGCCACGATCGCCGCCATCCTGCGCCGGCGCTGCAGGGGAACCACAACCGGGCGATCATCGCTGAAGGCGTCGTTCTCACTGTTCTCCGGGCCATGGCCCGCCGCTCCGCTGTTGGTTGTTTCACTGTTCATGGCAGTGTCAGACTCCTCGTGGCCACCATGGGCCGGGAAAGCAATAATCTCAGTTGGTGATTCGGAGGATCCCCGTTCGGCGCGCACGGGGTCCAGTCCTCGGATCAGGTTCTCAATGCGGTCCATTTCAGGCTCCTTCCTCTGCCATCAGAGCGGCAGGCATCATCTGTGCAAACGCGGCGCGAGCCCGGTGCAGGCGTACTTTGGCGGCAGAGGCGCTGCAGCCGAGCACCTCGCTGATTTCTACGGTGGATAGATCGTCCCAGTAGGCCAGCAGAAGGATCTCGCGCTCCTTCTCCCGAAGCCGCAGCAACGCGTCGGCCACCGCTTGCTGTTGAGCGCCCTGGCCCGTACGTGCGGCTATGACGACAGAGTCCCTTACGCGTTGCATGAGATGCTCTGCGCGTTCCCTGCGCCGGTATTCGTTGCCTATGACGTTGCGGGCAACGGTGAGCAGCCATGCCGGCGTGACGTCCGCGGCATCGGGATTCTTCTGCCATGCAATCCGAAACACATCGTTGGTGAGTTCCTCGGATGCTTCACGGCTGCTGACTCGGCGGTGGATGAAGGAAAACACGCGGTCGCGATGTTCCCTGTGCAGGGCCGCGAACACGTCATCGTATCGCCGCAACACTGTCCCCCCTGATGTATGTGTCCTGTCCATACCCCTTTAGTTTCCGGCACGCCGGGCGGGGTTACAGGTTCTCCCAATTAAAGGGCGCGGGGATGCGCTGCGGCATAGATTTCGCGCAGCGTGTCAGCCGTGACGAGCGTGTACACCTGGGTTGTAGTCACCGAAGCATGTCCCAGAAGCTCCTGAACTACCCGCACATCCGCCCCGCCCTGGAGCAGGTGCGTAGCGAAAGAGTGACGAAGGGTGTGCGGTGACACTTCCCCCGCAACCTTGGCGCGTTCGGCGGCGGCTTTCAGGATGGTCCACGCACTTTGCCTGCTCAGCCGCCCACCGCGCAGATTGAGGAACAGTGCCGGCGCGCTGCTCCTTTCGGATGCGTTGGCGGCCAGGGCGGGCCGGGCGCGCACCAGATATGCCTCAATGGCGCGGGCCGCATAGGAGCCGAGCGGAACCAGACGTTCCTTGGATCCTTTGCCGAATAGCCGGACGACGGCGGGACCGTCGAGCGCTGCGTCGACCGACACATCGTCGACATCGAGTCCCACGGCTTCGCTGATGCGCGCCCCGGTCGAGTAGAGGAACTCAAGCAGCGCACGGTCACGCAGACCCCCCGGCGTGGACGTGTCGACCGCTTCGAGAATCCGCGTGACGTCGTCCACGGAGATCGCTTTCGGCAGGCGCTGGCCTGCGGTAGGTGGGTGCACATCTTCGGCGGGGTCCGCCGTCGTCGTTCCTTCGAGTGCAAGGAAGCGGTGGAGGCCACGGACGGCGACAACGGTGCGGGCTGCGGAGCGCGGGCTCAGCGGCGCCTGCCCGTCCTCGCCGGTGGCCAGTCCCTGCGCGAAGGCCGAGACCAACTGCCGGGTCACGGCGCTCATTGAGTCGATGCCATGTGCCGTGAGGAAGCGGTGGTACCGCAGCAGATCCCGTCGATAGGCCGCGAGGGTGTTCGCAGAGAGACCGCGCTCCACCAGCATGTGCTGAAGGTACTCGCTGATGAGCCGGCCAGGGCCGGTGGCCTGGAGTTCGTCCTGCGCGATCGCCTGCCCGCCCTCGGCCATGGGTCAGCCCTGCAGCACAGGGCCCAGGGGCCACGTTCCGTGCTGGCTGTGATGTTCCGGCCATGGAGCATCCGCAGGGCGGAGTGAGCGGTAGCCGGACTGTTTGGCCGCCGCTGCTGCGAGGATTGCTGCCGCGGCGGAGGGACTATGGATCCGCCCTTCCAGCACCGCCTGCACAGCGTCGGGCAAAGGCACCCACGCGAGCTCAATCTCAGCTTCCTCGTGAGTGCGGGTATGCCGCTCATCGTGCGGCACTTCGGCGATGCCCTGTGCGAGGTAGATACGCAGGGCTTCGCTGGAGGAGCCGGGCGACAGGAACAGGTCGGACAGAACATGCCAGGAACCTGCCGTCACATCCGCTTCCTCGGCCAGTTCGCGGGCCGCGGCAACGGCGAAGTCCTCACCGTCGACGTCCAGGAGGCCGGCCGGAATCTCCCACAGGTCCATCCGGACAGGGTGGCGGTACTGGCGAAGCAGCAGGACACGTTCCCGGTCATCCATCGCGAGGATAGCGACTGCTCCCGGGTGCCGGATGTACTCGCGAGTGATCGGCTCGCCGTCCTCGTCCAGACGGAACGTCTCGCTCACGACGTCCCAGATCTTCCCCTGGAAAACCGTGGTGGACCCCAGCAGCCGGCGGGGGCTTTGCCTGTCCGATATCGCGACGTCCTGGGGTTCTCCTCCCACGGCTAGGCCTTGACGCCCCGACGGGAAAGCGCAGCCTTGACCAGCCCGGCGAACAAGGGATGCGGCCGGGTGGGTCGCGAGCTCAGTTCAGGGTGGGCCTGGGTGGAGACGTAGTACGGGTGCGCCTGCGCCGGCAGTTCCACGAACTCAACGAGCTTGCCGTCCGTGGTGGTGCCGGATACAACCAGACCGGCAGCCTCAAGCTTCTCCCGGTACTCGTTGTTGACTTCATAGCGGTGGCGGTGGCGTTCACTGACAGCGGTACGGCCGTACGTCTTGGCGATGACGGATCCGTCCTTCAGCGATGCGTCCCACAGGCCGAGGCGCATGGTGCCGCCCATGTCGCCCTCACCGGCGACGATCTCGAGCTGTTCGGCCATGGTGGCAATGACCGGGAACTCGGTCTCGGGGTCGAACTCAGTGGACGAAGCGCCCTTCAGACCCACAACGTTCCGGGCGAATTCGATCACCATGCACTGCAGACCGAGGCACAGGCCGAGCGTCGGCACTCCGTTTTCACGGGCGTGGCGCAGGGCACCGAGCTTGCCCTCCAGGCCGCGGATTCCGAAGCCGCCGGGCACGCAGATCGCGTCGGCGCCTTCGAGCGCCTTAGCCGCACCTTCCGGGGTGGCGCACTCGTCCGAGGGCACCCAGCGGATCTGTACCTTGGCCTTGTTCGCGAACCCGCCGGCGCGCAGCGCTTCCGTCACGGACAGGTACGCGTCCGGCAGGTCGATGTACTTGCCGACCAGCGCAATCTCCACGTGGTGCTTCGGGTGGTGTACAGCGTCCAGGAGCTTGTTCCACTTGGTCCAGTTGACGTCCTTGAACTTCAGGTCGAGAGCCTGAACGATGTAGGCGTCAAGTCCCTGGGCGTGCAGCGTCTTGGGAATGTCATAGATACTCGGGGCATCCGCCGCGTTGACCACCGCGTCGACATCGACGTCGCACATACGGCCGATTTTCTCCCGCATGGCGTCCGGGACCTCGCGGTCGGAGCGGATGACGATAGCGTCCGGCTGGATACCGATCGAGCGCAGCATCGCCACTGAGTGCTGCGTGGGCTTGGTCTTCAGTTCCTGGGAGGGGCCGATGTAGGGCACCAGGGACACGTGCAGGAAGAAGACGTTGTTCCGCCCGATGTCCTGGCGCACCTGCCGTGCGGACTCGAGGAACGGCTGGGACTCGATGTCTCCGACGGTGCCGCCGATTTCGGTGATGATGACGTCGGGCGCCTTGCGGGTCCCGGTCGGTTCGGCGGGCAGGCGCATGCGGCGCTTGATCTCATCCGTGATGTGCGGGATGACCTGCACGGTGTCGCCCAGATACTCCCCGCGGCGTTCCTTGGCAATGACAGTGGAGTACACCTGACCGGTGGTGACGTTGGCTGATCCGTCGAGGCTCTCATCGAGGAAGCGCTCATAGTGGCCGATATCAAGGTCCGTCTCAGCGCCGTCGTCGGTCACGAAGACCTCGCCGTGCTGGAAGGGATTCATGGTGCCGGGATCAACGTTTAGATACGGATCCAGCTTCTGCATGGTTACAGACAGACCACGCGCCCGCAGCAGGTGCCCGAGGCTCGAAGCCGTCAGCCCCTTACCGAGGGAAGACGCCACACCACCGGTGACGAAGATGTGCTTGGTAGTCTTGGCGGACTTTTGGAACCGGGAGATTGTTTGCTGCACCACGGAGTTCGAGCCTATCACCTGGCGGCTGTCCGCGCTGCATCAAGCAGCAGTTCCTCGGCGTGTGCCTGGGCACTGGCCGACTCCTCCTGCCCGGCCAGCATGCGCGCGAGCTCGCGTACCCGTTCCGATTCCGGAAGGACCTCGACGTCGCTGGCGGTGAAGCCTCCGTCGGCTGCGCGGGTCTTGGTCACCCGGATATGGTGCGATGCGAACGCGGCCACCTGCGGCAGGTGTGTGACCACCACAACCTGGACGTGCTGGGCGAGCATCGCGAGGCGGCGTCCGATTTCGACGGCGGCCTTCCCGCCAACCCCCGCGTCCACTTCGTCGAAGACAAAGGTGGGGACGGGGTCGACGGCGGCGAGAACCACCTCTATTGCCAGCATCACCCTTGACAGTTCACCGCCCGAGGCGCCCTTGCCCAACGGGCGCGGTGACGAGCCGGCGTGCGGCTGCAGGGAGAAGGAGACCTCGTCCGCTCCCGACACGCCGGGAGTGCCGCCGGAGGTTACATCGATGATGAGTTTTGCGTCAGGCATCGCGAGGGCAGTGAGCTCGTCACTGACTCTGACGGCAAGGTCCTCGCCGGCAGCCCGACGCAATCGGCTCAGAACCTGCGCTTCCTCAACCAGCCGCCCTTCCAGCGCGGCGGCTTCCTGCTGGAGCTCTTCGATCCGGTCCGAGTCGCCGCTGAGCTCATCGAGGCGCTCCCGACCGACGGCTGCCCACTCGATCACCTCGTTGACGGACGGCGCGTACTTGCGGATGAGGACATTTAGATCTGCACGGCGAGCCTCGACCTCAGCCAGCCGTTCCGGTCCCTCAGAGTCCAGGGACGTTGCGTAACCGGCCAGCTCGGTTGAGATGTCAGCCAGGATGTACCCGACTTCCGCGAGCCGCTCCGCCAGGGATGCCAGCTCCGCATCGTGAGCGCCGACCGCTTCGAGCTGCCGCTTCGCGGCATCCACCAGGGTAGTAGCGTCACCCGTTTCCGGAAACTCACCGGAGACCAGCGCCTGGTGCGCTGCCGCTGCAGCAGTGCGAAGCTCCTCAACGTTGCCGAGCTTCATCGCTTCGGCTTTCAGCGTCTCGTCCTCGTCTGGTTGAGGGTCGACGGCGTCGATCTCCTCGAGCGCTGCCTGCAGCGATTCCGCTTCCCTCAGGCGGTCGCGCTCCGCGCTCCGCAGCTGTTCCAGATGAGCGGTTACCTCCCGCCAGCGACGGTAGGCCGCCTGATAGGAAGCCAGGGCGCCCGCCAGCTCGGAACCGCCGAACTTGTCCAATGCCTCGCGCTGGGCTGTTGCGCTGCGCAGCCGCAGCTGATCCGACTGGCCGTGAACCACCACCAGCTTCTCCCCCACCTCAGCGAGGACGCCGGCGGGAGCTGATCTTCCGCCAACGTAGGCGCGGCTTCGGCCGTCACCGTTCACTGTGCGGGCAAGGATCAGTCCTGCGCCGCCGTCGTCGTCTGTTTCCAGTTCACCACCGGCCTCCACCGCGCGCTGGGCGGCAGCGCCCTCGGGGTCCACGCGCAGCAGGGCTTCCGCGGAAGCGTTCTTCGCGCCGAGGCGCACCGCGCCGGCGTCCGAACGGGCGCCCATCAGCAAACCCAGTGCCGACAGGACCATGGTCTTGCCCGCGCCGGTCTCACCGGTGACGACACTGAACCCGGGCCCGAGGGAGAGCGTCGCGTCGGCGATGACGCCGAGGTCGCGGATGCGGATTTCCTCGATCATCGGGCGGGCTCACCGTCGTGGCTGGCAGGACCGCGCCAGCCCTGGGTGGGCAACTCGAACTTACGGACGAGCCGCTCCGAGAAGGGAGTCTGGTGCGTGCGTGCCAGACGGACCGGGATGTCGGACCGGGTTGCTTCGACGCGAGCTCCGGGTGGAAGGTCCACGGTGCGTCGCCCGTCACACCAGAGGACTCCTGAAGCGTCTGTCCGGGTGAGGATTTCCACTGCGAGCAGCGATGTGGGTGCGACGACGAGCGGCTTGGCGAAGAGCGCGTGCGCGCTGATCGGAGCCACCAGGAGCGCCTCGACCTCCGGCCAGACCACCGGCCCACCGGATGAGAAGGCGTAGGCCGTGGACCCCGTGGGCGTGGCCAGTACCACGCCGTCACAACCGAATGAGCTGACCGGCCTGCCGTCGACTTCGAGGACCACCTCGATCATGCGTTCCCGGTTGGCTTTCTCGATCGCCGCCTCGTTGAGCGCCCAGGTCCGGGCGGCCAATTGGTCACCTCGCCAGACCTGCACATCGATGGCCATCCGTTCCTCGACGGTGTAATCCCTGTCCACGACCCAGCGGACCGCTTCGGCGAGGTCGGCGCGCTCACTCTCGGCGAGAAAGCCGACATGGCCAAGGTTCACGCCGAGCAGGGGAACGTCCGTACCGCGAACCAGCTCAGCGGCACGGAGGATGGTCCCGTCACCGCCGAGCACCATGCCCAGTTCGATTTCGCCGAGCGTGACGTCGGTTCCGAGCGTTTCCGTGGGTGCCGCCAGCGTGCCGTATTCGGCCTGGATGTCGCGCAGCTCTTCACCACGCATGACCGGGGTCAGCCCGGACGCATGGAGTCGCGTGCAGGCCTCCTGGGCAGCCGCCATGGCGTCATGGCGTCCAGTGTGGGCGAGTACCAGTATGCGTCTAGTCATCACGCTCCGTTGTATCAGGTGTGGACGGCCTCACGCATTGCCGCTGGTGCGAAACGCAGCACTGCCGTCCACTCTCTCGTGAGCCAGCCGATCTGCGTCCTTACCGATCCTAGGCACCATAGCGCCTGCTGGCACCTTCATCCACAGGAAGAACTCGACATTTCCGTTCTGCCCCGGGAGCGGGCTACGGGCGACGCCTTCAACGTCAAGGCCCGTTTCCAGCGCCGAGCGCACCACACCGACGACGGCGCCGCGCCGCTGCGTCTCGTCGGTCACCACACCGGTGCGGCTGAGTGCGCTCTTGCCCACCTCGAACTGTGGCTTGACCATCAGGACGAGGTCGCCGCCGCTTCGTGTCGCGTGCGCGAGCGGTTTCATCACAAGGGTCAGCGAAATGAATGAGAGATCGGCAACCGTGAGGTCTGCCTGCCCGCCGATCTGCGCCGGTTCCAGGAACCGGACGTTAAGCCCTTCGTGCACGCGGACCCGCGGATCATTGCGCAGCTGGTCGACCAGCTGCCCGTGCCCGACATCCACGGCCACCACTTCATCCGCCCCCCGGCGCAGCAGCACGTCTGTGAAGCCGCCTGTGGACGCTCCTGCGTCGAGGCACCGCTTGTCACGGACGACAACGCTGGAGAATGCCTCGAGGGCACCGTCCAGCTTATGACCGGCACGGCTGAGATAGTCGGGGCTGCCGCCGTCCGTGACAACCAGCTCGTCGCTGTCGGTGATTGACGAGGAGGCCTTGGTCAGTACGACCCCGGAACGCAGCACACGTCCCGCCGTGATCAGCTGTGCTGCATGGGATCTGGAACGCGCCAACCCCCGGGACACCAGCGCCTGGTCAAGCCGTGCCACCGTCAGCCGTGCTCCGTGTTGAGCTCAGCGAGCAGCTCGTCGTGAAGCCGCTCATACGCGGCGTGCTGGGCCGACTCATCCAGATCCTGCATTGAAGTGAGCGTATTCAGCACCTCGTCAACTGAAGCATCCCCCGTGGGTGACACCTCTGGAAACCCGGAGCGGCCGCCGCTGTCCAGCGTAGAGCTTCTCTCGAAGGAAGACTCTTCAGTGGGTTCCACTGCGGCTCCTCACCGTTGTGCGTCCTCTTCACCATTCGTGAATCTCAGCCGGGGCAGGGTCGGGGTGTCCTGCTGCGGACAGGCCGCCCACCACGCTGCGCAGCCTGCGCGCCAGGCGTCCAGATTCTCGCGCCCACCGCCCATTATGACGACGCCGTCCTCAACCTTCGCGGAGGACTCACCGCACGTGAAGATACCGTCCTGCTCGATAGTGTCCGGGTAGGGGCGGTGCAGCTCACCGAGGTCGGCGACCAGGTAGGTGGGGCGCTGGTCCGTGACGGCGGCGAGAGCATTCGCTGCCGTATCGACGCCGGTAAGAACCAGCGCCGTCGCCATGCCTGCACGGTTTCCACCGAGAATGTCGGTGTCGAGCCGGTCGCCGACCACGAGCGCGTCCTCGACACCAAGGTGATTCGCCGCCGTCGTGAACAGCTGCGCTTCTGGCTTGCCGGCAACCAGCGGGCTCTTGCCGGTGGCAGCGCTCACTGCAGCCACGAGTGAGCCGTTGCCGGGCGCGATACCGCGTGCCTGAGGTATGGACATGTCCGTGTTCGTGGCCACCCACACGGCTCCTCCAGCGACCGCGAACGAAGCTTCAGCAAGGTCTTTCCATCCGAGCGAGGGCTCGAAACCCTGAATGACCGCATCGGGAACAGGATCTGCAGTGGTCACCGGCACGAGTCCCTGGTCTGCAACATGCTGTGCAAGAACTGCACTGCCGGTCACCAGTACCGTCGCGCCCTGCCGCACCTTCGTGGCGAGGAGCTCCGCACCCGCGAGGGCCGAACCGAAGACCTGCTCCGCCGCTGCCGGCGCGCCCAGCTCGCGAAGGTGTGCCGCTACTTCCGCAGAGGACCGGGACGCGTTGTTGGTGATGTACGCGAGGGCCACGCCGATGTCCCCCAGCTTCTCCAGTGCATCGGTGGCACCGGGGATGGCCGAGGGGCCGGCGTAGACCACGCCGTCCAGATCCGCGAGCACAGCACCGTAGCGGCGCGCCAGAACTTCACTCACCATCACGGCGCTCCTCGCTTGCGGCGTCATTCACGTCCTTGATCTCGGGTTCGGGCTCGGATTCCGGCTCGGTCTCTGAGGTTGCTGAGTCTTCCCCTCCCGCATCGGCACTGCCCTCCTCCTCCGGAGACGTGCCGACGCTTTCGACAGTTCCCCGGGCCGCGTTGCGGTCCAGCTCGGCCGTTTCGTCATCGCCGACGAGGTCGATTATGTCGGGATCCTCAAATGCACCGACCCCGAGCGCGTTCTCGGCGACCTCTGCCTGACGGCGCCAGGATGCCGCTTCTTCGCTACGGCCGACCGCAGCAAGAGCGTCCGCATAGACACGGAACAGGCGCGGGCTGTAGCTGAATGCACGGTTCTTGGTCAGCTGTGGAATCTCCAGGGCCGCTACGGCAGCATCTGGCTGGCCAAGGTCGGTCCGTGCTCCGGACTCGACAATCGCCAGCTCAACCTTCCCTGCGGCGTCGAGTGATGATGCGTCCTCGGATTTGGCAAGATCGAGGGCTCGATCCGGACGGCCCAGACCCCGTTCACAATCGGCCATCACGGGCAGGTGGACATTGGAGCCGCTGATCCGGCGGTAGGTCCGGAACTCCCGCAGCGCTTCACCATAGTGGCCGGCAGCGTACGCCGTCAGACCAACAGCTTCGCGGACAACTGCGAGGCGCCCGCCACGACGGCTGGCTGCAAGAGCGTGCTGAAAAGCGAGCTCCGGCTCATCGTCGATGAGACGCCCTGCCATCACGAGGTGCTTCGCTACCCAGAGGGCGCTTCGTTCCTCAAGATTGCGGATCTCCGCGCGGGTGATCTTGTCCAGTTCGCTTCCGGTGACATCTTCATCGATTTCCGGCGAACGCTCACGGTCTGGCCGGTTGGCGCTCCGAAGATCACGGGCGTTGTGCGGGCGGGCAAAGGGTGCATCCTCCGGGCCCGTTTCCCCGGAAAAACGCTCGGGACTGCGACCGCGGTCCGTCTCGCGCCGTTCCCCTGCCCGAGGTGCATCACCATAGGTGCGACCTGGACGGCGGTCGTCGCCGAAGCTGCGAGCCGGCCGGCGCTCATCACTACGTGCGAAGCCATCGCGGTTGGAGGAGCTCCCGGCGTCGCGCGAGCCGGTTCCCCGCGAGTACCCACCACTGCCGCTCTCGCGGTATGAACGGCGTTCGGTGCCGGCCTCACGCGACCGGTTGTCCCCACCTGTCGGTCGTTCCCAACGCCGTCCTGCATCGCCGGAGTCACGGCGTTCATGGTCCCGACCGGTACGACGCTCTCCGCGCTGGCCTTCGCGGTCCTGCCAACTGCCGCGGCTACCTGATTCACTTCCCCGCCCGGCGCCTCCGAAGGCCTTGCGAGGACCGCGCTCACCCCGGTCGTCGCGGCCACGCTGGCTACCCTCACGGGAGAAACCACCCTGGCCACCGCTTTCACGACGGGGCCCACCCTCGCGAGAGAAACCGCCCTGGCCACCACCTTCACGACGGGGCCCACCCTCGCGAGAGAAACCGCCCTCACGACGCTGGCCACCCTCACGGGAGAAACCGCCCTGACCGCCGCCTTCACGACGGGGCCCACCCTCGCGAGAGAAACCGCCCTCACGACGCTGGCCACCCTCACGGGAGAAACCGCCCTGACCGCCGCCTTCACGACGGG
>NZ_JBNHEY010000005.1:0-246781 GCF_059089725.1 Arthrobacter sp. M71 S08 | reverse complement strand
GGAGCAGTGCGAGGGCAGCGCATCCATGACGGCGTTGACGGCGTTGAAGTGGTTGATGTTGTTAAGGGGCCCGAAGTAGTTCTTCGGTGTAGTCGTCGTTGGTCTTGATCCACGAGAACAGCTTGCGCAGCTCACGTCCCGTTGCTTCGATCGGGTGATCTTCACCCTGCTTGCGCAGCTTGGCGAATTCGGGAGCACCGGCGTCCTGGTCGTCAATGAAGCGCTTGGCGAAGGCACCGTTCTGGATGTCCGCGAGGACGGCCTTCATGTTCTCCTTCACCTCAGGGGTGATGACCCGCGGGCCGGAGACGTAGTCGCCGTATTCCGCCGTGTCGGAGACGCTCCAGCGCTGCTTCGCGATGCCGCCTTCAACCATCAGGTCGACGATGAGCTTGAGCTCGTGCAGTACCTCGAAGTAGGCAACCTCCGGCTTGTAGCCGGCCTCGGTGAGCGTCTCGAATCCGTACTGGATGAGCTGGGACGCACCGCCGCAGAGCACTACCTGCTCGCCGAAGAGGTCGGTCTCGGTCTCTTCAGTGAAGGTGGTCTCGATGACGCCTGCACGGGTGCCGCCGATGGCCTTCGCGTAAGACAGTGCCAGCTCACGAGCCTTGCCGGACGGGTTCTGCTCCACGGCAATCAGGTCGGGAACGCCCCGGCCTGCTTCGAACTCGCGGCGGACGATGTGGCCGGGGCCCTTGGGAGCCACGAGGGCCACGTCGACATCGGCCGGAGGCTGGATGTAGCCGTAGCGGATGTTGAAGCCGTGGCCGAAGAACAGGGCGTCGCCAGCCTGCAGGTTGGGGGCGATGTCCTCGGCATAGACATGGCGCTGGACCTGGTCCGGGGTAAGGACCATGATGAGGTCGGCTTCGGCAACAGCGTCGGCCACGTTCAAGACGCGGAGGCCCTCAGCTTCGGCCTTGGCACGGGACTTCGAGCCCTCCTTGAGGCCGACGCGGACGTCGACTCCGGAGTCGCGCAGGCTCAGCGCGTGGGCATGGCCCTGGCTGCCGTACCCGATAACAGCCACGGTGCGGCCCTGGATGATCGAAAGGTCTGCATCGTCGTCGTAGAACAACTCGGTCACTTGTATTTCTCCTGTGATGTGATTCTGCTGCCCACCTATCGTGGACAAGCGTGGTTTCGCGTTACTTGGTGCTGCTTGTGCGCTACTGGCTATGCGCTCCGCAGCGCCCTGTCACTCATTGACTTGGCGCCGCGGCTGATCGCGAGCGTCCCGGACTGCACTATTTCGCGGATGCCGAACGGCTCCAGCACTGACAGGAGCGCTGTGAGCTTTTCGGCGGTGCCGGTGGCTTCGATGATCAGCGAGTCTGTGGACACGTCAACCACTGAAGCACGGAACAAATCTGCTGCCTGGGTTACCTGCAGCCGTGTTGCGGCATCCGCACGGACCTTGACCAGGATGTGGTCGCGCTGCACGGAAGATTCGGGAACAAGCTCAACGATCTTGATGACGTTGATCAGCTTGTTCAGTTGTTTGGTGACCTGTTCGAGCAGGTCACCCTCTGCTTCGACCACAACCGTAATCCGGGACATTCCGGTCACTTCGGTGGGGCCGACAGCCAGGGAGTTGATATTGAAGGCGCGCCGTGCGAACAGGCTGGCGACGCGTGTCAGGACGCCCGGGACGTCCTCGACCAGAACGGAAAGGGTATGACGGGCCATGGTTAGTCCTCCTGCTCCCAGTCCGGGGTCAAGTTGCGGGCAATCTGGATGAGGTCGTTGCTGACGCCGGCAGGCACCATGGGCCAGACCATCGAGTCCCGGCTGACGACGAAGTCGACGACGACGGGACGGTCGTTGATCTCAAGCGCCTGCTGGATGGTGGCATCGATGTCCTCGTCCCGCTCACAGCGCAGTCCGGCGCAGCCATAGGCGTCAGCCAGCTTCACGAAATCGGGAACGCGAACCGTGTTGTGCCCGGTGTTCAGGTCAGTATTGGAGTAGCGGCCCTCGTAGAACAGGGTCTGCCACTGACGCACCATGCCCAGGGACGAGTTATTGATCACCGCCACCTTGATGGGGATGTTGTTGATGACGCAGGTGGCGAGCTCCTGGTTGGTCATCTGGAAGCAGCCGTCGCCGTCGATCGCCCACACCACACGGTCCGGATCGCCGATCTTGGCACCCATGGCTGCGGGCACCGCGTATCCCATGGTGCCCAGGCCACCGGAGTTGAGCCAGGCATGCGGACGCTCGTACTTGATGAACTGCGCTGCCCACATCTGGTGCTGGCCGACGCCGGCCGCGTAAACACCTTCAGGGCCGGTGAGCTCGCCGATGCGCTGGATGACATGCTGCGGCGCGGAAAGGCCGTCGTCAGGCTGGGTGAACCCGATGGGGTAGCTCTCACGGAGACGGTTCAGTACCGTCCACCAGGCGCTGTAATCAGGGGCGCCGGCGGCGGCGAACTGCTCGCGTAGAGCCGCGGTGAATTCCGGAATGATCTCCTTCACCGAGCCGACAATCGGTACGTCCGCGGTGCGGTTCTTCGAGATCTCCGCCGGGTCGATGTCTGCGTGAATGACCTTCGCGCCTGGAGCGAAGCTCGAAAGTACGCCGGTTACGCGGTCGTCAAAGCGGGCGCCGAGCGTGATCAGCAGGTCGGACTGCTGCAGAGCGGTCACCGCGGACACTGAGCCGTGCATCCCCGGCATGCCGACGTGCTGCGGATGGGAGTCGGGGAACACGCCGCGGGCCATCAGGGTGGTGACAACGGGTGCGCCGACAAGTTCGGCGAGTTCCAGCAGCTCGGCAGCTGCACGCGCCTTGACCACTCCGCCGCCCACGTAGAACACGGGACGTTCGGACGCCATGATGAGCCGGGCCGCTTCACGAACCTGCTTGGAATGGCCCCGTACAACGGTGCGGTAACCGGGGATATCGATTTTCGGCGGCCAGGAGAAGGTCATGGACCCGACCTGGGCATCCTTGGCGATGTCCACCAGCACCGGTCCGGGACGGCCGGTGGAGGCAATGTGGAAGGCCTCGGCCAGGACGCGCGGGATGTCCTGGGACTTGGTTACCAGGTAGGAATGCTTGGTGATCGGCATGGTGATGCCGACGATGTCCGCTTCCTGGAAAGCATCGGATCCGATGACGGCACTGGAAACCTGGCCGGTGATGGCGACCATTGGTACGGAATCCATGTGTGCGTCGGCGATCGCGGTGACCAGGTTGGTGGCGCCGGGACCGGACGTTGCAATACACACGCCTGGGCGATCCGTGACCATCGCATAGCCCTGCGCAGCGTGTCCGGCGCCCTGCTCATGACGAACGAGGATATGCCGGAGCTTGGTGGAAGCCATCAGCGGGTCATACGTCGGGAGGATCGCGCCCCCCGGAAGGCCAAAGATGTCATCCACGCCGAGTTCCTCGAGGGCGCGGACAATCGCCTCGGAACCGGTCATCTGGGTGGGCGGCACCGCGCGGTTGGGTCCGAGGACGGGGCTGGCGTGAGCCGCCGCAGCGTCCCTACCCGACTGTTGGCCGGGCGCCGCCGGGGCGGCTTGTTTGGCTGCCATCAGCGCTGGGCTGATGGGCGATCCCTTGGACATCCTTGAACTTCCTTTGTATCCAGCACAGCGTGATCGCTGCGCAAAATGTTCTGCGCGTTGTGTTCGGTGGGAACAAAAAAACCCCTCAGCCTGGTGGGCTCTGCGAGGGGTTTGCGCGTGACGTAGAAGTACCAGTCGAGGCTTTAGGCCACGCGCTTGGTAACTAGGACTACGGATACGAGCTGCATACCTGTAGTTTTCACTCCCCCGCGAAGAGTGTCAACAGCACCCCCCGCCGTCTCACTATGTGGACAAGGCTTCCAGTTACTGGACACTAACTGAAGACTACGACGGCGCTGAATGGCCGCCGTCGCAGTCTTCAGTCCTGCTGGTGAAACTAAGAGCGCACTAGCCGCAGTATGCGCCCTCGGAAGCCGAGTGCACCAACTTCGCGTACTTCGCCAGTACTCCCCTGGTGTACCGGGCGGGAAGCGGTTCCCAGCCGAGCTTCCGGCGCTCCAGTTCCTCAGGCTCGACCAGCAGATCGAAGGTCTTGTTCGGGATGTCAGCCCGGATGCGGTCGCCGTCCTCGACAAACGCGATCGGACCGCCGTCCACTGCCTCCGGCGCGACGTGGCCGATACACAGGCCGGTGGTGCCGCCCGAGAACCTTCCGTCCGTCAACAGGAGCACGTCCTTGCCAAGACCGGCGCCCTTGATCGCGCCGGTGATGGCCAGCATTTCCCGCATCCCGGGACCACCCTTGGGCCCCTCATAGCGGATAACGACGACGTCGCCCGCCTTTACCTCGCCTGCAGCGAGCGCCAGGAGGGCTCCCTGTTCGCGCTCGAAGACACGAGCGGTACCCTCGAACACCTCGGCGTCAAAGCCGGCAGTCTTCACGACTGCGCCCTCGGGAGCGAGTGATCCCCGCAGGACGGTCAGGCCACCGGTCTTGTGGATGGGGTTATCCAGGGCGCGCAGGATCTTGCCGTCGAGGTCCGGCGGATTGATCGACTCAAGATTCTCAGCCAGGGTCTTGCCGGTCACGGTCATCACGTCGCCGTGCAGGAGCCCGGCGTCAAGAAGTGCGCGCATGATTACGGGGACGCCGCCGATCTTGTCCACGTCGGTCATGACGTAACGGCCAAACGGCTTCAGGTCTCCCAGGTGTGGAACCCGGTCACCGATTCGGTTGAAATCATCGAGCGTCAGATCGACGTCGGCTTCGCGTGCAATGGCGAGGAGGTGGAGGACCGCGTTCGTGGATCCGCCAAAGGCCATGGTGACCGCAATAGCGTTCTCGAACGCCTTCTTGGTCATGATGTCGCGGGCCGTGATACCAAGGCGCAGCAGGTTGACGACAGCCTCTCCCGACTTACGGGCGAAATCGTCACGACGGCGGTCGGCTGACGGTGGCGCGGCAGAACCCGGCAGCGACATGCCGAGCGCCTCGCCGATGCAGGCCATGGTGTTCGCGGTGTACATACCTCCGCAGGCTCCCTCTCCCGGGCAGATCGCGCGCTCGATGCGGTCGAGATCCCCCTTGGACATCTTTCCCGCTGCGCACGCGCCGACGGCTTCGAAGGCGTCAATGAGAGTGACTTCCTTCTCGGTGCCGTCTTCCAGCTTGACCCAGCCGGGCATGATCGAGCCTGCGTACAGGAAGACGCTCGAGAGGTTGAGGCGGGCAGCCGCCATGAGCATGCCAGGCAGGGACTTGTCACAGCCAGCCAGCAGGACGGAGCCATCGATGCGCTCAGCCTCCATCACGGTCTCCACGGAGTCAGCGATGACCTCGCGGGAGACGAGCGAGAAGTGCATTCCTTCATGGCCCATCGAGATACCGTCGGAGACCGAGATGGTTCCAAACTGCATGGGGAACCCGCCGCCTGCGTGTACGCCTTCCTTGGCTCCCTGGGCAAGCCGGTTCAGGGAAAGGTTGCAGGGCGTGATCTCGTTCCAGGAGCTCGCGACGCCGATCTGGGGCTTGGCGAAGTCAGAATCGCCCATCCCGACCGCGCGCAGCATGCCACGGGCGGGCGCTCGCTCCATGCCGTCCGTGACTGCACGGCTTCTCGGCTTGATATCTGGTGTTGCTTTGGCTTCGCTATCCACGCTCATGGGTAAAAGTCTAGGCCCGGCGCGACACCGCCTCGTGCGTGTGACCCACCTATTACAGGAGTGCCGGTCGGTGTGCCGCCTCACATCCGGGATTAATCCCTGCCAAAACGGCTCCGAAGAACACCGGCGTGTTCATCGGGTAGGGTGGTCGGCGCGGACCTTGTGCGGCCGGCCATCGGCGACCGCATCCTGACCAGCCGTCCCGCGGGCATATCCCCTACCCAGGCTCATGACATGACCCCCCAGTTGCCGCACGCCTCATCCAACGAGCCCGACAGCGACGCTCTCAAAACCATACTGAGGGGGATCTTTGACTCCCAGATCCTGAACTACGGTGACTACAACCTGGTCTTCGCCGTGAACGAGCGTCGCGAGGGCAGGGACGCCGATGGTGTCCGGATCAGTAAACCGAGGTACTACGTCATCGGTTACCGTTGGCAGCCGGCAGAGCTCATGGTGGCTCCCGTCAACGGCCAGACCCTCACAGGCGGCGGTGTCCCGGTGGAGCTGAATATGACCAACCTCTCCCATGCGGTTCAGTTGGCGGGCGGCGACTATGAGGTGGGCACAAGCACGGGCAGAACGTTCCGCTTCGGAGTTCAGCCCGAAGTGATCTTCAAACCTGCGCCGGGCAAAGAACTTCGGCTCGAACAGGCGAACGACTGCGCCGACTTCGAACTCTTCATGCAGGCATTCGTCGCAATGGCGTAGGCGCTACCCCCCGGTGCGGTCGGGTCCCCACGGCCCGGGCACCACCAGGTTGACCGGCTCCTGTCCGGCAGCGAGCGCTTCGAGCTGCTTCCGGAGCAGTCGCACGATTCGCGGCCGGAACGCACCGGTATTTCCGCCGTTGTGAGGGGTGATGATCGCATTGTCCGCAGCCCAGAGCGGGTGATCGGCGGGAATGGGCTCAGGGTCGAAGACGTCCACGGCGGCGCGCAGGCGTCCGCTGACAACCTCAGCCGTAAGTGCGTCCGAGTCCACCACGGGTCCGCGTGCCACATTGACCACGAGGGCGCCGTCGGGCAGAGCTGCGAGCACCTCCCTGCCCACCAGGCCGCGGGTGGAGTCTGACAGCGGGGTAATAATGATCAGCACATCGTGTTGGGCCGCCAGTTCGACGAGCTCGTCGCTGCTGTGCACCTGTCCGCGTTCATCCGACCGGGCGCTGCTTCCGACCCTCGTGAGCTCAACCTCGAAAGCGTCGAGGCGCCTGGCGATCTCCTCTCCGATACCGCCCACTCCAAGCAGCAGTACCCTGCGATCGGCGAGACCGGGGAAACGACCCGGCTTCCACACGCCCTCACGCTGGTTGAGTACCGCGACATCGATACCGCGAAGTGACGCGATTGCCAGTCCGATTGCCATCTCCGCAGTGGCCGCCGCATGGACTCCAGCTGCACTGCACACCGCGACGCCGTCCCCTGCCATCTCCGGCACGCCCTCGTATCCGGTGGACTGGGTCTGCACCAGTTTGAGCGCCGGAGCAGCCTGCAGCTGTTCGCTGAGATCGCCCCTGGACATGTACGGCAGAACCGCAACGTCGATGTCCTGCAGGTCCGCACCGACCGGCGCGGCCTGGAAGTCCCACACGGCGAGGTTGATTCCTTCAGGAACAGGCTGAAGGGCTTCCAGGAGATCGTGATCGGGCACTGTGACGATACGGATGGAGGGAGCTGTCATCCGTTCAGCGTATCGGCAGCAAAGGACCGCCCGAACGTCACCGCTGCATGCCCGTGTGTCCCCGGCTGAGCCGGACGGGCGTATGGACAGCCGTTTTCCGCCGTCGTAACGTTCTAGGCATGCGGGCCGCGCGGGATGGAAAGCGGGACGGTGGGATGGACTCAGCACTCTGGGCTCTGCTCATCAGCTCCGCGGTGCTGGCAGTCCTCTGGTACCGGAACCGGTCAGAGGCCGCTCAGAGCACAACCCGGAACGAGTGGACGTTGACGCTGGCTGAGACCGTAATCCCCTCTTCCAGCAGGAAAAAATGACGGTGTGCCGCCCCGGGTTGCCCATCAGACGTGCCGCGGGCATTGTTACAGCATTCAGCCTGCTCGTCGGCCTCACCGCGTGCAACGTCGGACCTGAATCCGCCCCGATTATCCAGCAGCCCGATCCTTCAGAGCCGACGCCGCGCGCGTCCACCACCACGGAATCCGTTCCGCCGGAGGCAGACCCGACAGTCACAGCCGACCTCGTCACCGGTCTCGGCATCCCCTGGGCCATGGCGGCGCTGCCGGACGGAAGCCTCATCGTCACTGAGCGGGATACTGCGGAGGTTAAGCGGATCGTTGACGGTGAGGTTGAAGTCATCGGCGTGGTGGAAGATGCAGTCGCTGCCGGCGGTGAGGGCGGACTGCTCGGTGTTGCGGTTCCACCCGATTTCACGGAGGATCCGCGCCTGTTCCTCTACTACACGAGCCCGGACGACAACCGGGTCGTCAGCATGGCCTATGACGAAGGCGGACTGGGCAATATGGAAGAGATCCTGACCGGGATCCCGAAGGCAAACATACACAACGGAGGGCGCATCAAATTCGGCCCCGACGGGTACCTATACATCGGCACCGGTGACGCAGCCGACGCAGACAATGCCCAGGACCGGACGAGCCTCGGGGGGAAGATTCTTCGCTTGCGTGCCGACGGTGCACCCGCACCGGGTAATCCTTTCGGTACTGCTGTTTATTCGCTTGGTCACCGCAATGTGCAGGGTCTGGACTGGGACTCCGAAGGCCGACTCTGGGCGAGCGAGTTCGGCCCCGACCGCGATGACGAGCTGAATCTCATTGTGCCCGGCGGCAACTATGGGTGGCCCGCCGTCACCGGGGCCCCGGGAGACAGTGACTTCATCGACGCCCAGGTCGTGTGGCCGTCCACCGCCACCTCGTCGCCGAGCGGCATGGCCATTGTCGATGATGTCGCCTTCATCGGCGGTCTGCGGGGCGAGCGGCTGTGGCGGGTTCCTCTGGCCGATGCTTCCGTGGGAGAGCCGGTCAGCTACTTCGACGGTACTTACGGACGGTTGCGGGACACGATTGCGGGGGGTGACGGCGAACTGCTGATAGCGACCAACGAGGGTGGCAGTTCGCGTATCCTGCGGGTGAAAGTGCAGTAGCTCACTTTCGGCAGTGCAATTTCAACTTTTCGCCAGAGTGCTGGTAGAGTTTAGTGCTGTTGCGGAACGCGGTAGGACCGGATTTCGCAGGCACCTCTAGCTCAACTGGCAGAGCAATTGACTCTTAATCAATGGGTTCCGGGTTCGAGTCCCGGGGGGTGCACAAAGAAGAGAATCCTCCCGCCGGGCGCACCGGCGGGAGGATTTTCTTATCCTCCTCAGGCACAAACGGCAGGGGCAACCGATGGCTCACCGGTTGCCTCTGAATGGAAATTCTTCTACTGCTGGTCTTCCTGCAGGCCCGGACTGTACCGGGACGCTGCTAATCCTTACTCAGCGCAGGCTCCGGCAGGCCCACCTGCGGCACACCAGAACCAGGAGCCGCGGCTTCCCAGCTCCAACGAGGTGCGCCAAGATCCCGAATGACGCCCTGCAGGTGCGATCTCAGTTCGTTCGATACGAGCCCCTCGCCGGGGATGAGCGTGCGCTCGACGTCCTGGGCTTCGCCGAGGACACGACGTCCCTCCGGCGTGATCGAGACAGCATGGCTGCGACGGTCCACATCGCTGCGGGTCCGGGCAATGTGTCCCCGCACTTCAAGGCGTGACAGCGTCTTGCCCATGGTCTGAGCCTGTACACGAACAAGTTGCGCGAGGTTGGCCTGCGTCATGGCACCCTGGGATTCCAGGACCCCAAGCGCGATCACCCCGGCATGCGTTACGCCAATGGAAACCAGCCGTTCATTCCATGCATGCTCCACCAACCGAGCGGCCGTCGTCAGTAGTCGACCTGTCGGCCATTGCTCGAGATCCGGCATTTGCTGAAAACTTCCTTCCGCCCCACGCTGCCTCGTGCAGCCTCGCTGGGGACCTTCAAATCCACCCCCATATGATAGCTACGGCCGAAGCCGTAACTCGGGCGAGTTGCACGGCTGATGCACAATTGAGACCGAAAAGAGAGGCTCGTATGTCAGAACGATTCCAGGCCGGGGACCGCGCACCCGACTTCACACTCCAGTCGGCGGACGGTTCCACCGTTTCACTAGGCGACTTCGCGGGAGAGAACGTCGTTGTCTATTTCTATCCGGCGGCAGCAACACCGGGCTGCACGACTCAAGCCTGTGATTTCCGGGACAACCTCGCCTCACTGGGTTCAGCGGGTTACAGGGTCGTCGGCATCTCCCCCGACTCAGAGACCAAGCTCCGCTCCTTCACCGAAACCGAGGAGCTTACCTTTCCGCTGCTCTCTGATCCTGACCACGCAGTGGCCGAGGCCTGGGGAGCCTGGGGCGAGAAAAAGAACTATGGGAAGACCTACGAGGGTCTCATCCGTTCCACCGTCGTTGTAGATGGATCGGGCCACGTTGCACTGGCCCAGTACAACGTGAGGGCTACCGGACATGTCGCCAAATTGCGCCGCGACCTGGGGATCGATTAACCGGTCAGGGATCAACCCGTAACCAGGAACTGAACGCCGACTGAACTGAGTACAATGGAGCGTGCGTTGGCCGGTTTCGGCAAGTCAGCGCACCTAAGCGCGAGTGGCGAAATTGGCAGACGCGCTGGATTTAGGTTCCAGTGTCTTCGGACGTGGGGGTTCGAGTCCCCCCTTGCGCACCAGTCATTACGGTCGTCTCAGACGCCGAATGTAGACCCCCGGCCTTGCCGGGGGTCTACTGCTTTAACCTCGGCCGGTTGACCTCACGCGGTCCTCGATCACCCTCCCCCGACAGCCGTGTGCAATTTCTTTTCATCCTCACCCATCCACCGACATTTCCCAGCCGAAGTAAACGTGAGACATCTACACGGTGTGTTCGTCCGGAAATCAGACCATCACGTTTTGTCGCGGGGTCGAAATCTTTAAAGGAGAATTGAAATGGAACTTCTGAAGCGCAGGAACCTTTCCGTACTCGGTGTCGCAGCTGTGGCTATGTTCGGCCTGGCGGCATGCGGCGGCGGCGAGGAAGCCGCCACCGGCGATTCTGAGACCACCGAATCGACAACGACGGAGACCTCCGAGGCGGAGATGACGGAGGAATCGACGGATGAAGCAATGGACCCCGCCGCAAATCTGGTGGGTCCCGGTTGTGAAGATTACGCAGCGCAGGTTCCGGATGGAGCAGGCTCTGTTTCCGGCATGGCTGAGGACCCCGTGGCGACTGCTGCCTCCAACAACCCGCTGCTCACCCAGCTGACGGCGGCTGTTTCCGGCGAACTCAACCCCGAGGTTGATCTTGTCGACACCCTCAATGGCGGCGAGTTCACAGTCTTCGCACCGGTCGATGAAGCCTTCGAGGCCCTTGATGCCGAAACCGTTGAGGCTCTGAAGACAGATGCAGACCTCCTCAGCGGCATCCTCACCTACCACGTCGTTGAGGGCCAGATGGCTCCCGAGGAGGTGGCGGGAACCCACACCACGGTCAACGGTGCTGAGCTGATGGTCGAGGGCGAAGGCGACTCCATCACTGTCGGCGAAGAGAGCGCGGCCGTGATCTGCGGCGGCGTCCAGACCGCCAATGCCACGGTGTACCTGATCGACGCCATCCTGATGCCCCCGGCCGAGTAATTCCCCCGAACAACAACGTCGAGCAATTGGGTTGGATAATCAAGCCACCCACGTAGGCCAAGTGATTCAGCCCGGCGATTGAGCCAGTTTATTAGGCCATGTAAGTGGTCCGCGTAATCAGGCAAAACAATCATGCGAGAAGACGCTCGATATAAACTCCCTGATTCGAATCCTCTAATATGCTTCAGGGAACAAGGCGGGTATCTGCACCTCGGTGCAGATACCCGCCTTTATCCGTCTTGAGGCTGCCACTTTCACGGCGCCGCGATCAGCCGTCGTCCAGCCTGGTGACCTACACTGGATATTCCGTCCGCAGTCCTTGCCCACTGCACGCGCGCCCAGAGGAGACCATGCCAGCGAGCCCCACGCACCGCCGTCGTAGGCTGTCGCTGCCACTGCGTGCGCTCGCGGCCGCTACTGCTCTCGGGCTCACCGCGTGCACTGCGGGAACTCCAATACCCACCACGACGACGGCGCGCGCCACCTCCACGGAACCGTCGAAACCGGTCGGAGACACCACCACCGGCACGTTCGCCTTCGGCACCGCCGCGGATCCCACCGGCCTGGACCCGGCGCTTGCAACAGATACTGAGTCATTCCGGGTCACCCGGCAGGTACTCGAGGGCCTTGTCGGGATTGATCCGCTCACCTCTGAACCGGCTCCGCTTCTGGCCACCTCATGGGAAGAACGGAACGAAGGCCGGGCCTACGCCTTTGATCTGCGCGAGAACGTGCTCTTCCATGATGGCCAACCGTTCAACGCGGCGGCTGTCTGCGCCAACTTCGAGCGCTGGTACACAATGCCCGCGGAGACCCGTCTGGCGGACGCGGCTATCGCCTTCAGATCCGTGTTCAAAGCATTCTCGGACAATCCCGAGGCGTCTGTCTACGACTCCTGCCAGCCTCTCGGCGAGCATAAAGTGCTCATCCGGCTCACCGGGCGCCTGACCTCGTTCATACCCGCCCTGGCCCTGCCCGGTTTCGGCATGGCCTCGCCCCAGGCGCTTGAGGAGCTCAATGCCAACGAGCGGACTGTGGAGAAGGACGGCAGGCAACTCTCCGAGTTCGCACTCAGCCCCGTGGGTACGGGACCGTTCACCTTCGAGGCGTGGTCCGAGGATGAAGTGACCCTGAGCGCCTATGACGACTACTGGGGCTCGCCGGGTGAAATCCAGACCGTGACGTTCCGGACGATCCCCCACCCGGATGCCCGCCTTCGTGCCCTATTGGACGGGGACATCGACGGCTACGACCTCGTGACCGTGGACAACGCCGCTGAGCTGGCCCGCGAGGGTCAGCAGATTCTCCAGCGCGACCCCTATTCGGTGCTCTACCTCGGGATGAATCACGACTTCCCCGGTGTCGACGATGCGCTGTTCAGGCAGGCAGTTTCCCACGCCATCGACAAGTCAGCACTCATCGATGGCCGCTTCCTGGACGGCACAAGCCCTGCAACGCAATTCACCCCGCCAAAACTCGGCGTCACCAACGAGGAGATCACCGACTACGAGTACAACCCGGAGCGTGCAAGGGAACTTCTGGACGAAGCCGGATATGACGGGGAGCCTCTCCCCTTCCACTACCCCCGCAACATCTCCCGCCCATACCTTTCCTCCCCGGAAAAGGTATATGCCGAGCTGAGCCGCCAGCTCACCGCGTCCGGCTTCAACATACGGCCCGTCCCCACCGAGTGGTCACAGGGCTACATTGAGACCGTCCAGACCGATGACAACCGGGCCTTCCACCTGCTCGGTTGGAGTGGAAGCTACCAGGATCCCGACAACTTCGTCGGAGTGCTCTTCGGCAGTTACAAGGAAGAGTTTGCATTCCGCGACAACCAGCTCTTCAGCAAGGTCGCGCGCGCCGTCACCCTTCCCAACGGTGAAGAACGCACAGCCGCTTACCGGGACATCAACGAGAGCATCGCCGTCGACGTTCCGGCGATTCCGCTCGCGTTCCCCATCTCGGCCGCGGTGGTCTCGCCGCGGGTGCTCAGTTACCCCGTGAGCCCGGTGATGCACGAGGTGTTCAACAACATTGACCTCGCCGATGTCGAGCAGCCCACACCCTCGAGAGGCAGCTGAATACGGAACTCGCCAGCCAGCTTGACTGGGATGAGGATCACGCCGCCGGCGGGGTGTTCCAATTTAGGGAACACCACCGCCAGAGGCTACGCTTCAAGGGCTAGCGCCCTTGCTATTGGAGACCCATCGTGACTGCTGAGAGCCAGGCGGGAAAGCCCGCGAACCACACTGACGTCGTTCTTATTGGCGGCGGAATCATGAGCGCCACCCTCGGTGCGTTCCTCAAGCAACTGCAGCCGGACTGGGGTATCACTCTTTTCGAGCGGCTCGACCGAGCCGGGCTGGAAAGCTCGGACCCCTGGAACAACGCCGGAACCGGCCACGCCGCACTCTGCGAGCTCAACTACGCCCCGGCCGGCACGGACGGCTCAGTCGATCCGTCCAAGGCCATCGCCATCAACGAGCAGTTCCAGGTCTCCCGGCAGTTCTGGGCCCACATGGTATCGAACGGCCATCTCAGCGATCCCGGCAGCTTCATCAACGCTGTACCGCACATGAGCTTTGTGTGGGGCGAAGGCAACGTGGAGTACCTCCGCCGCCGGTATGAGGCCCTCCGCACGCAGCCGCTCTTCAAGTCGATGGAGTTCGCTACGGACCACTCCGCCATTGCCGAGTGGTCCCCGCTCATCGTGAAGGACCGCAATCCCTCACAGCTCGTGGCGGCGTCGCGGGTGGCCGGTGGAACAGACGTCGATTTCGGCGCACTCACGCGCGGCCTCACAACCTACCTCGGCGAGAACGACGTCGATCTCCGGTACGGACAAGACGTCACCAACCTGTCCAAGACTTCCCAGAACCGCTGGGATGTCACGGTCCGCAACCGCGCAACCGGACAGCAGCACACGGTCAACACCCGCTTCGTGTTCATCGGCGCCGGTGGCGGTGCGCTGCACCTGCTCCAGAAGAGCGGAATCCCTGAAGGGCGAGGATTCGCCGGGTTCCCGGTCTCCGGTCAATTCCTGCGCTGCACCAACCCCGATACCGTCCAGCAGCACAATGCCAAGGTGTACGGGCAGGCGTCGGTCGGTGCACCGCCCATGTCCGTACCGCACCTCGACACCCGCTACGTCAACGGGGAACGGTCTCTGTTGTTCGGTCCGTACGCCGGATTCTCCACCAAGTTCCTGAAGCGCGGATCGCTGCTGGACCTGCCGACCTCAATTCGGCCGTCCAACCTCGTGCCAATGCTCGCAGTAGGCAAGGACAACATTCCGCTCACGAAGTACCTCATCAGCGAGGTGCTCAAGAAGCGCGAGGCGAAGAACGAGTACCTCAGGGAGTTCGTACCGTCAGCCGATGGCGACCGGTGGGAACTGATCACCGCGGGCCAGCGTGTACAGGTCATCAAGAAGGCCCCCGGGAAGGGCGGCGTCCTGCAGTTCGGCACCGAGATCATCACTTCGGCTGACGGCACTGTCGGCGCCCTGCTCGGGGCATCCCCCGGAGCGTCGACCGCGGCACCGATCATGATCGAGCTGATGCGCCGGTGCTTCCCCGGACAGCTTGCTGCCTGGGAGCCCAAACTGAAGGAAATGATCCCCGGCTACGGGACGAAGCTCAACGAGAATGAGTCGCTTGCCGATGACGTCCAGTCAATGACGGACAGGGTGCTGGGGCTCAAGTAGATCGCGGCGCCACCAGGACTGGTTGCCCGCAGAAGGCAGAACCGATGTTCCGTTTGGCGCAACTGTCCCTGGGGAATCGCGCACTGATTGCCCTGATCACCGTGTTCGCTGCGGTGTTCGGGGTAATTACCATGGGCTCCCTGAAGCAGGAGCTCATTCCCTCGCTGGAATTTCCCCAGATCACGGTGGTGTCCTCCCTGCCCGGGGCCAGTCCGGAGTATCTGGACAAGCAGGTCAGCGAGCCGCTGGAACGAGCGCTGAGCGGTGTGGAAGGGCTGGAGTCGTCGTCGGCGACCTCACGCAACGGCGTCTCCACGGTCAGCCTGATGTTCGCCTACGGCACCGACCTTGACCGCGCCCGCGGCCAGGTTGACCGCGCTATCTCGACTGTGCGGCCAGTGCTTCCGGAGGATGTGGAACCCCAATCGCTGGCGGGCAGCATCAACGACCTCCCCATCGTCTTCATGGCGGTGTCCTCTGATCAGCCGCTCAGTGAACTGGGTGAAGAACTGTCGCGCCTCACCGTGCCGCAGCTCCAGAAGATAGAGGGGGTACGCAGCGCGGAGATCACCGGCGGCGCGGAACAGCATATCTCCATCCTTCCCGCCACTGGGGACCTTGCAGCCCAGGGACTCACCATCGGTGACATCGTTGACGCCCTCGAAAACAACGGTGAACTGTTCCCCATCGGCACAATGGACGAGGGCGAACGCTCGCTGACCATCCAGGCCGGCAGCCCTATCCAGTCACTGGAAGACATCCGGAACCTGCCCATCCTCCCCCAGGACCCGCCGGCTGGTTCCGACGCCACCGCCCCTGTGACCATCGGCGACGTTGCGGACGTGACAGTAGCGGACGACGACGCGACCTCCATCACGCGGACCAACGGCGTCGAGACGCTGGCACTGACCGTGACGAAGGTTCCATCGGCAGATACCGTCACGCTCTCGAACGCAGTCGCCGCCTTGATCCCGGAGCTAGAGGCCGAACTGGGTGACGGTGCGAACATCACGGTGATCTTCGACCAGGCGCCCTTCATCGAGCGTTCCATTTCCGATCTCACCACCGAGGGCCTGCTGGGACTGGGATTCGCCGTCCTCGTCATTCTGGTGTTCCTGCTCTCGGCCCGCTCCACCCTGGTCACCGCGGTGTCCATCCCGCTGTCATTGCTGATCACGTTCATCGGGTTGGCAGCCACCGGTTACTCGCTCAACATCCTGACGCTGGGCGCGCTCACAATTGCGATCGGTCGCGTTGTCGACGATTCGATCGTGGTCATCGAGAACATCAAACGCCATCTCAGCTACGGGGAAGACAAACGCTCGGCGATCCTCACAGCCATCCGTGAGGTGGCCGGGGCCATCACCGCCTCCACCCTCACAACGGTGGCGGTGTTCGCCCCGATTGCCTTCGTCGGAGATCTCGCTGGTGAGCTGTTTCGGCCGTTCGCGCTGACCGTCACCATGGCCCTGCTCGCGTCGCTGGCCGTCTCGCTGACGATCGTTCCGGTGCTCGCTTACTGGTTCCTGCCCAGGACCCGGCTTTCCTCCGGCCCGAAGGATCCCGCGACTGCGGCGGCCGAGCAGCGGTACCTGGCAGAAGAGAAGGAGAAGCGCTCCTGGCTTCAGCGTGGCTACCTTCCCATTCTCCGCACCACCCAGCACCACCCGGTCTGGACTGTAGCGGCCGGAGTGCTGGTGCTTGCCGGGACGGTTGCGTTGGTGCCCTTCATGCAGACGAACCTTCTGGGCAACACCGGCCAGAACAGCTTCAGCATCACTCAGCGCCAGCAGCCGGGCTCGAGTCTGGAGAACACCGTTGCCGAAGCCGGGCGCGTGGAGGAAGTCCTCTCCCGTTTCGAAGAAATCCGGGATGTGCAGGTGACCGTCGGGAACGCGCCCGGAGCTGTTGGTGCCCGGTTCTCCGCGGGTGCTTCCACCGCAGCGTTCACGGTGACGACGGAGGAAGAAGCCGACCAGCAGCAACTGCAGAACGATGTTCGTGCCGCGCTCAGTGCACTCGAGGGAGCCGGCGAGATCGCCCTGTCGACCCAGCAGGGTGGTTTTGGCACGTCCAACACGGTGGACATCAACATCACCGCGCCGGAGCCTGACATTCTGGCCGAGGCAAGCGACGCCGTCGTCGCCGCCATGCAGGGTGTACCGGGGTCGAGGGACGTGACGTCCAACCTCGCTGCGGCTCAGCCGCAGATCCAGGTCAGCGTGGACCGGGCGGCCGCGGTTCGGGCCGGGCTGAGCGAGGGCCAGATTGGCGCCCTGCTCGGAGGCAACGTCAGCGCCGTCCCCGGCGGTGTGGTCCGGCTTGAAGCCACCGATTATCCCATCCTGATCGGGGAAGGGACCGAGATCACCAGCCTCGACCAGCTCCGCGATCTCTCGGTGCCGACCCCCGCCGGGCCGGTCCCCCTGACGGATGTCGCAACAGTCGAGGAGGTACAGGTTCCGCTGACGATCACCAGCTCCAACGGTGAACGGACAGCGCGGATCTCGATCACGCCGTCGGAAGACAACCTGGGCGCCCTGACCGCGGCGGTCACCGAACGCCTGGAGGACGTGACGCTGCCGGTCGGGGCAACGGCCACCCTGGGCGGGGCATCGGAGCAGCAGGCGGAGTCCTTCGGCCAGCTGTTCCTCGCACTGTGGGCTGCGGTAGCCATCGTGTACGTCATCATGGTTGCCACGTTCAAGAGCCTCATCCAGCCGCTGATCCTTCTCGTATCGGTCCCGTTCGCCGCGACGGGCGCCATTGCCCTGCTGGTGATTACCGGGATCCCATTGGGTCTGCCTTCGCTGATCGGCATGCTGATGCTGGTGGGGATCGTGGTCACCAATGCAATCGTCCTGATCGACCTGATCAACCAGTACCGCCGGCCGCATGACGGTTCTGTTGGGCTCAACGTCGCGGACGCGATCACGCGTGGAGCCAGGCAGCGGCTTCGTCCGATCCTCATGACGGCGCTGGCGACCGTCTTCGCCCTGACGCCGATGGCGCTCGGTCTGACCGGCGAAGGCGGCTTCATCTCCCAGCCGCTCGCCGTCGTCGTCGTTGGAGGCCTGGTTTCCTCAACGCTGCTGACGCTGGTGCTGGTTCCGGTGCTGTACCGGCTGGTCGAAGGCCGCCGGGAGAAGCGTGATGAGGTGGCGGAGGAGTGGGAACAAATCCAGGAAGACGCTGGTTACGGAGTACAGTAGATGCAAATGCATGTACTTCTAGGAGGAGGAATCCCATGCAGATCGGTATCTTCAGCGTCGGTGACGTAACGGTTGACCCCACCACCGGCACAGCTCCCACCGAGCACGAACGCATCAAGGCCATGGTGACCATCGCGAAGCACGCCGAAGACGTTGGACTGGACGTCTTCGCCACCGGCGAGCACCACAACCGCCCGTTCGTCCCGAGCTCCCCCACCACCATGCTCGGATATGTGGCGGCGCAGACCTCACGCATCATCCTCTCGACCTCCACGACGTTGATCACCACCAATGATCCGGTCAAGATCGCCGAAGACTACGCGATGCTCCAGCACCTCGCCGACGGCCGGGTGGACCTGATCCTCGGACGCGGGAACACCGCGCCCGTTTACCCCTGGTTCGGCAAGAACCCGCAGGACAGCGTTGAACTCACGGTCGAGAACTACCATCTGCTGCGCCGGCTCTGGGACGAGGACGTGGTCACCTGGGAAGGCAAGCACCGCACGCCGCTGCACAACTTCACCTCCACCCCCCGTCCGCTCGACGGCGTCGCCCCCTTCGTCTGGCACGGCTCCATCCGGACGCCCCAGGTCGCCGAGATCGCGGCGTACTACGGTGACGGCTACTTCGCGAACAACATTTTCTGGCCGAAGGAGCACTACCAGCAGCTCATCTCGCTCTACCGGGAACGGTATGCGCACTACGGGCACGGCACTGCGGAACAGGCGATCGTCGGGCTGGGCGGGCAGTTCTTCATCCGCCCCAACTCCCAGGATGCCATCAACGAATTCCGTCCGTACTTCGACAACGCGCCGGTGTACGGTCACGGCCCATCGCTGGAAGACTTCAGCTCCCAGACGCCACTGACCGTGGGCAGCCCGCAGGAAATGATCGACAAGACGCTTTCCTTCCGCGAATTCTTCGGCGACTACCATCGCCAGCTATTCCTCGTGGACCATGCCGGGCTCCCGCTGAAGACGGTGCTGGAGCAGCTCGACCTGTTCGGTGCCGAGGTGCTGCCTACCCTGCGCAAGGAGTTCGCCGAGCGCACACCTGCATCGTTGCCCGCTCCCCCGACATTCGAGAACCGCAAGGCTGCGGTGACCGCCGATGTCTGAGTCCGCCGGGGCACCGATGCGCCTAACCGCCGAGGCCTGGGAGTCCCTCTTCCGGGCGCAGGTGGCGGTGATGCGTAGGCTCCGGCGGGAAGGGTCCTTCTCACCGCTCGCAATCGGTGAGTACGACGTCCTTTTCAATCTCAGCCGCTGCCCCACCGGCTGGACCAGGCTCAACGAGCTGAACAGCCACCTTCTCATCAGCCAGCCGAGCCTCAGCCGGATGGCGGAGCGCCTTGAAGACAAGGGATTGATCCAGCGCAAGCAGGCGCCCGACGATCAGCGCGGTGTCCTGCTGGCCCTCACCGACGAAGGACGCCGGCTCCAACGCGAGATCGGTGCGGCGCATGTGCGCAGCATCCATGCCCTGCTCGGGCCGATCCTTGACGAGGAGGAACTCGAGCAGCTGCTGCGCCTGACCACAAAGCTCAGGGCAGGTCTGGAGAACGACGCCGCGCCCCCCGGCCGGTCTGACGGCCGGCTTGCGCTGGGCCGGCGGATGTTGCCTAGCTGAGCTGCACCAGCGAGGTGCCGTCGTCGTCGTGCAGGGTACCTGCCGTGGCCGTGACCTTGAGTGTGTCCAGGGTGAGACTGCCACCGACGGTGGACAGGAACGCCGTATCGGAGGCGTCGCGTCCTGTTGCAATGCGCAGAAGGTTGGTCCGTGGTGCCAGCCCTGTTGCATCGACGACATGCCACGCGCCGTCCACCCACGCTTCCACCACCGCGTGGAAGTCCATCGGCGTCAAACCCGGCGCGTACACGGAGACCAGTCGGGCGGGGACGTCCTTGGCACGCAACAGCGAAATCACCAGATGCGCATAGTCGCGGCAGACTCCGCGGCGGGACAGCAGCGTATCCGTTGCGCCGTCGGTATGTCGGGATGAGCCGGAGACATAGCTGAGGTTGCCGCTCACCCATTCCCGCACGGCCGACAACAGTTCACTGCCCTGCATGCTTCCGAACAGGGCGTACGACGACGGCAGCAGACGGTCCGATTCGCAGTAGCGGCTGGGACGCACATAGCGGATGAGGTCGGCGTCGTCCTTTTCGGCGGCGGCCGCCGTGCCCGAGACCTCCGCACGATAGTTCAGTTCAAGCGTTGCCGGCCGATCGAGCGTGAGTGTATGAAGGATCCCCCCATGGAGGTCCTCGACGGGAGTGAGCGCCACCGGTTCTCCGTCGGCCGTAACCTCAAGGACTTCGTCAACGGATGAGTACCCGGCATTGCGCGCAATCGCCACAGAGAAGGCCATCGACGTGTTGGCGCGGGTGTTGGCGGTCAGGTGAGCCGTGACGGTTCGATTCATTCCTCAAGCTCCTGGCGGATGTCGGTGAGCGTTGACTGTGCCGGTCTGGAACACTGGCTGTAACACGGTACGACGAGAAAGGCGCACTTTGTGAATCGCTCAATCAAGGACACGTCCGGAGAGTCCCGCCTGGACGGGCTGACCGCCGTCGTGACCGGTGCCAACAGCGGCCTCGGACTGCAAACCGTTATCGGCCTGGCCCGGCGCGGCGCGTCAGTGGTTCTGGCGTGCCGCAACGAGGAACGGGGTGCGGCCGCCCTGCAGCGGGCGCGCGACGCGTCCGGGAGCACGTCGCTGACCCTCCGGCAGCTCGACCTCGCAAATCTCGCGTCAATCCGGTCCTTCAGCCGTGCCTGGTCCGGCCCGCTGGATCTCCTGGTCAACAACGCGGGGGTGATGGCAACACCGCTGAGGCGCACGGCTGACGGCTTTGAGCAGCAGTTCGGGATCAATCACCTTGGTCATTTCGCGCTGACGGGACTGCTGCTGAACGCACTGCGCCAGTCGGCCTCGGCGAGAGTGGTCACGGTCTCCTCGCTGGCCCACAATCGCGGGCGAATCGACTTCGAGGACCTCAACGCCCGTTCCCGGTATCGGCCGTGGAAGGCCTACAACCAGAGCAAATTCGCCAATCTGCTGTTCACGATGGAGCTCGACCGCCGGGTGCGCGCTGCAGGCTGGCCGCTGGTCGCCGTTGCCGCACATCCCGGGTTGTCCACGACCAACCTCACCACCGGAATGCGTGGTGCGGCAGTTCTCGACCTGATGGGCGGTTTCTTCCGCCTCATGGGCCAGTCGGATGTGGAGGGCGCAAAGCCGATCCTGCTGGCTGCCACCGGGACGCAGGTGCACGGCGGCGACTATTACGGCCCGAACGGACCCGGCGAAACCCGCGGCGCCCCGGTTCTTGTTGCTCCCTCTCCCTCAGTACTCGACGAGGCTGTCGCTGCGAGACTTTGGGCAGTCAGTGAGGAACTTACCGGTGTGACGTACGAAGGACTTCCCGCCGGCCACAGCTCTGACTTCCGCTCCGCCCCTTGAACAGAGCCGAATGGTAAGCATTCTGTTTCCCCGACAAGGAGTACGAGTCGCCCGCCGAGGTCAGCAGAGCCGTTTCCAAGTAGGGACTCCCCGTCTGCCAGAATGTGGCAGACGCCCATATAGCAGTCGGCCTGACTGGCAATCTACGTGAGGAACGTCAGCTCGCTACCTGAAGCGACATGATCATCCTGCGTATCTGGTCGAAGTCCTTCTGACCGAACCGCTTCTGAGCCTCCGCAATCGTCGCAAAGGAGGCGGTTCGGGAGCCTACCTGCGCCGGCTCCAGGGCGCGAAGCTGGATGCCGTCGCCGAAGGAATACAGCCCGATGTGCTCCGGTCCCTGGACGGTGTTGTACAGGACGCACGCCGCGCCTTCCGCTCCCCCGACCATGTCAGTAATCCCGTATGAACTGAAGAAGCGGTACCCCTGGATCAGCCGTACCACGAAGCGTGGCTCAATGGACCTCTCTGCTTCCGCTGTCGATGGGATGTCGACCGGCTCGCTGCTGAGCACAATGTAGGGCCTCGCGGCGTCCGCTGCACAGTCCCCCGATGGAGGGGTGATCCGGGTATGCAGTTGAGCCACGGTTGCACCGTCGGCATTCGACACGTCAAAGTGAATACCGCCCTCATCGAAACCTTTCCCCGGGTCTTCGATCGCCTCTACCGTCCAGTCCTCCGGCACCTCGAAACTGACAAGCCGTTGCTCGTCTGTGAAGGCGGTCCACCCGTCGCCCGGCGCCGCTCGTTCCGGAAGCATCGGAAGCGCAACAGGGGTCGGGCTGGCTGTTGCCGGAGCGGAGCTCGCCGGTGGGGCACTTCCGGAAGGACTGGCCGGTGGACGATCACCAATCTCGAAGTCCTCGCACCCCGTGATCGTCGCCGTAACGGTCAGAAGCATGACAGCACCGAGGAAACCAAACCTCACTGGTCGCGTCATAATCGATCCTTCCGGGTAGCCCTGCTTCCACTCTATGCAGTGAAGCAAGCCGCCTGGAGGCATCCGAGGCAGGCGTGGCGCAGAATCACTACCATGAAGTGCTTTGTCCACGGCCGGCGTCATTCATTGCTGCAGCGAGCGCGTTGAGAAAGTACGACGTCGGCACCTGGCAATCCATCGCGACGCCGACAGTTCTTGCACGGGGAAGCAGGGACATCTTCACCCCACCGTCCGAACTGCGCGCGCTTGCAAACCTCATTTCGCATGCCCGGAGCATGGAGCTGGCCGGCTCCGGGCACTTCGCGCACCTTGAGGATGCGGCCCATACCGCCGCACTGCTCACGACCCTAAGCGCGGCTACCCAACCCCTGGACAGTCTTGACTGACGAGACAACGGCTCGTGCGGCGAGCGCGATCTCTGCGTCGCTCGTTGCAGCTGTCCAGGACAGGCGCAGTGCGGTCTGGGCGACCTCGGCTTCGAGGCCCAGTGCCAACAGCACCGCGGAGGGCTCACTGTCACCCGCAGCGCATGCCGATCCACTCGAGGACACCACACCCGCACGCTCAAGTTCGAGCAGGATCGCCTCACCGCTGGCGCCCGGGAAACAGAACGAAGCGATATTGGGCAACCGCTGCGTACTGTGTCCGGTCAGAATGGCGCCGTCCACTCCGCCGAGCACAGCGTCAATCACATGGTTTCGGCACATCACCGAGGCAGCCGAATGAGCAACCCGCTCCTGCTGCGCCAGCCGTAACGCCGTCGCGAGCGCCACCGCGCCCGCAACGTTCTCGGTGCCGGACCGCTTCCCGCGCTCCTGCCCACCCCCGTGTACAAGCGGCTCCAACGGAAGCCGCGAGCGGACGAAGAGAACGCCGCAGCCTTTCGGCGCGCCGAGCTTGTGACCGGAGATGCTCATCGCGTCCACACCGAGCTCGACGGTATCCAGAGTCAGCCAACCGGCAGCCTGAACGGCATCGGTATGGAAGGGCACTCCCTGCTCATGGCACACTGCCGCCAACGCAGGGATGGACTGCACGGTGCCGACCTCGTTGTTTGCGTACATGAGCGTGCACAGTGTGGTCTCTTCGGTCAGCGCGGCGCGGAGAGTCTCTTCCTCCACAAGGCCCTCCGCGGTCACGGGAAGGAGGGTGATCCGGAAGTCGTGCAGCCGCTCGAGGTAATCCAGGGTTTCGAGCACGGCCGGATGTTCAATCGCCGACGCGACGATATGTTTCCCCCTGGGCCGCGCCAGTGCGATCCCCTTGATTGCGAGATTGTCCGCCTCCGTGCCCCCCGAGGTGAAGACGACGTCGTTCGGTTTGCAGTTCAGCTCCGCTGCTACCAGCCGGCGCGCATAATCCAGGGCCCGTGCGGCAGACTCACCCACGGTGTGGTGGCTGGACGGGTTCCCGTACTCGGTGGTGAGCAGCGGCCACATGGCTTCGAGCACCTCCCGACGTACTTCGGTAGTGGCAGCGGCGTCGAGGTAGATCACCGCACGCCGTCCGCAATGCTCTGGCTGGGGCCCCCTGCATCGAACGCGGCCGTGTCGATACGGATGTCGAGGCCGAGATCGAGCGCCCGGACACTGTGGGTCAGGGCTCCCGACGAAATAATGTCTACGCCTGTGCGCGCGATGGCACCGACGGTTTCCAGCCTCACGTTTCCGCTTGCTTCCACGAGTGCGCGCCCGGCAACCAGTTTCACTCCGGCTGCAAGGTCTTCGAGACTGAAGTTGTCGAGCATGATCGTATCCACACCGGCTGCCAGTACCGGTTCCACCTGGTCAAGGCGGTCCACCTCGACCTCGAAATGGACGGTATGCGGCAAGCGCCGGCGCGCAGCCCGCAGCGCGTCTGTTACATCGATTGCACCGCCCTGCGTCAGTACCGCAAGGTGATTGTCCTTGGCCATGACGGCGTCCGACAGGCTGAAACGATGATTGGTCCCTCCGCCGCAGCGCACCGCATACCGTTCAAGAACCCGCAGCCCCGGGGTTGTCTTTCGAGTGTCCACCACGCGGGCTCCGGTTCCGGCGACCTCGGCAACAAATCGGCCAGTTAGCGTCGCGATACCGCTCAGGCGCTGTGCCAGGTTCAGTGCCACACGCTCGGCAGTGAGGACGGGCCGTGCGGGGCCGGACACGACAGCCAGCGCCGCACCGGCGTCGAACGCGTCGCCGTCACGGACCTCGAACGTGACCCGGATCCGCGGGTCGGTCAGGCGCATGGCTGCCTCGATGACCTGTTCACCGCAGAAGACGCCCGGTTCGCGTGCAATGACGGCCGCTTCCGCGTGTGCTTCCTCGGGTATGAGCGTCTGGGAAGTCACGTCTCCCCAGGGTGCGTCTTCGGCGAGCGCAGCCGCAACGATGCGGTCGATGTCAGCAACGGACGGTCTGGCGAGTGCAAAAGTCACGAGGTGCTCCTCAGGATGATGGGGCTGCCCGACGCGTCGGACATGGCGGGGTAGTCGGCACGGTAGTGAGCTCCACGTGATTCCCTGCGCGCGAGTGCTGCCGAGGCGATGAGCCGGGAGCAGAGCAACAGGTTCGCGGTTTCTCTCTCCCCGAGCGAGGAGCCGGTGGAATGCCATTCGGCGAGTTGCTTGGAGGCAACGCGGAGGCCGGCATCCTCGCGGAGGATTGAAACGTATTCGGACATGACACGCCGCACATCACCGCGGGCAACCTTGAGCGGACCCGGTGCCAGTGTGAGCGTCTCAGCTTCGACGATTGGCCAGGCCGCGGGTCCGGCGGCAATCGCTTCCGCGGCCCGTGCACCGAAGACCAGTCCCTCCAGCAGAGAGTTGGACGCGAGCCGGTTGGCGCCGTGCACCCCGGTCCGGGCAACCTCTCCTGCCGCATACAGCCCCGGCAGGGACGTCCGGCCCTCGGTGTCCGTGACCACACCGCCCATCCAGTAGTGCGCCGCCGGGACGACCGGCAGCACGTCGCGCCCCCAGTCGAGCCCGGCTTGCCTGGTCACCGCGGTCAGACTGGGAAACCGCCGGGCCAGGAAGTCACCGCCGAGCGAGGTTGCATCGAGGAACACCTCCGTACCGCCGGTCCGCGCGAGATGCAGCGCAATGCTCCGGGAAACCACATCACGTGGGGCGAGTTCAGCGGCGGGATGGTAATCGGCCATGAACCGGTGCCCGGTCCCGTCCCTGAGCACCGCTCCCTCGCCACGCACCGCCTCGGAAATGAGCGGGTGTCCGGGAACGTTGAGCGATGTCGGGTGAAACTGGAAGAACTCAAGGTCAGCGACAGCCGCACCTGCCCGCCAGGCGGCAGCAACGCCGTCGCCCGTGGCGAGCGACGGATTTGTGCTGTGCTCGAAAATACCTCCCGCGCCGCCTGTCGCGAGCACGACGGCGTCGGCGGACACCGCCCGAAGCCCACCATCGCGGAGAACGACGGCGCCCGTCACCTTCCCGCCGCTCACGACGAGGTCGGTGACGAACGCGTGTTCCTCCAGGCTGATACCCGGATCCGCCTGGACAGCACGGATAAGCGGAGCAGCCATTCCTGCTCCGGTCGCGTCACCGCCGATGTGGAGGATGCGCGCTGCTGCGTGCGCCGCTTCCCGCCCGAGAGCCAGGTGTCCGTCGACGGTGCGGTCGAAGAGTACACCGAGGTGGATCAGCCTGCCGATACTTGCCGCCGCCCCGGAGGACAGCACGCGCACTGCTTCTTCGTCACAGTGCCACGCACCTGCGGCGAGGGTGTCTGCCATATGGGACCCGACGCTGTCCTCGCCCGGCGCTGCCCCAACCCCGGACCTGTCGAGCAGCGTTGAATCGGGAAGGACCGCCGCTATGCCGCCCTGGGCGTACCAGGTATTGCTTTCGGCAACCTCGCCCTTGGCAAGAATCGTGACGTGCACATCCGAACGCCGGCGTAGTTCCAACGCCGTGTACAAACCGGCAATACCGGTGCCGATCACGAGGACATGATTCACGGCTTGGCCGCCAGCATCCGTTCCAGTGCCACTCGTGCATGAGTCGCCACCTCCGGGTCCACCACGATCTGGTTGCGGACTTCTCCCGCTACAAGACCCTCAAGCACCCAGGCCAGATACCCGGGATGGATGCGGTACATCGTCGAGCACGGGCAGATGACCGGGTCGAGGCAGAAGATGGTGTGCTCGGGGTACTCCGCGGCAAGCCTGTTCACCATGTTGATCTCCGTACCCACCGCGAAAGTGGTGCCCGGAGCTGCCGCGGCGATAGCTTTCCGGATGTAGTCCGTTGAACCGGCTTCATCCGCAGCATCGACCACCGGCATGGGACATTCCGGGTGCACGATGACCCGGACGCCCGGGTACTCGGCGCGCGCTTTCTCGATCTGGTTGACGGTGAACCTCTTGTGGACGGAGCAGAAGCCGTGCCAAAGGATCACCCGTGAATCCAGCAGCTCCTGCTCGGAGTTGCCGCCTAGCACCTTGCGGGGGTTCCACATGGGCATCTGGTCGAGTGGTACACCCATTGCCTTCGCCGTGTTGCGTCCAAGGTGCTGGTCGGGGAAGAAGAGAACCCTCTGGCCGCGTTCGAAAGCCCATTCGAGCACTGTGGCGGCGTTGGAAGAGGTACAGACGATGCCGCCGTTCCGGCCGCAGAATGCCTTGAGCGCTGCGGAGGAATTCATGTAGGTGACCGGGATGACCGGTTGGCGGCCGGCGTCGTCGGGCTCTGATCCGAAAAGTTCCTCAAGCTGCTCCCAGCAGTCGGCTACCGAGTCGGCGTCAGCCATGTCTGCCATCGAGCAGCCGGCGGCAAGGTTGGGCAGGATCACGTTCTGATCGGACAGGGAGAGGATGTCCGCGGTCTCGGCCATGAAGTGCACCCCACAGAACACGATGGCCTCAGCGTCCGGTCGGGTCAGCGCCGCGTTGGCAAGCTGGAATGAATCACCCACGAAGTCGGCATGCTTCACAACCTCGTCACGCTGGTAGAAGTGGCCGAGGACCACGAGGCGGTCTCCTAGCGTTTCCTTCGCCGCAAGGATGCGCGCTTCGAGTTCCGCCTCACCGGCAAGCCGGTACTCCTCGGGCAGCGCGCCCTGACGGGGGGTCGAAGCCGGAGCGATGTCCTGCATGGATGCACCGGGACCGTAATCAGGACCCTGTGCAGGGCTGGTGGGGATGTCGAAGTCCCATGGGTTCTTGGCGAGGTCGGGACTGCACGTTCCGCCCCGTGCTCCTGACCGCCCCGCGTCCTCGCGCGTCATGAGCTGAATGGCGGTATTAATGCTCGTCATGGGACTCTCCCTGGTGGAAACGGGCTCGTGTAAGCCGGTGGGTACTGGGTGGGGTTGGGTGGAGGTTCATGGTCACGGCGCTTCAGCCTGCTGCGGCTGACGCATTGCCGTCTGGCACCGGACCGGCGTAACGGTAGAGCCGCGGCGGTCGGTGGCGCGTGCCGGTGAGGTAGTCGTCGGTGGGCTCAATGTGCGGCGTTGCACGGAGCTGGCGACGGAAATTAGCCGGATCCAGTTCCTTGTCCAGCACCGCCTCGTAGACCTCGCGGACCTGGGCCAGCGTGAAGCGATCCCCGAGGAGGTGGTAGGCGATGGAACCGTACTCCATCTTGTTGCGCAGTCGCCAGAGCGCGTAGTCGACAATCTCGTTGTGGTCGAACGCAAGCCCTTCCAGCCGGTCCGCCCGAAACCATCGAACGTTCTCGGATTCGCGCGTCAACGCAGCCTCGTCCGGTTGCACCAGCGCCCAATAGACAATGGACACCAGACGCTGGCCGACAGAGCGATGCATGCCCCCGAAGGCGTACAGCTGTTCGAGGTATCGAGGCGCCAGGCCGGTGGTTTCAAGCAGATTGCGTGACGCCGCGTCCTGCAGGGATTCGGAATGCGCCAGGGGCCCTCCCGGAAGCGCCCACTGGCCAAGGTATGGCTGGCGGATGCGCCGCACCAGCGGCAGCCACAGGGTCGGGCGTCCGGAGGCCTCGCTGGGGCGCAGGCCGAAAATGACCGTAGAGATAGCCAACGACGGCGGCTGCTGACTCCGCTCGGAGACATTGGCTGACGTTGTGCTCATCCGGCACCCCCTTCCAGGTACGCTGCGACGGGTTATCAGACTAGTTATGGTCAAAGTGACCATAACTCATTGTAGACCGCTCCCCTGCCAGGAACGAATCGGCCCCTGCGAGGCGGTCCTTTACCTCACGCGTCTGGGAACTGCATGGGAATACGTCCCTTCGATTTGCTTTCTCACAGGAGCGGTGACTAAAGTCACACGGGTTGGCCACTGCTGGCCGGGCGGCGGAGATCTGTTCAATGGAGCACAGTTCTCTGCCGCTTTTCTTTTCCCGGCCACCCGCCCTCGGGGCGATAGAGTTCAGGGAAGAGCCGCAGCACGGAGACCCGGGAGGAACGCATGGGACGACACAGCGATCACCTTGTTGAGGGGACGAATCCGGGGCTGAATGTAGTCGTTCATGAGCCGGCTTCAGCATCTGCGCTGAGGCCGGTACTGCTCCTTCACGGATTTGCATCCTCCGCCAAGCTCAACTGGGAAGATTCCGGCTGGGTGCGTGCACTGACGGACGCCGGCCGCGAAGTCATCACGATGGACCTGCCCGGCCATGGTTCAAGCGCCGCGCCGGAAGAAATGGACGCCTACTCCCCCAGCCGCATCCGCGCCGATCTGTTGCAGATCCTGCTGGATGCGCATGTCCGCCCCCTGGTCGAGGATCGCCCCGATAGCGGCGTCGACATCATTGGCTATTCGCTGGGCTCACGGCTCGCCTGGGAATTCGGCGCAACACAACCGGAACTGGTGCACCGAATGGTTCTGGGCGGACCGGGAACCGGTGACCCCCTGGCCTCGTTCGACCTTGCCGCTGCGCAGCAGTTCCTGACCGACGGAACCCCCATTGAGGACCACTCAACCAACGAGCTCCTACGCATGGCACGCCTCATCCCGACAAACGACGTTTTCGCGCTGCTGACCATGGTGGAGGCCATCAAGCGGGAGCCCTACGTTCCCGCAGATGCAGTACCTCACATGCCCCTGCTTCTCGTGGCCGGAGACCAGGACGAACGCGCACGCACCCTTCCGGATCTGGCGGAACTGAGCGGCCGGGCGGAAATTGTATGGCTGCCCGGGCGCACCCATACCAACGCGGTCACTTCGCGCGCCTTCAAGAGCGCGGCGATAGACTTCCTCGCTGCGTAACAATTCCCAAACTTTTGATCGCTGACGTAGTGGGCTGTCTTCCGTACTGCCTCCGACACGGTAGAATAATCGAGGTGATCAGCATGCTTATCACCTGCTTTTCACCCCATAACTTTTCTTTCTTCCCCGGAGGTCTCACGTGGATGAACTCCTGGCCGAGCGGTACCAACCCATTGAGTTGATCGGTACCGGCGGCGCAGCATCGGTGTTTCGGGCACTGGACCGGAACCTCGGCCGGGACGTAGCGATCAAGGTCTTCAACCCCACTACATCCGATGATGACGACTACCGGCGGCAGCACACGGAAACGATGCTGCTGTCGACGCTGAACCACCCCGGATTGGTGACGCTTCATGATGCCGGTCTCCAGGAAGACGGCACCGGCAAGACCACCAGCTTCCTGGTCATGGAACTGGTGGACGGTCTGGACCTGCGCAAACTGCTGAAGTCAGGCCCGCTGCCTTCCGAACACGTTGCGCAGCTGGGCGCCGATCTCGCAGACGCTCTGGCGTACATTCACGCGCAGGGCGTCATCCACCGTGATGTGAAGCCGGCCAACATCCTCATGTACCACTCGGGCGAACACGAAACACGTCTCTACCCCAAGCTGACTGATTTCGGCATCGCACGGATGGTGGAAGCAACCCACTCCACAGCCCACGGCGCCACTATTGGCACGGCCAACTACCTCAGCCCGGAGCAGGCGGAGGGAACCACCGTGGAGGCTCGTACCGACATCTATTCGCTGGGCCTGGTGCTCCTCGAATGCCTGACCGGCGAAAAGGCGTTTCCCGGCCCCGTTGTTGAAGCGGCCGTCGCCCGCCTGCTGCGGGACCCCGAGGTGCCCGAATCTCTCGGCCGCGATTGGGTCCGGTTGCTGACACGCATGACCGCCAGGGACCCGCAGGCCCGCCCCGATGCTCATGAGGTCGCTGTGGCGCTGCGTGCTTTGGGGTCCGACAAGGACGATGACGGCACCATGACGCTCAACCTGCCGACCACGAGCGAGGCACAGATGGACACGCCCGACGTCATTACGGGCGGGATAACCACCGGAAACGTGCACATCCCGGAACCGCCGTCACGGGCGCCGTCCCTCGGCTAGCTCCTTTCCCGAACAAGGAACGGACCCGCAGCACGAAGGCGCTGCGGGTCCGTTCTTAGTTACGGGGTTCGTGAGGCTGCCGCTAGCTGCCGCCCCCTTCGGAGTCCTTCCCGGTGTCTTCCTCGGGTTCGAAGCTGCTCGGCTCCTCAGTGGTGGTGGCGCCAACGCCGTCCTCTGTATTGGGAATGGTTCCCTCCGGCTCCGTGTGCGACGAATCCTCGCCCTGGTCGTCCTGCGCGCGGTCGCTTGGTTCACTTGTCATGATGACCTCCGTGGTTGGAACCGGATTTCTTACACTCTCGATCTTAGGGTTCCCGGTGGAGCAGTAAAAGGGCAGGGCATCAGCGACGATCCTAATCCGGCAGACGAGTGCACCTCAGAAGGTATTAAGGTGCCCGGTCACTTCAGGAATTTGGAGGTCCGCCGGTCAGCAAGCGGTTTGCCTCCCGTTTGGCACTTCGGGCAGTACTGGAGCGCCGAATCGGCAAATGACACCTCCCGAACGGTGTCACCGCACACGGGGCAGAGCTCGCCGGTTCTACCGTGCACTCTCATTTCGCGCCGCTTGGCATCCTTCAGTTCCTTCGCTGGTTTGCCTGCAGCAGCGCTGATAGCGGCTCCGAGAACCGAGTGCATGGCCTCGTGCAGCGTCACCAACTGCTCGTCACTGAGGTTGGCCGCCAGCGCAAACGGGGAGAGTCTTGCGGCATGCAGGATTTCGTCGCTATAGGCGTTGCCGATCCCCGCAATGAACGATTGATCACGCAGCACACCTTTCAGTTGGCTGCGATGTCCGTGCAGCATCGCCACGAACTGTTCCTGCCCGACATCCAGCGCTTCCGGACCCAGTCTGCTTACGCCCGGGACCTCGGCGACATCACGCACAAGATAGACCGCGGCTGACTTCTTGGTGCCGGCCTCTGTGAGGTCGAACCCATGGCCGGAAGGTTCGGTGCACCTCAGCCTGAGCGCGATAGGGCCTTTACCGGGCCGCAGAAGGGTGTCAGGCATGGAATCGGACCACCGAAGCCACCCGGCACGCGCCAGATGCATCACGAGGTGGACACCTTCCAGACTCAGGATGAGGAATTTACCCCGCCTGTCGACGCCGATGAATTTCATGGAGGACACCGCTGAAAGCGGCACCTCGGCCGTCTTGAGCACGGCGAAGGAACCAAGCTGAATGTCCCGTACACGGGCGGGGGCGCCGCCGTCGGGAACCAGTTTGCTGGCCAGGAACTGGGCGAGCCCCTGCACCTCAGGCATCTCCGGCATGGCACTACGGTAGCAGCGGACACGCTGCCCAGGAGGGCGGCGCCACGCACCATCCGTGTCCGCGGGACCACTGCAGGATGTCTTCCATTACCGTGTAGGTGAGGGAGCATCCCGCTCCGGGCTGGGAAGGATTCAGGAATACACGCAATGGTCAGCGCAACCGGTTCGTCCCGTCGATCAGCCGGCAGGCCGCTGAGCAGGGTTCTCTCCCAGGAAGCCATCACCCGGGCCGCCCTCACGCTCATCGAATCCCGCGGGTATGAGGGGCTGACCATGTCCTCCCTGGCGCGCGCGCTGAAGGTGGCACCGTCGTCGTTATACAACCACGTCGAGTCCAAGGGTGACGTACTGATTCTGGTGCAGGACCACGTGATGACCCAGGTTGACGTATCGGGGTTCGAGACAGAGCCGTGGAATGAGGCCATCCGCCGGTTCGCATGGTCCTACCGCGATGTCTTCACCCGGCACACTCCGCTTATCCCGGTGATCGCCGTATTGCCGGTGAGCGGTGCCCCGCAGACCCTGGCCGTCTATGAGGCGGTCACCCGCGGGTTTGAAAGGGCGGACTGGCCGGAGCCCCTAATTGTTCCGGCAATCATCGCGTTGGAGTCCTTCATTTTCGGGTCCGCTTTCGACGCGACTGCCCCTGAGACGATCTTCGAGTCGGGGCAGCTCGCAGGACACTATCCGCGATTTACCTCCGCAGTATCTGCGCAGAAGAAGACCGCGGACCAGCGGCAGGCCGACATAGCATTCGGCATGGGGCTTGACGCGCTCATCCTCGGCTTGCGAGAACGGGCGGCCGGGTACTCAACGTAGCCACAGGCAGCAGGAAGGCCGCCCCACCGGCACCCGGTATTCCTACCTGCGGGCGGTGAAGCGGCCTTCTCCGGTGCTACTTCGCTTCCGTGTGGCTTTCGGTTACACGCAGCGGCACCCCGCGTGTTTCCTTCACAAGGGTCACGCCCACGAAGGAAATGACGCACAACACCATGATGTACACGCCGATCGAGATCGAGGATCCGGTGCCCGTCAGCAGCGCTTCCGCGATCAGCGGGGCGAAGGCTCCGCCCAGGATCGCGCCCAGGGCGTACCCGATTCCGATCCCGGAGTACCGCACGTTCGCCGGGAACATTTCGGCGTACATCGCCGACATCGGTCCGTAGGACAACCCGAGGCCGATCGTGAGGATGAACAGTGCAACACCATAGGCGACGATATTGCGGGTATCGATCATGAGGAAGAGCGGAATCATCCAGACAAAGATGAGAGCGTAGCCAATCTGGAACGTCCGCACCCGGCCTATGCGGTCTGAGAGGATTCCTCCGTACATTGTGAAGGTGAGCCACCCGAATGAGGCCAGCAGGGTGGCGAACAGCACGGGTCCTCCAGGCATGCCGAGCGTACGCTGGGCGTAGGCTGAGAAGAACGCGATGAGCAGGTAACCGGCTGCGTTGTTTGCAATGAAGATAGCTGCCGTGAGCACAACCTGCTTGGTGCTGTGCTTGAAGAGTTCCTTGAGCGGAACCGACGACTCCAGCTTCCGCTGGGTCATCTCCTTGAAAACGGGGCTCTCGGCGACTGCCATGCGAATGAAGAACCCGACCACGATCAGCACGACGGAGAGCAGGAACGGCACACGCCATCCCCAGGTGAGGAAAGCTTCCTCGGACATCGACGAGCGGAGCACGAACAGCACGAGGGTCGCGAGGATCATTCCAAGCGGAACACCGATCTGGGGGTATGCGCCCCAGAAACCGCGCTTGTTCACAGGTGCGTGCTCAACGGCCATCAGGGCAGCCCCACCCCATTCGCCGCCGGCCGAGAAGCCCTGGAGGACACGCAGGAGCATCAGCAGGATGGGCGCCGCGACGCCAATCTGGGCGTAGGTCGGGAGGAGGCCGATCAACGCCGTGGCTGTGCCCATCATCATCAGGGTGAAGACGAGCGTGGCCTTGCGCCCGATGCGGTCGCCGAGGTGACCGGCGACTACTGCCCCGAGTGGCCGGAAGAAGAAACTGATACCGATCGTGGCCCACGAGACCAGCTGTGCGAGTCCGGGACTGTCCTCGTTCAGGGGCGCAAAGTACAGCTGCGCGAAGATGAGACCCGCCGCCTGCGCGAAAATGAAGAAGTCGTACCATTCGATGGTTGTGCCAACCATTGTCCCGGCGACTACCTTGCGGTCCTCCCGGGACATACGCTGCCGAGGGGCAGCCGTTGAAGACGTCATTGTTACTCCAAGTGGACGGATTGAATTACCGACAGAACGTTCGGTAATTGTGGTCTAGATCATACCCGTAATCAAGAGTGCGGCCCAGTCCTGCGGAGATCGCATGCAAGTCTAGTGGGGAGAGGGTGGCTGGGATTTCCCTTGTTGTTCGATAGTTGAACATATCGTTCCGATATAGAATAATATCCGAACGTGACCCCCGACACAACGATTCAGCATTCACAGACCCTCTCCCGCGGTCTGCGTTCCCTCGAGATACTTGCGGACGCCCCGAGGGCGTTATCCATCGCAGAATTATCCGCGGAACTGGGAGTGCATCGTTCCATCGCGTATCGGATCGTTCGGACACTGGAGGATCATTCGCTTGTCGTCAGGGATGATGCGGGCAAGATCTCGTCGGGTCCCGGTCTTGCCGCGCTCGCCCGGGGAGTCTCCCGCGACCTTCAGACCGCTGCGCTTCCGGAACTGACCGTTCTGGCGAATGAACTGGGTATGACCGCTTTTGTTGCTGTCTGGGACCGCCATGACTGCGTGACGCTCGTTACCGTGGAGCCGCGTCATTCCCGTGCCGCCGTCGCGCAGCGTCCGGGGACCCGGCACGCCTTCAGCGCGGGAGCGCCTGGGATAGCGATTCAGTCCGCTGTCAGCGAGGAGGAGTGGGAACGGCTTGCGCCCGGTCAGCTTTACCGCGCCGAATCTGCTTCGGCGCGGACGCAGGGATTTGCCACCAGTCACGACGAGGTCATTGCCGGCCTGTCTTCTGTTGCCGCGCCAGTCAGGGTACCGGGGCGCCTGCCCGCGGCGGTTGCCGTCGTCTATATCCGTTCGGCCCACCCGGAGGCCGAACTCGGCGCCCGGATTGCAGCCAGTGCCCGCGCCATTGAGGAACAGCTCAGCTGACCTCTGCGGCTTCCGGACTGCGACGAAGGACACCGGCTGAGACGAGACCCAGGAACAGCAGCACGACGGCGGCCACGACAGGCACCAGGAAAGCATTCGGCACACTGCCCTCCGCCAGCGCTCCGGCAATCGAAGCGCCGATGGCGGTGCCTGCGACGATTCCACTCGCCAGCAGGGTCATCACGGTCCCGACCAGATGCTTGGGCGCCACCAGCGAACCAACGCTGAAGATGCTGACCATTGTTGGTCCTACGGGGAGGCCGAGGACAAGCAGTGCGGCGAGCATCAGCGGAATGTCAGGCGCGAGGAGGGGCAGGAACGCGGCGATGCTCATGGTCCCGGCTGAGGCCACCCACCGCAGCGGGTGCCTGAATCGCCGCGGCCAGTACGCCACGGACAGCGCGGTGAGCGCGGAGCTGATGCCCATGACGGCATAGAGCAGGCCGGCAGCCGTCTCAACGCCGAAGCCGCCGGCGAAGGCGATCAGTGCCGTCTGCGTTGAGCCGAAGAACGTTCCCATACTCACCATGCCAAGAACCGGCAGCGCCACGAGCAACCGCGCGCGCGAAGTTCCTTGCTTGCCTACCATGCGGGACTCCTGAACCTTGGGACGGCGGCGCAACGGAATCACCGCCCGTTCGGTGGGGTGGACAGCGAAGGCGGAAACGAAGGCAACAGTGAGCGCCGCTGCCAGCGCCAGCGGCAGCCAGGGCGCAATGAGGCTGGCCAGTAGCCCGACCAGGGCAGGACCGAGTACGAAAGTCAGCTCGTCCGCCGTGCTCTCGTAGGAGAGCGCGGTATCAAGGTCGGTTGGACGCTTGCCCTGGGTCAGTGCCATCCAGCGAACCCGTGCCAGGGGGCCAATCTGCGGGCAGGTTGCACCCATCAGGAACGAGGCAATCAGCGTGGGCAGGAGGCCGGCGCCATCACCCTGGAGTCCGCTGACGGCAAGCAGGGCGACGATGGCCAGAGCGTTGAGCGCAGCCGCGACCAGCAGGGCCGGGCGCTGGCCGTGACGGTCGGCCAGGTAGCCGAGAACCGGCGCGCCCAGGGCGGAGCCGATTCCCACCGACCCGGCTGCGAAACCGCCGAATGCATAGGAGTCAGTGGCGGCGGTGACGAGGGTGAGCGCTCCGATCGTGAGCATCGCCAGTGGCAACCGTGCGACCAAACCCAGCGGAATGAAGCTTGAGCCGGCAATGTCCGGCAGACGGCTGAAGCGTCCACGATCGCTAGCGGGCGGAAGTGTGTTGCGGGGAACGGGCGGTGTACCCGATCGTGCGGCGGACGCCTGTTCGGGCGGAAAAGTCTCAGATTCAGAGGTTGGTGTAGCCATGTGTCTTCCGGGTACTTCGAAACGCGCATCGTCCCTCCTCCCGATGCGCCCAACCCGATAACAGCTCGATTTTACACTCGCTGGAGCTGATTCACTAAGCGGACGCTTGAGCCTCTCCGGCCCTTGGAGACGTGCAGCTGCGCCGGTATCCGTTGCTTGAGTTCGCCGACGTGGCTGACCAGGCCGACCACGCGTCCGCCGTCGCGCAGGTTTTCGAGGGCGTCCATCACCTGTTCGAGTGACTGCTCGTCAAGGCTTCCGAATCCTTCATCGACGAACAGTGTTTCGATGTCGAGGCCGCCTGACTCCTGCTGTACAACGTCCGCCAGCCCCAGCGCGAGCGCCAACGAGGCCATAAACGATTCCCCACCGGAAAGCGTTGCGGTGTCGCGGCGCATTCCGGTCCAGCTGTCGATGACGTTGAGTCCGAGCCCGGACTTCCGGTTTCCCGACTTCGAGTCGCTGTGCACCAGAGAATACCGCCCGTCCGACATCTTCTGCAGCCGCGCGGTGGCGGCGTCTGCGACCTGTTCCAGGCGGGCGGCAAGCACGTAGGTCGCCAGGCTCATCTTGTAGAGGTTCTCGCCGTTGCCACGGGCTGTATCCGCGACCGATTTCGCGAGCTGGTATGCCTGCCGCAGCGGGATCAGACGTTCCTCAAGGGCTGCAGCGCGGTCCGCGTACGAACCCAGCTGAACTACGGACTGTTCAAGCAAACCCACCTCAAGCACAGCGCGGTCAAGCCGCCTGGCCGATTCTGCTTCGTCGTTGGCGGCGGAGGCAATTTCGTCCTCCCCAGGGAGCGCCCCGCCATCCTTCTCCAGGGCGGCCGCGGCAAGATTCTCCGGTCGCTCCAGGTCCCGTTCGATCCGGTGAGCTGAATTCTCGGCGTCCCGGATGGCCTGCTCGGCACGCTCCACCTGCGCGTCACTCAGCAGGGCGTCACGGACAGCATCCGGCGACGCGAAATTCGTTGCTGTCAGTTCGGTATGTAATGCGGCTTCGGCTTTCTCCAGTCTCGTCTCTGCCTGCTCGCAGCGGCTCAGTGCGGCGCACACCGCGCCAAGCCGTCGCTCCGCCGTCTCAAGCGCCGCTGCCTTTTCAGACGCGGAGTTGTAGGGACCGCGCACCTGGGAGAGCCTCGCGGTCAATGCAGCCCGTTGTTCCAGAAGCGCTTCAAGCCGTGATGAGTCTTCAGCCTGGCTCCGAGTGAGGTCAGCCTGTTGGTCCTGCAGGCCGGTGAGCTTTTGCTCCAGCTCGGATTTTCGTGCGCTGATTTCCGTGGCCGCGCGTACCGCCTGTTCCGCTTTGGCATGTTCCTGTTCAAGTGATGAGAGCGCGGCGCGTAATTCAAGTTCCGGTGTGTCCCCGCTACGGGCGCGCAGACCAGCGGCTCTGAGAGCCGCTGAGTCGCGAGCCGCTGAGGTCTCCCGCAGCCGGACCTCGGCGTGTTCCTGGTGCGCACGCGCGAGCTCCTCTTCCTCGCGGCTCACCAGGGATTGCGACCCTGCTGTTGCCGGCATCGGATGTTCTTCGCTCCCGCAGACCGGACATGGCTCGCCTGCGCTCAACCGAGCCGCGAGTTCCGCTGCTGTTTGTTCCAGACGCAGCTGGAGCTTCCGCAACCAGTCCCCCTTCGCGGTGAGGAAGAGCGCCTGCTGTTCCTTTTGCTGCTCCTCGAGCTCCCGCAGGGAACGTTCCGCTAGTTCCGCCTGCGCCAGCAACTCCAACCGGGCGCCAGCTTCCGCACAGTCAGTTGCCAGCTGCGCCGCGCGTCCTGCTGTTGCCTCGGCAAGGGCCAGCCCCGCTGTGAGCTCCGTAAGCTCCTGTCCGAATTTCTCCTGGGCCCGCCTGCACTGGGCCGCTTCCAACCTCTGGTCTTCGAGCCTGCACTTGAGATCCTGGATTCGCCGCGCGAGCTCGGTGAGGTCATCTTCCAGCGGAAGAACCGCCCGCGCCTCGGCCAGCTTTTCCCGAATCTGCTCGTGTGCCCGCGAGGAGCAGGCCAGCGACCCCATAGCCTCCGGCTCGAGGAGTTCGGGTACCTCGTGCCCCACCGCAGGGTCCGTCTTCAGCTGGAGCGTTGCGGAAAGGAGTTGCTCCTGGTCGATGCACAACTGTTCCGCTGTCTCATCCCGAGCGTGGAGAGGTCCGTGGAGGATCTGTGCCCGCCTGTGGTTCTCCAGGCTGGACCGCAGCGCTGCCGCCTTCCCCAGCGCAACCTGGTTCGCCTCAGCCTCGGCCGTGAGGCGGCGGAAGGCAATGCGGTCACGGCGTTCGGCCTCAAGCCTGGAACGCTGCTTTGCCGAGGCATCCCGCAGTGCGGTGAGCTCCTTGGCGTGGCGACGCCCTGTAGCCAGGGCGGCCGTCAACCGATCCTGCAGTGCACCAAGATCCGGTTCCGGGGCAGCAGGTTCGCTTCCCCCCGGGATCGTGTCGGACAATTCTTCTTCGGGAAGCACTGAGGGAGTCGACAAGGGTTCGGCAGATAAGCCGTGACGCTGTACTTCTTCAGCAGCCCGGGCGAAAACATCCTCCAGTTCCCCCTCGACCTTTTGAACCCGTGCAGCGGCTTTGGCGGCGTGGTCCGCGAGCATCTGCTCCACGGTGGAAAACCGGTCGGTCGCGAACAACCGCTGCAGGAGCTCACCGCGAGCGGTAGCGTCCGACCGGAGGAACGCCGCGAACTCGCCCTGCGGCAGCATAACCACCCGTGTGAACTGCTCACGGTTCATCCCGAGGAGGTTCTGCAGTTCCGCTCCAGCCTCATCGTTGCGGGTGGAGCGGACGACCCACTCCCCCGCAACCCGCTCGCGCAGGAGCGTTTTTGCCTGCTCCGTGGTTGTTCCGATGCCCCGCCTGGACGGCCGGTTCCAGGACGGGTTCCGCGTGACTTCCAGACGCCGGGCTCCCGCCGAGAATTCGCAGACCACCTCCGGCGCGAGGCCGTCTGGGGCGTGGTCGCTGCGCAACCGCTTGGCGTTCTGGCGCGCCCCGGGGACAGAACCGTACAGGGCGTAGCAGATCGCGTCGAGCACACTCGACTTACCCGCGCCGGTAGGCCCGTTCAGCAGGAACAGCCCCTGCTCGGTGAGGGTGTCGAAATCGATGTGCTGGCGTTCAGCGAACGGGCCGAAGGCCTGTATCTCGAGCCGGTGGATTCTCATACGCCGCTCTCCGCAGCACGCAGGGCATCAATTGTTTCGGCGAACAGGGCCGCCTCCTCCGCGTTGGCCTTGCGCTGGCGTACGTGCTCAAGGAAGCCGCAGCAGATCGCGGCGTCGTCAGCCGCCTGTGCGATGCGTTCACTGTAGGTCCGTTCCTCACCGGGGGTTCGCGACGCAGGTTCGAAGGCGAGCACCAGTGTGCCGGGGAAACGGGCGCGCAGCCGTTCCATGGCGTGCTGCGGCCGCTCAGTGTCAGTCAGCGTCACGTGGCACCAGGCACCCTCTGCTTCAACATAGTCGGGTGAGGAGATGAGCTCATCAATGGGACCGCGCAGAATGGCCAGGTGGCGTGGCGGTGTCCACCTCACCGTCCTGATCCCGCCCACACCATCCAGCCCGATGTCGATGAGCCAGGCACCCTTCGACTGATGTGCCTCCGAGAATGAATATGCCAGCGGAGAGCCGGAGTACCGGACGCGCTCACGCAACTGCTGTTGACCGTGCAGGTGACCCAACGCAGCGTAGTCAAAATCCTTGAAGAGATCCAACGGCACCACGCCGAGGCCGCCCATGCTGAGCTCCCGCTCGCTGTCCGACCCGACACCACCGCTCACGAAGGTGTGTGCCATGACCACTGAATGTACGGTGTTCCGACTCCGACGGCGCGCCAGATCAGTCCGCACCCGTTCCAGCGCCGCGGACGTCACAGCAGTATGCGTTGCACTCACACACCCAAGCCGGTCCGCAACCATGCGCGGTTCCAGATACGGCACTCCGTACACTGCAACCTCAACGCCATTCTCCAGCGGGAATACCGCAGGGCGTCCGATATCTTCCAGCCGCGTGCGCAGGTGGACGCCGCCGCGCTCGATCAGCTTTCCACCGAATCCCAGCCGCACTGCTGAATCATGGTTGCCGCTGCTGACAACCACTTGCGCGCCCGCCTCCGTGATCCGTTCCAGCGCCTCGTCGAAAAGTTCGACGACGTCGACAGCAGGCAGCGCGCGATCATAGACATCACCGGCAATCAGGACCACATCCACGTTCTCCTCGCGGACCGTCTTCTCCAGCTGGTCGATGAAAAGTTGCTGCGCCTCAAGCATTCCCACCCCATGGAAGGATCGACCCAAATGCCAGTCCGACGTGTGCAGTAACCTCATGATTCCAAGCTACCGGCCACCTCCGACAGTTCCGGACGGCAACGCCGCGGCACCGTCGAACAAGGCGCGAACAGGGCTGGTGATCTCCATTACCGGCTGCCGGCGGAGCTGTCGTTCGTCCCGAAGCGACGCTGTACGAAATCACGCGCATCAGCTGCCTACACTGGCGGGGTGACTCATTCCGCACGCTTCTCCAGCACACTCCGCAACAGAATCACCGGTTCGCTCCTGGGCTGCGCGCTCGGTGAGGCAGCCGCAGGATCACCCGACGCTTCCTCGTTCGCCGATGCCACCCAGCTCACGCTTTATACGGTTGACGGCATGACCGAGGTGCTCGAGTGGGCCAACGACGGCGTCGCGGCCGACGAAGCCGCCTGCCTCTGGCTCGCCTATCTCCGCTGGCTCGGCACCCAGGGTGAGACACCGCCGTCGTCCGCTCCCGCTCCTCCCGCCCGCTGGATCGACCGGCAGGAGGTTCTCCACCGCCGCCGGGAACCCGACGCCGCCAGCCTCCGCGCACTCAGGAGCGGTGACATGGGCAGCCGTCAGCGCCCGCTGGAACGGGCCGACGACGGACCAGGCGCGCTGCAGCGCTCCGCGCCTTTCGGACTGGTCGCCAATGTGCCGCCCGCGATGATCGAGAAGCTGTCACTTGACGCTGCAGCAATCACTCACGGCAATCCCAGCGCCCAGGTTCCCGCGGCCGTCTTCGCCGGCCTGATTCACGTGATCGTCGTGGACAATCATTCGCTGCCTGAAGCGGTGAGTGCGGCGGCAGAGCATGCAGCTACGTTGGGGGCGGCGCCGCTGTCCGAACAGCTGCAGGCATTGAGCGCAGCTACCCCTGCGGTCACGGGAGAGGATGCAGCGAGCGTTCTGTGCGCGGGGATCCGACTGGTCCTTGCCACCGCGGATGACGACGGCGCGGCTTCCATGCGCGCGCTGCTCGCCGCAGCGGCGGAGCAGGAAGGACCGGCAACACGGGTCGTCGGTGCTGTTGCCGGCGCCATCGCCGGGGCTTTACACGGTCGTGACTCCCTCCCTCCCGCTGCATACGAGCGGCTGGAAGGATCCGGCGTCGTCGAGGAAGTGGCCGCGCGCTTCGCCGCGGCGATGGGCGCCTGAGGGGCAGCGCTACTGGCTGGTGACGGGCCAGCGTCCGCCGGTCATCTGCAGGAATTCCGCTTCGGAGAGTACTTCGATGTTCTGTCCCCGGCTGTGCAGTTCCATCACACGCCGGGCTTTGCCCGTCACGCGACCGCTGCGCAGGTCCGCGGCCACGAAGCCGTTGCCGACCACCAGCACCGTGGTCCTTCGTGTCACCGTGCTCGCAGGCTGCGCGCCCAGCACCGCTGCACGCTGCTTCGCCTGTGGTCTCGGGATACCCAGATCGCCGGTGAATACAACGGTCTGTCCATACAGCGGATGCGTCGGGTCCGCACCCGGGTTCGGCTCCGGGTTCAGCCCCTCGTCCGGCCACCCTGCCCAGCCCGAGGCAGGCCCGCGTTCCAGTGCCGTCCGGGTTGCCTTGGACAGCTCAGACACCCCCGGCTCGTAGGCCTGCAGGCGAGACAGTTGGAGGCGGTGCCCTGATACCAGTTCATCGATCGTCGACGCTTCCGCGCGGCGCGCGATATCCACCATAATGCCGGCGCATGCGCGGGCATCCTCGACGGCGTCGTGATGGTTCACCAGCGGCACGCCGGCGGCCTCCGCGACATAGGGCAGCGAGTAGGAGACAAGGAAATAGCTGCGTCGTGACAGCAGAACTGTGCAGGCGTAGTCATAGGCAGGACCTGCCAGGTTGGACACCTCGAGCGCCGAGCGGATAACCCCCATATCGAAGGCGGCGTTGTGCGCCACCACGACGTCGTTCCCGATGAAAGCGCCGATCTCCGGAAAGAGCTCACCGAAGCGTGGCTGTTGCGCCACCATGTCGGCGGTGATTCCGTGAATGGCGACGTTGCGCGAATCGAATTGATCGTGGCCGGCGGGCGGGCGCATCAGCCACTGTGCTTCCTCGACGATGCGGCCGTCACGGACCTTCGTGAGCCCTACGGCGCAGGGCGAACCGCGAAACCCGTTGGCAGTCTCGAAGTCGATCGCCGTAAACTCAATTGCCACCAGATCACGGTATCGGGTGATGGGTCTCCAACCCCGGAACCGGCTCCGCGTGGCGGGCGGCTACTGCGCCCTGCGAGCCCCCGGCGCTCTACTGCGCTCCAAGAGATGGCAGGATCCGTTCCACGCCATCCACCTCCAGCGCCCAATCCGGCCGTCGGAACCGGCCTGCCTCGAGGCGCATGTGCACTTGCTTCGTCACCTCACATGCGCGGGCAACTACTTCGGAAACACCGTTGGGTTCGTAACCCAACCCGCGGGAAACCCCGAGTGAGGCGCTGTTCCATTCGGCCGCTTCGGAGAGGGCAGTTTCAGCACCGAGGTGGTCGAATGCAAACAGGAGGATTGCCGACCGCATTTCCCTGCCGATGCCACGTCCCTGCACGGACTGCGTGAGCCAGGAGCCGCTGCTGACTGTCCGCAGGATCGAGAAATCGCGGGCAGAGAGGTCCTGCATGCCAACCACGCGGCCGTCGAAGCTTACGGCGAAATTGATGGTCCAGTGATCGCGTTCGAGGGAACAGCGCTGGCGCCACTGGTGCTTGACCGTCTCGCGGATCAACACATCGCGGGGAGCATCTGTCCACGGCACGCTGAACGGCATCAATGCCGGATCATGGACGCCGGCCAGCACCGCATCGACCAACTGGGGCAGCTGTTCGTCCCGGACGGGCGTCAGCGACAGCCGCGGAGTTCGAAGCTCCAGTCCGAAGAGCGGCCACACGTCGGTAAGCCGCATCATGACGCTTCGCGCTTGCGCCGCACCTTCCGCACCTTGCTGATGACGAAGAACGCCATCAGAAGCACGACGGCGGCAATCACCAGTTTCTGGAAGATGTCCGCATACTGCTCCACGAGGTGCCAGTTCTCACCCAGATGGAAGCCGGCCAATACGAAGATGGAGTTCCAGATGAGGCTCCCGGCGAGGGTCAAGCTGAGGAAGGTCCAGACGGGCATTCGTTCGATGCCGGCAGGAATGGAGACCAGGCTGCGGAAGATCGGCACCATCCGCCCGAAGAACACGGCCTTGTAGCCGTGGCGGTTGAACCAGGCCTCAACGCTGTCAACGTCCTCAAGATCAACCAGCGGCACCTTGCCCACCAGTCGGCGCATGCGGTCGCGTCCGAGCAGCACGCCCAGCATGTACAACAGGTAGGCACCCACGACAGACCCGGTGGTGGTCCAGAACAGCGCTTCGAAGAGGGTGAAATCTCCACGGCTCGCGGTGAATCCAGCCAGCGGAAGGATGACTTCGCTCGGAAGGGGCGGGAAGAGATTCTCGAGAGCGATGGCAAGGCCTGCACCGGGCGCGCCGATCGTCTCCATCATGGTCACCGCCCAGTCAGCGACACCTCCGAGTGTGGATTCATTCCCGGTCTGCAGGGGCAGGTAGCTCACGAAAGTCCTCATATCCCGGTTAAGTTTGCCCTATCGAACTGCGCGTGCCGTAAGCGGCTGCTGAACGCCGGCGCATGACGGGACGGTCAGCGCAGGACCTCGATGATCGACGGCAGCAACGCGGCGAACGCCCTGGCCCGGTGGCTGATGGCGTTTTTCTCTTCAGGGGTCAGCTCGGCACAGCTCCGGTTTAGACCGTCGGGCTGGAGGACGGGATCATATCCGAAACCGCCGTCTCCGCGCGGCTCGTTGAGCAACGTCCCCTTCAGTTCGCCTTGCGTCACGACGTCGGCGCCGTCAGGCACCGCCAGCGCCGCGGCGCACACGAACCTCGCCGCCCTCCGGTCCGCCGGAATGTCGGCAAGCTGGCTGAGCAGCAGCCGCAGATTCGCCGAGTCATCACCGTGCCGCCCGGCCCACCGGGCCGAGAAGATTCCGGGAGCGCCTCCCAGCACGTCAACGGCCAGGCCGGAGTCATCGGCCACTGCGGGGATGCCCGTGGCTTCCGCTACTGCACGTGCTTTGAGAAGCGCATTCTCCTCGAAGGTTGTGCCGCTCTCCACCACGTCAGGAGCACCCGCCGCGACGGCATCAATCACCTGCGTGTCGACGTCGAGGCCGGGGACCTGGTCCCTCAGCAGGGCGCGCAGTTCACGCAGCTTGCCCGCATTGCGGGTGGCGAGAACCAGCCGTGCCGGTGCGGACTCAGTGTGCTCAGGCACCGGCAGCTTCCCCCAGCGTCTCGCGCTGAATCTGTGCAAGCTGTGACGTGCCCAGCAGGGCGAGGTCAAGCAGTGCGTCCAGTTCGTCCCGGTCGAACGGAGCGCCCTCGGCGGTCCCCTGAACCTCGACGAAGCTTCCGCTTCCCGTCACGACGACGTTCATGTCAGTCTCCGCCCGGACGTCTTCGACGTAGGGCAGGTCCAGCATCGGCACACCGTCGATGATGCCGACACTCACTGCCGCGACCGTGTCGGTCAATGGACGGGAGGACTGCGGGATGATTCCGTGTTCCTTGGCGTACCGGATTGCCTCAGCGAGCGCCACATAGGCGCCGGTGATCGCGGCGGTGCGGGTGCCGCCGTCGGCCTGCAGCACATCGCAGTCCAGGACAATGGTGTTCTCCCCCAGCGCCCGGGTGTCAATGATCGATCGGAGGGACCGGCCGATCAGGCGCGAAATCTCGTGGGTACGTCCGCCGATTCGGCCCTTCACCGACTCCCGGTCTGAGCGGGTGTTGGTGGCACGGGGAAGCATGGCGTACTCGGCTGTCACCCAGCCTTTGCCCTCTCCCTTCAGCCACCGGGGAACGCCGGTGGTCAGCGAAGCAGTGCACAGGACCCTTGTATTGCCGAACTCGATCAGTGCGGACCCTTCGGCCTGGTTGGACCAGCCGCGCGTGATGCTGATGTTCCTGAGCTGGTCCGGCGCCCTGCCGTCTGCCCGGACAACTCCACTTCCGGAAGTGGATGGGGACGTGGATGCGGAAACGGACCCGGGAGAGGAAGGGGAAGTCATGGGTCCAGTCTGCCAGAGGCGGTTCTGTGTGAGCGATTCACGCCGCTGCTGCCCGTCCCGCCGTCATACCGAGTAGGAGACCCCTGCAACCGCGACGGCGACGTCCCCCGAATAGCTGCTGCGCGCCTCTTCCATGGTGCGGACGGCGTCATTCCAGACAGGGAGGTGGGTAAGCAGCAGCCTCCGCGATGCGGCTGCGGACGCGACGTCGCCGGCCCGCTTTCCCGTCAGGTGGACACCGCGGACGGCGTCGTCCCTGCCTTCATGGAAAGCAGCTTCGCAGAGGAAAATGCTTGAATCGGCTGCCGCCTCAATGAGACCGTCGCACGCGTCAGTGTCGCCCGAGTAGGTCAGGATCCGCTTGCCGCCCGGAGCATCGGGGTCCGCCACCTCGACGCGTAGCGCGTACGCCTCCTCGACCGGATGAAGGACGGGATAGGGCGTGATGCTGAAGGGCCCGACCTGCACGGGCGTCCTCGGTGACCAGGCGTGGAACTCGAAGTCCTCATGCATCCCCGGTTCCGGGTCCAGCCCGTAGGCGGTGGCCATCCGGTCAGCAGTGCCGGCGGGCCCCCACACGGGGATTCGCGGCTGGTTCCAACCGGCAGGGTCCCAGTGGACTGCCACATGCAGCCCGCACAGATCCATGCAGTGATCGGGATGCAGGTGGGACAACAGGACGGCGTCAATATCCCGCAGGTCCATGTAACGCTGCAGCGCGCCCAGTGACCCGTTGCCGAGGTCAAGCAGGATCCGCCACGTCTTGCCATCCTCCTGCACCGTAACGAGGTAGCAGGAGGCAGGCGAATGCGGCCCTGGGAAAGATCCGCTACACCCCACAATGGTCAATTTCATGCGCGGCGGCCCCCGCCGGAGCCGGCATCGGAGCGGGCGGTCGCAATCATCTCGGGCGTGATGCGAGCCATGCTTCCCGTCGGATACTGGGCCGACACATGGTCCACGTGCTCCACGCTGAGGACTTCCGGCCCTAGAAAGCGCCGTGCGAGCTCCTCGAATCGCGCTGCGTTCCCGGTGGCGACGAAGTGATGCTGGGGCTGGCCGGAGCCGGTGCGCAGGAGGTCATGGGAAACGAGTGCACGATAGACGTCCTTGGCGGTTTCCTCCGCACTGGAGACGAGCGTTACGGAATCGCCCATGACATAGGAGATCACGCCCGTCAGCAGCGGATAGTGGGTGCAACCGAGAACCAGAGTGTCGACGTCGGCTTCCCGCAGCGGGTGCAGGTAGCGGGCAGCGGTTTCCAGAACCTCGGAACCTGCGGTGACGCCGGCTTCCACATAGTCGACGAAGTCCGGACAAGCCGCGGAGAATATCTCCAGATGCGGCGCCGCGGCGAACGTGTCCTCGTAGGCACGGGAGCCGACGGTGGCGCTGGTTCCAATGACACCTATCCGGCCGGTGCGTGTCGAGGCCACGGCGCGCCGGACGGCCGGCTGGATCACCTCGATGACCGGAATCCCATATCGGGCGGTGTAGCGCTCGCGGGCATCCCGCAGCACGGCAGCGGACGCGGAGTTGCAGGCGATGACCAACAGTTTCACGCCGGAATCCACCAGTTCGTCCATCACCCCGAGCGCGTGGGCTCTCACCTCCGCGATGGGGAGCGGACCGTACGGGGCGTGGGCGGTATCTCCGACGTAGAGCACCGATTCGCGGGGTAGCTGGTCGATGACTGCCCGGGCGACGGTGAGACCTCCGACGCCTGAGTCGAAGATGCCGATGGGTGCTTCGGTGGACCTCAGAGCGGCCATCTCGGCAGCCTCAGAGTCGGCAGGGTCAGAACTCATGATCCTTTGAGAATAGGACGCGCCGCTCCGGTTGGCTAAGAGATGAGGCGTGTCCTTAATCACAGTGCGCCCCCATCAGTGGGGGCCGTGTCCGTCATTCAGAGGGCTCGACAGACGCAAGGAGAGCCTGCATCAGCCCCTCCTGGACCCAGGTGACGAAGTTGTAGACCAGAGCCAGATAAGACTCAAGATCATCCGCGTCCTCAAGGTCCGCAATCTCATGCAGTCGCGCTGCGTCTTCGTCGGTTTCGATCTCGAGTCGGTCAGCCAGGACCAGCCGTACATCATTGAGCGCCCGGGCCAGGACCTGAGCCTGGTCCCGGTTCAAGACCATCTGGGTGTTCTCGAGCAGCAGCGCTGCCCCGCGCAGGGCCCCGACCTTCTCCTCCCGCAGCGAGCGCTCGGTAAGGCGGCGGAATTCCAGCGCCCCGTCGTCGTCGTCTTTCACCGCATCCGGCAGCAGGCGGATCACCGCGCTGTCGTCGGGCTTCACGGCTTCCATATCCAGCCCTACCAGTGCCACGAGGGGATCCTCGTTCTCCCGTTTTTCCGGTTCGAGCAACTGCACGACGTCGGCGAACAACCGTCGCAGCAACCTCACCTCGCCGGGTTCAAAGTCACCGGCGATACCACGCCGGGTTCTCCTGAATGCTCTGGCCACTGCCGCTCCCTACGCGTCCGCTGTCTGGAAAGTAGCCCACAGGCCGTACGAGTGCATTGCCACGGTGTCCCGCTCCGCCTGTTCCCGCGAACCGGTGGAGACAACCGACCTGCCCAGCTCATGGACCTCAAGCATGAGGGTGCGCGCTTTCGCCTCGCTGTAGCCGAAGTAGGTCTGGAAGACGTACGTCACATAGCTCATCAGGTTGACCGGGTCATTCCACACGATGACCACCCACGGCACGTCGGTACTGGTCAGCGAGTCTTCTTCCGTCGCCTCAGTCTGATGGGTTTCGGGAACAACGCCAACACTCATGGTCCCCATTGTAGGTTGGCGGGCGGTTGCCTCCTGCGCGGCCCCCAGCCGCCCATTGTGCATGCGCTCCCGGTACTCACAGAGCGACCACGGGGCTAGAGTTTTGGTGTGAGCCCACATAAAACCTGGCAGCACCCCAATTCCGCGCTCTACACAGACCACTATGAGCTGACCATGCTGCAGGCGTCCCTTCATTCGGGTGCCGCGCACCGGAAGTCCGTCTTCGAGGTCTTCACCCGGCGCCTGCCCGAGGGGCGCCGCTATGGGATCGTGGCGGGAACCGGGCGCCTGTTGGAGGGCCTGAAGCATTTCCGGTTCGAGCAGCCGCAGCTGGACGCGCTGTCCGCGGCTGGAGTCGTCGATGACGCCACGCTCGGCTGGCTCGCGGACTTCCGGTTCACCGGCAGCATCTGGGGGTACGCCGAGGGCGAAGCCTACTTCCCGTCCTCCCCCATCCTCATCGTGGAGGGCTCATTTGCGGAGGCGTGCATTCTCGAGACGTATCTGCTCTCCGTCCTCAACCATGACAGTGCCATTGCGTCCGCCGCATCCCGCATGACCGGGGCTGCCGGAACCCGCCCGTGCATCGAGATGGGTTCCCGGCGGACGCAGGAGGAATCAGCTGTGGCAGCCGCGCGGGCAGCTATCATCGGTGGCTTCGCCAGTACCTCCAACCTCGAGGCAGGACGCCGCTACGGCATTCGGACCGTCGGCACGGCAGCGCATTCCTTCACACTGCTCCACGATTCCGAGCCCGAGGCCTTCGCCGCGCAGGTCGCCGCCCTCGGGAAGGGCACTTCCCTCCTTGTCGATACATACGATGTCGAGCAGGGCGTCCGCAACGCTGTCGCCGCGGGAGGGCCGGATCTCGGAGCGGTGCGCCTTGACTCCGGTGACCTCGTTGAACAGGCCCGTTGGGTGCGGCAGCTGCTCGACGATCTGGGCAACCACCAGACGCGCATTGTGGTCACCTCCGACCTTGATGAGTACGCGATCGGCCTGCTCGCGTCCGCTCCGGTGGACTCCTACGGCGTCGGCACCTCCCTGGTCACAGGATCGGGAGCGCCCACCGCCGGCATGGTGTACAAACTGGTGAGCCGGACGGACGACGACGGCGCTTTCGTCTCGGTGGCGAAGGTTGCCAAAAACAAGGCCTCCGTCGGAGGCCGCAAATACGCGCTGCGGCGTCTCAACGAGTCAGGCACGGCGGTCGCCGAAGTGGTCGGGATCGGCAATCATCCGTACGACGACGGCAACGACCGTCCGCTCCTGCACCAGTTCGTGGCGGACGGCGAGGTGCTTCCGGGGTGGACCGGCCCGGAGGGTGTACAGCGCGCCGTCGAACGCCATCGGGTGTCCATGGCAGAGCTGCCGAGCTCCGTAATGCGGCTCCAACGAGGGGAGCCCGCTATACCCACCGAGTACGAGGAGTCCGCATGACACGCGCACTTATTATCGTCGACGTACAAAACGATTTCTGCGAGGGCGGATCCCTGGCGGTCGCCGGCGGTGCCGGCGTGGCCCAGGATCTCAGCGATTACATCGACGCGCAGGGCGACCACTACGACTACATCATCGCCACCCAGGACTGGCATATTGACCCGGGCTCCCACTTCTCCGACCAGCCGGACTTTGTGGATTCATGGCCCGTGCACTGTGTGGCGGACCAGCACGGTGCCCAGTTCCACCCGAATCTGGACACCGAGGGCCTCGACGCCGTCTTCCGCAAGGGCCAGTACGAGGCGGCGTATTCCGGCTTCGAGGGCGTTCTTGCCCCCGAGGACCAGGTGCCCACCGGTGACCAGAAACTGGGCGCGGCCGCTGCGGTCACAGCCGACGACGCCGTTTCCCTCGACGACTGGTTGCGGGACCGCGAGGTGGATGAAGTAGCGGTTACCGGCCTGGCGGCCGACTACTGCGTGCGAGCCACTGCCCTGGATGCTGTGGGAGCCGGATACACCACGCGCCTCCTGGTCGACTACACCCGTCCGGTCCACTCCGAACGCCTCAGCGAGGTTCTTGCCGAGCTGGAGGACGCCGGCGTCGAACTCGTCGACTGATGTCTTCCCCGGCCGCGGCGTTGCAGCGGACGTGCCAAGGGCGTGGGTCAGGTGCGTCCGATGAACCAGTCCTGAAGCTTCTTCAGCCGCCGCCGTAGCTGCTCCTCGTTCGCCTGGGCCACGGCCGGACCGCCGCACGCCTTGCGGAGTTCAGTGTGTACGACACCGTGCGGCATCCCGGAACGGGCAGACCACGCCGATACGTTCTTGGCGAGCTGGCCACGCAGTTCAGTGAGCTGGCGGTGGTCTATCACCTCAGGAGCGACCGGCTCATGCGCGGCAACCGGGCGTCGTCGTCGTGACTGCTGCTCCTGCTGCCGCTGCCGAAGGAGGGCGCCCACCTGATCGGCGTCAAGCAGGCCGGGGATTCCGAGGAAGTCAAGCTCCTCTTCGCTGCCCATTTCACCGCCCGTGCCGAACTCACCGCCGTCGAAAAGCACGCGGTCAAACGCGGCCTGCGACTCGAGCGCCTCAAACTTTTGCTTGGTCAGCTCACTGGAGGCCTTCTCCTCACGGTTCGCCGCCTCCATCAGCGCTTCTTCGGGCGCGAAGCCGTCCTCGTTGTTCTCCGGCCGGTCGAGCGCGTGGTCCCGCTCCACCTCGAGCTGGTTTGCCAGCGCCATGAGGTTCGGCACCGAAGGCAGGAAGACCGACGCCGTCTCCCCCCGCCGTCGTGCACGCACAAACCGTCCTACGGCCTGCGCGAAGAACAACGGCGTGGCAGTTGACGTGGCATACACGCCGACTGCCAGGCGCGGAACGTCCACGCCCTCGGACACCATGCGGACGGCGACCATCCAGCGCGTCTCGCCGGCAGAGAATTCCTCGATCTTTCCGGACGCTTTGGCGTCATCGGAAAGGATGACCGTGGGCGATTCACCCGTGATCTTCTTCAGCTGCCCTGCGTACGCCCGGGCATCCTCATGGTCGGTGGCGATCACCAGGCCGCCCGCGTCCGGGACGGCGCGACGGACCTCGGTGAGGCGCCGGTCCGCCGCCGCGAGCACTGCCGGAATCCATTCACCGTTCGGGTTCAGGGCGGTCCGCCACGCCTGGGCGGTGATGTCCTTGGTGACAGCTGCTTCGCCGAGCGAAGCTGCCATCTCCTCCCCCGCGCTTGTCCGCCAGCGCATCTGGCCGGAGTAGGCCATGAACATCACCGGACGGACTACGTGGTCCCGGAGGGCGTCGCCGTAACCGTAGGTGTAGTCAGAGCGCGAACGGCGGATACCGTCCGCGTCCTCCGCGTACTCGACGAACGGGATGGCCGCCGTGTCCGAGCGGAACGGTGTTCCGGTGAGGGCAAGCCGGCGGGTTGCGGGTTCGAACGCTTCGCGGATGCCATCGCCCCAGGATAGTGCGTCACCGCCGTGGTGGATCTCGTCGAGGATCACCAGCGTCTTTGCTGCTTCAGTCTTGGCGCGGTGCAGCATCGGTTTGCTGGCCACCTGCGCGTAGGTCACCGCGACACCGATGAAGCCCTCGCCGTGCCGACCGTCGGCATTGCGGAAATTCGGATCAATCGACAGCCCGACCTTGGCGGCGGCATCCGACCACTGCCGCTTGAGATGGTCCGTGGGAGCAACGACGACGATTCGGTTGACGATCCGCCGTTCCACCAGTTCCGTGGCGACCCGCAGCGCAAATGTGGTCTTACCTGCCCCGGGCGTTGCTACCGCCAGGAAATCCTGGGGAGAGTTCGCGAAGTATTTCGCGAGTGCCTCTTCCTGCCACTGCCGAAGCTTGGGTGCGGTACCCCAGGCGGCTCGTTCCGGGTACGCGGGAGGAAGAGCCGGACCGGCGCCGAACAGTGCATTGTTGCTCACTCTTGGGACGGCACCTTTCGTGTGTCGGTCGTTGCTGGGGAGGGTTCCCGGTCACCCCGGGCAGCCCTCAACCCGGCCACTATACCGACTACCGCGAAGACGCACAGAGCCAGCCAGATTGCAACAAAGACGGGTACCTGCCCGGGCGCATCCGGGTCCCGCAGGAGGGCGAACAGGCCACCGGCACCGGCGGTTCCGATAACTCCGCCCAGCTGATCCGAGAGTTGCAGCGCGGCCGAATTCCGGCCCTGCTCGCTCGGCGGCGACAGCTTCAGGACGAGCACCGACGTGCTGGAGAGTGTCAGTCCCATGGCGAAGCCGGCAGCACTCCACACGAGCACGAGAACCCAGAACGAAACCTCGGCCGCTGCTGCGAGGGCGAGGCCCCCGATGCACAGAGCCAGCAGGGATGAGCCGATGACCAGCAGCCATTGTCGGCGGAAGCTCACGCGGGCCTGGACGAAGGAACCCGCGCTCCACCCGATCGCGGCAGCACTCAGGGCAAGGCCCGCTGTCGATGCGCTCAGACCGCGGGCGGAGACCAGCATCAGGGGGACGAAGGCTTCCGCGCCGAAGAAAGCGACCGTCAGCAGCCCACGCGTGGCAATGACGCTGGGTAGCCCCGGCGCCAGGCGCACTGTCCCGGCAGGCAGAAGCCGGGGGAAGGCAACAGCAGCGGCAGCAAATCCGGCCACGCCCAACGCCACCAGGAGCCAGGCCGGAACCGGATCGGCAAAGCCGTCGGCGGCTATTTTCGTCAGGGCAAACTGGGCTGCGAATACACCAGCCGCGAGCAGGACGCCGGTCGCCGCGTTCCTGCGCGCCGCCGCGTCGAGCGGCTCACGAACTCCGGAGACCTTCAAACGCTCAGTACGCGGCCAGACCAGCAGGAACGCCGCAATAACCACGGGAGCTACGCCCAGGAAGACCCAGCGCCAGCTCGCCTGCTCGGCCAGCACGCCGGAAACGTACGGCCCGATCAGCGAGGGCACCACCCACGCGGCGGCAAGCCAGCCGAACACCACCGGCTGCGTTCGCTGGGGGTACGCCCTTGCGATGATTACGTAGACGGCAACAATCATGAAACCGCCGCCGAGTCCTGACACAGCGCGTCCGGATGTCATGATCCAGAAGGCCGGAGCGCTTCCGGAGACAGCCAGGCCGGCAACCATGAGCCCCAGGCCGGCGGCCAAGGCGGGGCGGGGCCCACTTCGATCGCACCAGATCCCGCCGAGAACGCTACCGAGCAGCGAGGCCGTGAGGTACATGGAGAAAGCCAGCCCATAACTGGATACCCCATCAAGTTCCGCGGCCACAGACGGCATTGCCGTCACCACCGCCATAGCCTCGAAGGCGGCGCAGGTGATGATGGCGATGACCCCGACCGTCAGTGGCCGTAGAGAGGACATCTCCCCCTCACGCGGCAAAGCCTCAGGTTGCGACATGGCTCCCTCACGAGCATGCGAACGTCCGCCGGGCCGGGCCCGGCGGACGTGTCAATCAAACTTCCTAGGACTTATCCCCCGGACGCATGGAGTTGTAGATTTCCTTGCACGTAGGGCACACCGGAAATTTCTCGGGGTCCCTGCCGGGCGTCCAGACCTTGCCGCACAGAGCGATTACAGGCTCTCCGGACAGCGCCGACTCCATGATCTTTTCTTTGCGCACGTAGTGGGCGAACCGATCCCTGTCACCGGGCTCAATCTCCTCGCGGAGCTCTTCGCGCTCGATCGTAGCCGTGGATGTGCCGGAATCGCCCGGTGCTCCGTGGGGGCTGTCATCAAATGGGTCTGCTGGCGTGCTCATTGCTCCATCCTACTGCTGATGCTGCATACCGGTCAGGGGCCTCACTTATTGACGCTGACCGCCTGCAGCAGTTCGGGCCCGCGCTTGTCATACCAGGCACCGCCAAGGCGAATACCGCCGATGAGGACCGCGCTACCGAACACCAACCCCGCCAGGAGCGTCAGCCAGCCGAACATGGCGGTCCCAGTAAGAAGGTACGCAATTGCCAGCGCAATCTCGGGCAGCAGGAGCACCAGCAGAACTACCCAGCCGAGGAACTGGATGGCGAGCATCGAAAACCCCGTTCCGGGCGGTGTCTTGAACGGACTCTCGCCGGGAAGCGGAACGTTGTAGGTGTAGCGCGCGGAGAGGACACTTGAAAACCCTGCCCCGCTCAGGAGCGCGCCAAGACTCAGCCCGAGCATCATGGGGAGATCCGCCAGCGAGCCGCTCATCCAGAGCGGGACGATGGTGAAAACCAGCACCACGGGCACTGCGAACACCATCAGGGCGATTGTTCTGCCCGCGCGATCTGCCGTGCCGCTCACCCCTGCCGAGAGGTGAAGCCAGAACGCGGTGTTGTCATAGGAGATGTCCGCCGAGATGGACCAGGCAAGCAGGAAAGCCGTGATCGGGCCGAGATAGTTCAGCAGGAACAGGTCACCGGACCCGCCGCTGATGAACCAGAGCAGAATCGGCAGCAGCGGCACCACAATAATTGATGCGGCATACCGCGGGTCACGCATCCAGTAGGTAAGGGCGCGTGCGGCGACCGCACCCGTAGGCGTTGCTGGAAAACGTGCGAAGAAGCGAAGCCGGCCCGCGCCCTTACGGGTCACCGCGTTGTACGGGGGTGTGACCAGTGCATGCCTGAGGCTCTTGTACCAGAGGTAGACCAATCCAGCGATGGTGCCCACACCAATAGCAAAACGTGCCAGAGCAGTAAGCGCTTCACCCGCGGCGAGGTCCGCAGGGATGGCAACGAACACACCGAGGGGCGTCCACGCCAGGACATTCGTCAGTTCCCCCGCGAACTGGGGTGAGTTCTGGAACCCTGCGGTGATCCCCCCAAATATCGGACCGAGAAGGATAAGAGGGATGATTGCGATCGTCGAGCTGAGGTCCTTGAACCGTCGCGATGAGGCGAGCGCCGTACCCGCCGTCGTAATCAGACGGGAGCCCACGATGCACAGCAGGACAATGCACACCGCGCAGATGATCGCTGCAACCGCAGCAGCGGGATAGCGGATCCAGGTCAGGGTCAGGGTCAGGAACGCGATCAGCGTAACGACACCCGGGATACCGATAACACCGCCGAGAGCGAGTCCGGTCATAAGTTGGCGCATCGGTACGGCGAACGTGACAAACCGGGCAGGATCCAGCGTCATGTCGACGCCCGAGGCAACGAGAGGGATGACCAGCCAGCCAAGCACAGCAGCAGATCCGCCCAGCACCACAACGGTCCGGATCAGTCCGGGGTCCAGGGCGCCGAGACCTATCAGGCCAGCCACTATCAGTCCCAGCAGGCCCAGGCCGTACAAACCCCCAAGGATGACTCCGACGAGTTGCCAGGTGCTGCGGCGCAGCGAATTGCGCAGAAGCAGCAGTTTGAGCCTCAGGAGGTGCGCAACCACGACAACCCCTCCGCGGTGTTCCGGCCCCCGACAAGTTCAACGAACCGGTCTTCGAGACTCGCGTCACCACGCACTGCGTCAACCGTGCCTGCGGCCAGCACGGTTCCTGCGGCGATGACGGCGACGTGGTCGCACATACGCTGGACCAGATCCATGACATGGCTTGAAACGATCACGGTCCCGCCGGAGCGTACATAGGTGGCGAGGATGTCGCGGATGTTGGCCGCCGAGACCGGATCGACCGACTCGAACGGCTCATCCAGCACCAGAAGGCGGGGTGCGTGAACGAGTGCGGAAGCCAGGGCGATCTTCTTCGTCATGCCGGCGGAGTAGTCGACCACGAGGGTTCCGGCGTCATCCGCCAGGTCCAGTGCCCGCAACAGGTCCGCCACCCTTGTCGCGACCTCGTCCCGGTCCATTCCGCGAAGCAGGCCGGCGTAGGTTACCAGCTGTTCTCCGGTCAACCGGTCGAAGAGCCGGACACCATCCGGCAGTATTCCCATCAGCCGTTTGGCCTCGAGCGGGTTATGCCACACATCGAGGCCATGCACCCACGCCCCGCCATAGTCCGGGCGCAACAGTCCCGTGGCCATGGAGAGCGTTGTGGTCTTGCCCGCACCATTCGGCCCGACCAGCCCGTAGAACGACCCGGCCGGAACATCGAGGTCGATGCCGTTGACCGCGACCTTGTCGCCGAAGCGTTTCGCCAACCCGCGCAGCGCCAGTGCGGGCCGGCCGGCCGCCTGGGGGTTGACCGGTTGCTCATGCGGTTCCGGGGCAGGCGGCAACGAGGGGAACGACGGGGAGGTCATGCGTCAACGCTAACAACGGCGCCGGCCGCATTCGTCATCCGAAAGGACGAAAACCCGCAACGCACCGGTATCGATAGTGACTAGAACAGCGCCCGTGCCAACGCGCTGCGCGCCTTGTTCACCCGCGGGTCAGTGGGACCGATGATGTCGAACAGCTCCAGGAGACGGACACGTGCCGCTTCCCGGTCCTCTCCAGCGGACCGGGCAACGAAGGTGGTCAGTCTCGCGAAGGCGTCCTCGACATGCCCACCCGCCAAGTCCAGGTCGGCTACGGCCAGCTGGGCCTGTACAGAGTCAGGAGCTTCTGCCGCCGCGGTGCGCAGGGCGACGGCGTCCGCGTCCTGCAGCCGCTGCATCAGCTGTACCTGCGCCAGCCCTGCCTTCGCGTCGGCGTCAGCCGGCTGTTCCGCGAGCGCCTTCCGGTAGGCAGCGGCAGCTGCGGCATAGTCGCCTGCCTCGATGGCGTCGAACGCCTCCTGGTGCAGCGGCGGAAGGGGCTCTTCAGCCGGTTCGCCCGCGCCCGCGGCATCGCCGGCCGGCGCGTCATTCAACGAACCGCTCACACCGTTCGCCTGCGCGACCTTCAGGAGCTCATCGACGTAGGTCCTGATCTGGGGTTCCGCGAGCATACCCTCGAACAGCGGTACGGGCTGACCCTTCAGGATGCCGACCACGGTGGGAACGCCCTGCGCCTGGAAGGCCTGCGCGATCCCGGGCTGCGTATCGAAATCAACCCGGGCGAGCAGGATCCGGCCGGCCTGTTCCACTGCGATCGTCTCAAGGACCGAGAGAACCTGCGACGACTGTTCGCTCCAGGAAGCCCCGAGCGCAACGATCACGGGCACCTGGGCGGACAGCTGCACCAGCTGCGGGAAAACCTGCTCGGTGACGTCGACGATATAGGCGCTGCCGCTTTCCGCTGCACCGCCGTTGGCGGGGCCTCCGGGGCCCGGTGCGCCCGGGGTGCTGCCCGGCGCATTGCTGGACTGCGCCCGGGCTTTCAGTGCCGACAGGTCGACGGCGCCGCGCAGGTTCATTGACGACGGCGCGGAGCCGCCGGGGATATTCGGAGTGGTCATGCTTTCACCTTATTACTGGGGCAATACCCGTGGGCAAGACAGATCCCGTCAAGGATCTTCGGGCGTCATCGTAATTTGGCGGAAAGCAACTGCTGCGCAGCACCGATGACGGTGATTTTCGTCCCGCTGCCTTCGGCTGGAACATACATCATGACTGCCTCCCCGTAACGGACGTCGATGCCGTCCTCCGTGGACTCTTCGCCCGTGAGCGCCTCATAGACCGTATCCTCAAGGGCGATTGAGTCACCGGGTCCCTCCGGCACGCTGCTGTACGTGTGGTCGAGATATCCGAACACCATCGCTCCCCCGTCACCGGTCGAGATTGCCCTCGTGTGATCAGCAACGGGCTTATGGGTGAACGTGATTTCGGCCGAATCATTTCCGGCATCAGCCACCACGTCGGACTGGAACGAGGTGATCGCATCCGCGAAGGAGTTCGGCTCGAATGTCGCCTTGTTTCTGCCGTCCGGCCTGGTCAGGTAGTCGGCAATGGCCGCAACTGCATCCTCCGGGGAAGCTACGAGGTCCTCACCGCCGTCGACTGGAACCTCCTGAAGCCCGTCCGGTGATCCCGCTGTGGGGAAGGTTGTGCCGGGCAGCATCTGGATGGAGGAGGTTAGCCGGTAATTGGAACGGGGGTCCTCCTGCACGAGCACTAGCGCCTGCGGCACCGGGTTCGCCTCACCCTGCGTCAGCGCGACGACGGTGCGCGGCCATTCGTTCCCAGCCGGGATCATCGTCGTGAGCACCGGATCGGCGACAACCGGGGTGGGTGCGGGTACATCGTCAGCCTGGGCACGAACTGAATAATTGGCACTCCGCAGGGCGGCGGCCGAGCCGGCAACGCGCGGCTCAAGGAGGGTGGCGTCAGCGGCGGCATCGGCTTCGGTGACCGTAGTGGCGACGGAAGCAAGAATGCGGTCGAGCTGGCTTTCCAGGATCACCGGGTGCTGCTGAGCCGCCTCGGCGTCAGGCGCCGCGGATTCTGAAGGGGCGGCGGATTCTGTGGCAGCCGGCTCACTCGGCTGGGCCGACTCGGTCTGGGATGCGTGGCCTACAGCAGTTCCGGAGATCCCGAGCGCGCCCGCCAGTCCAATCGCTGCCCATGGGCGAACGGGATGAGCAGTGAAAGCGGCTCCCGAACCGCCGTGACGGTTCTGCTGCCGGGCGTAGGCGCGGGAACCGACAGTGGCCGGTTCACGACGGGGTCTGCCCGGCATCATGAAGGCAAGGGCAATACCGAGGACCAGCAGCAGCGCGCCCAGGATGATCAGCGGAACCGCCCACGGCGTCGCTGTGTCGTTGGCGCTGGTGATCGATATTGCGGTGGGAGCAGGAGATTTGCCGTCGCCGGCGATGAGGATGGACCACTCCCCCTCGCCCGGGTCCAGCCAGCGGTGGGTCAACGTGCCGTCCGCGGTTTCCTCGCTCGTCCAGAGGTCCGCGCCGCTCGGATTGGGAACCGTCTCCTCACCTTCCGCGAATTCGGTCAGCAACTCGTCTTCTCCCACACCGGTCACCGTCAGGTGAGCCGCGTCTGCCACCCAGGCGTCGACGTCGGATGCCCTGCCGACAGCGAGAGTGAAGGTGCCCTCGGATTCCACCGTAATGTCAACGTCCTCGGTCTCGGTGTCCCTGGCACCGGCGTCAATGACTGTGACGGGTCCGCTGCGTGCATCAGCCGGGACCGCGACCGTCACCGTTTCCGACGGCGCCCACCAGGTGAGCTGGCCGATACCCAGCAATACCAGCAGCGCGCCGATCGCCATGACGGGAACAGCAAGAGGAAAGCGCACGCGAAGACCTAACGTTGAGTTGGGTGAAGCCCGGACCACCGGGCAAAAAGGACTAGACCCATGGTAACGAAATGTGTTGGCAGTACCTGCCGGGCACCGGCATCGGTCCCCAGGGGAGGCTCCCCCATCCAAGGCCCGGATGGAGGCCTGCGTTTGCCACGAAGAGCCTTGCGGTCCTGTTACTGTTTCGCTAGTCATACAAGGGTTCTGCCCGTGCCGATACGCGAACGAAAGCGGACCATACGTGAGTGAACACGAAGACGTGCCGATCAGCGAGCCTCTGCCTCGCCCGGCGTCGTCAGTGACGGAGCCGCCGGAGGCGCCTGACGCGGAAGAAACTGTTCCGCGTGTTGAGGCACGCCGCCGGGCACTGGGCATCGCCATGGCGCGCCTGCGGCACCTGATGCCGGTCGCGCAACCCCGGCCGCGGTTCGAGTTCCCGCCTGAAGTCAGCGATGACATTCCCGTGGACGAGTCGGTCACAATCAGGGACCCCCGGCTGAAGTTCGGCGGCCCGCAGCCGCGGTCGATGCGCCAGCACCCCATCCACTTCGGTTTCATGGCCAGCGTCGGTGCAGGGCTGGCGCTGCTCGCATATTTCATGATCACCAACGTCGGCCATCTCCTCGTCTGGATCGGCGCGGCACTGTTCATTGCCCTTGGGCTGGACCCGATCGTGCGCTGGCTTGAAAACCGGCGTTTTCCCCGCCCAGCCGGCATCACCCTGGCACTGACGATGCTTGTGGGCATCATCGTGGCTTTCTTCGCGGTCCTTATCCCGACGATCGTCTCGCAGACGGCCCAGCTCGTTGAACGGGCTCCGGGCTACGCGCGGGAATTTCTTGCTTCCGACTTCTTCCAGAGCGTCGATCAGCAGTTCGAGTTGCGCGAACGGGTGACAGAGGAAGTAAATCGGTTCTTCGCCGATTCCGAGGCGGTCGGCGGCATCTTCGGCGGCGTCGTGGGGGTCGGTACGGTCATCCTCAACAGCGTTTTCGGCGTCCTGGTGATCCTGGTGCTTACGCTGTACTTCCTTGCCTCACTGCCGGCGATGAAGAAGTGGGCCTACCGCCTTGCCCCGCGCTCGCGCCGGGCGCGCGTGGAGCGGCTCGCCGAGGAGATCACGAGCAGCGTCGGCAACTACGTGATCGGGCAGGCGTGTGTCGCCCTGCTGAATGCAAGCTTCGCGTTCATTTTCATGACGATCGCGGATGTGCCGTTCTCGGTCCTCCTCGCATTCATTGTGGCGATGCTCGCATTCATACCGTTGGTCGGCGCCATGATTGCCGCCGTCGTCGTGAGCCTTGTGGCTCTCACCGTCGGGTGGCAGACCGCGGCGCTCTTCGCAGTGATGTACGTCGCCTACCTGCAGGTGGAGGCCTACTTCATCTCTCCGCGCATCATGCAGAAGGCTGTGGCGGTGCCGGGTGCGGTGGCCGTCATCGCGGTCATCGCGGGCGGAAGCCTGCTGGGCGTGCTTGGGGCACTCATCGCCATTCCGCTGGCGGCCGGTGCGATGCTGCTCCTCAAAGAGGTCTTCATCGCCCGCCAGGACAACCAGTAGCGGCAATTCGAGGGAGGACAGCACGCTAGTCAGCGCGCGCCGTCGGACCTTCCCATTCGGTAGGCAGGCTAACAGCCTTTCCGAGTACGACGCCGGCAATCTCATCAAGCACGCGGCTTACGTACTTCTCCCCCACCCACAGGTGCTTGGCGCCGTCGACGCCGACGACGCGCGCCTGCGGCACTCTGGCGAACCGCTTGGCGGCTTCCTCCGGCTGGAGATAGTCATCATGCTCAGGGACCAGGACATGCAGCGGAAGCTCTGACTCTGCCCAGGAGTCAAGGTCAGGATCCTCGGCGCGGTGCAGCGGAGGTGAAAGCAGGATGGCGCCCTCGATGAGCTCCGCGACAGGCTCCCTCGCTCCATACTTCAGGCATAGCTCCGTGCCGAAGCTCCAGCCGACCAGCCATACGTTGGTCAGCCCTTCGTTGACGACCCACTGCACAGATGCTTCGAGGTCGTGCTGTTCCAGGCCGCCGCCGTCGAACTCGCCGTCGCTGCAACCGCGCGGGGATTCGGTGCCGCGGGTGTTGAAGCGAAGAACCGCAATATCCGCCAACGCCGGGAGCCGGAAGGAGGCCTTACGGTAGACATGGGAGTCCATGAATCCTCCCGCAGTGGGAAGCGGATGCAGCGTCACGAGCGTCGCTGCCGGCGTCTTGCCCTCGGGTGCGGCGAACTCGCCCACCAGCGTCTTGCCGTCCGCCGTCGTCAATTCAATGTTGCGGCGGGAGGCGGGCAACACTGTCCCCGCCCTGATCTCGGTGGGTTCGGAGCTTTCGGAGAACTGATACGCGGGCTCTGAGCTGCTCATTTGACTCAGTCTACTGAAAATTTGCAGGTGGGACCCCGGTGGGGATCGGCCCGCAGTTCGTGTCAGCAGGCTAACCGGAGCGGCGGGTCCGCCAGCACGTTAGATGCCAGTGGCGTCGGTCTGCCAGCGCGGTTTCCGCACCAAACAGTGAATCCTCCTGCCATGCCACCAGGTGGGCAAGGCCCGGCGGAATGTCGCGGTGGCAGCCCGGGCACAGGTAGTGCTTGGCAGCGTTCCGCTCAGTGATTCGCCGGACGGACCAGACACCGTCGGCGGCGGATTCCCTGGTCGGGATGCCCGCGCGGGCGCGTTCAAGATCCAGTTCCGGCGCCTCGGACCACTTCGGGCGCGGCTGGCCGCGGGGCTTTCGCGGCCGGTTGGATCGGGGCATGAATCCAGTCTGCACTGAAGGCTCCGTGAACAGGAAACTGCCAGCGGCCCGGTAAAGTGCCAAGGGTGCGTTTAGTGATTGCCCGCTGCTCCGTTGATTACATCGGACGCCTCCGTGCCCACCTTCCGTTGGCGACCCGACTGCTCATGGTGAAAGCCGATGGGTCGGTTCTGGTTCATTCCGACGGTGGTTCATACAAGCCGCTGAACTGGATGAGTCCGCCGGCCAGCCTGAGGATCCTCGAACCCGCGGCCGAGGACGCCGGATTGGGCGTGACCGAAACCTGGAATGTGCAGCATGCCAAGAGTGATGACCGCCTCGTGATCAGCATCCACGAGCTGCTCCACGAAAGTTCGCACGATCTTGGTGTGGACCCCGGGCTGGTCAAGGATGGGGTGGAAGCCGATCTGCAGAGACTCCTCGCGGAGCAAATTACCCTCCTCGGCGACGGTTATTCGCTTATCCGCCGTGAGTACATGACCGCCATAGGTCCGGTGGACATTCTGGCGCGGGACGGGCAGGGACGGACAGTTGCCATCGAGCTGAAACGCCGCGGCGACATTGACGGCGTCGAGCAATTGACCCGGTACCTGGAGTTGCTCAACCGGGATCCGCTCATGGCGCCGGTCAAGGGAGTCTTTGCTGCCCAGCAGATCAAGCCCCAGGCGCGGGTACTAGCCCAGGACCGGGGCATCGACTGCCTCACCCTGGACTATGACGCCATGCGGGGCGTCGACGACGTCGATTCGCGCCTCTTCTAACACCAACACCGCGGACGGTATGCGCTACATGACCGGTTTGAACCGGTTACCGCAGTCCTGACCGTCCGGATATTCGAGTTTCCCCTTAACAATCGGTTTAATCGGCGGATTGTCCGTTGACCAGCCCATACGCCTATGTGATGCTTATTTCAGTCTTTGTGTACGTGGTTTTCATGCTCGCAAGACAGGTTGCGAGCGTGAAGTTTCGCGTAGGTACAAGGTCATTCCTTTACTCGGTGGAATTCACGCGAAGTAACTCGCGGTCGGCACGCAGGGTGCCGATTGGAAATATGTTCCATTATGAGGAGAAATACAAATGGCACAGGGAACCGTGAAGTGGTTCAACGCTGAGAAGGGCTTCGGCTTCATCACGCCGGACGACTCCGAGGGCGACGTTTTTGTTCACTACTCCGAAATCCAGACCGGCGGATTCCGGACCCTTGATGAGAACCAGCGCGTGCAGTTCGAGATCGGCCAGGGCGCCAAGGGCCCGCAGGCTACCGGTGTCACTGCGCTGTAACTCGTCCTTACGGAAACAGTCAGGGCCCCCACTTGTGTGGGGGCCCTGACTAGTTAATTGGACTGCGCCTGTAGTTCATTGGACCGCGCCTGTAGTTCGCAGAACGCCTAGGCAGCTAGCGCCAGGTGCCGATGCCAACCACCGGACCTGCTTCAAGCCAGGAGGATAACCCAGCGTAGACGTCAAACTTCATCGCGAGGAGCACGTCAGCGCCTTCATAGCTCAACATGACCACTATTGCCCCGGGTTGGATCTGTGCCTTCTCCACCTCCGTGGGCTGACGCCAGCCCTTCAGTTCGAGAGAGCTGCGCAGATACCGGTGCCGCGGCCGTGGGCTGAGCGAAACCAGCCGTAACCATTCCAGATGCTTGTCCGTATAGCGACAAACCCCCATCCGCCACCCCTTGGAGGGGAGACGGATGGAGGCGTCGAAGGTTCCCAGCGCTGTCCGCAGCTGATACTGGCGGAGGCAGAAGGCGCCAATCATTAGCACCAGCAAGGCAAAAAGCACCCCGAGCGTGATGAACGTGATACCGATTCCGTCCATCAAGCCAACTGCTACTTCGCGTCTGCGGTCACTGAACCGCCAATCCTGGCGTTGTCGGCAACAATCACCACGCGGTTGCTGTCGACGGAGAAGAATCCGCCGTCAACACCCACCGTGAGACGCTCGCCGGAAACCGGCTGAATAGCAAGTTCACCTTCTGCGAGGATTGCCAGCACCGGCGAATGTCCGGGAAGGATTCCAATCTCACCGTCGGCGGTGCGGGCTTTGACCATGGTCGCCGCGCCGGACCACACGAAGTGATCCGCCGCGACGATTTCAACCTCAAGCTCGGCCATCGGGGATTACTTTCCGCTCTGCTCTTGGATCCGCGCCCACTGACGCTCGACGTCATCGAGGCCGCCGATGTTGAAGAACGCCTGCTCCGCGATGTGGTCCAGATCGCCGTTGCAGATGGCGTTGAAGCCCTCGATGGTGTCCTTGATGCTGACGGTCGAACCCTCAACGCCGGTGAACTGCTTGGCAGTGTAGGTGTTCTGCGACAGGAACTGCTGGATGCGGCGTGCACGCGAGACGACAATCTTGTCTTCTTCGGAGAGCTCGTCAACGCCGAGGATGGCGATGATGTCCTGGAGTTCCTTGTTCTTCTGCAGGATCTGCTTCACGCGGACGGCAGTGTTGTAGTGATCGTGACCGATGTACTGAGGATCAAGGATACGCGAGGTCGAGGTCAGCGGATCAATAGCCGGGTACAGACCACGCGAAGCGATCTCACGCGAGAGTTCCGTGGTCGCGTCGAGGTGCGCGAAGGTGGTGGCCGGAGCGGGGTCGGTGTAGTCGTCCGCCGGCACGTAGATGGCCTGCATCGAGGTGATCGAGTGACCCTTGGTGGAGGTGATGCGCTCCTGGAGGAGGCCCATCTCATCGGCAAGATTGGGCTGGTAGCCCACTGCGGAAGGCATGCGGCCAAGCAGGGTCGAAACCTCGGAGCCCGCCTGCGTGAAGCGGAAGATGTTGTCGATGAAGAGCAACACGTCCTGCTTCTGCACATCGCGGAAGTACTCCGCCATGGTCAGTGCCGAAAGCGCAACACGAAGACGCGTTCCCGGCGGCTCATCCATCTGGCCGAAGACCAGCGCGGTGTCCTTGAGGACGCCTGCCTCTTCCATTTCGACCCAGAGGTCGTTTCCTTCACGCGTGCGCTCGCCAACGCCGGCGAATACCGAGGTACCACCGAAGTTACGTGCCACACGGGTGATCATTTCCTGGATCAGAACCGTCTTGCCGACGCCGGCACCACCGAAGAGTCCAATCTTTCCACCCTTGATGTAGGGCGTCAGAAGGTCGATGCTCTTGATACCCGTCTCGAGCATCTCCGTTGAACCCTCGAGGGACGCAAAGGACGGAGCCTTGCGGTGGATCGGCCAGCGCTCGGTGATCTGGAGCTGGGATTCTTCCACGTCAAGGGGCTTGCCCAGAACGTTGAAGATGTGGCCCTTGACGCCGTCACCGACGGGAACCGAAATAGCAGCACCCGTGTCCTGCACGATGGTGCCACGGACAAGGCCGTCAGTTGCCTGCAGGGAGATCGCGCGCACCAGGTTGTCGCCCAGGTGCTGCGAGGTCTCGAAGGTGATGGTGTGTGTCTGGCCGTTGAGGGTCACCTCGGTGGTCAGCGCATTGTAGATGGCGGGAATGGCGTCAGCCGGGAACTCGACGTCGACAACCGGGCCGATGACACGGGCAATGCGGCCGGTCGCGCCGGGGGCAACTGAGTCCGTACTGTTCTCAACAGTCTGGGCAGTCATCTCTCTCACTTCATTCGGTAGATGGCGTGGTGCTAATAATAGTGCGGTTGGGATCCCATAGGGATCCGCGGAGGCCTGCGGTCAGGACGCGCTCAGTGCGTCTGCACCCGCCACGATCTCCGAAAGCTCCTGCGTGATCTCCGCCTGGCGGGCGGTGTTGCGAAGGCGCGTGTACTTTTTGATCAGTTCGGTGGCATTGTCGCCCGCGGACTTCATGGCGCGCTGGCGTGCCGCCAACTCACTCGCGGCTGCCTGAAGCAGAGCTGCGAAGATCCGTGACTCGATGTACCGCGGAAGCAGTGCATCGAGAACTCTCTCGGGTTCGGGCTCATACTCGTACAGCGGAAGGAAGTCCGACTCGCTGGCGGCTTCCTCTTCCACGACCTCCAGTGGCAGGAGTCGGACAACCGTCGGTTCCTGGGTAACCATCGAACGGAAACGGGTGTAGACAACGTGGATCTCGTCCACGCCACCGTCTTCGAAGTCCGTTCCAAACTGCTCCAGTAGCACCCGACCGACCTCGCGGGCGGTGTCGAACTCCGGCGCATCTGTGCCGCCGGTCCACACCTGCTCGTAGGACCTGCGGCGGAAATCGAAATACGCCTGGGCCTTACGTCCGACCAGATAGGTCTTGACTTCCTTGCCCTCTTCGCGCAAAAGCTCGATGAGGGATTCAGCCTGCTTCAGCACGGTGGCAGAGTAGGAGCCTGCCAGGCCTCTGTCCGCCGTCATGATGAGCACTGCCGCGCGCCGAATCTGCTCCGGCTCGGTGGTCAGCGGGTGATCGATCTCGGACTGCGACGCCACAGCGGAGACTGCACGTGTAATTGCGTTGGCATAGGGCAGTGACGACGACACACGGGCGCGTGCCTTGCCAATGCGAGAGGTGGCGATCAGTTCCATCGCCTTGAAGATCTTCCGCATCGACGTCGTCGACACGATCTTCTGGCGGTAGACCCGGATCTGGGCTCCCATACTTGTCCTTTCCTTCGTAGTCCCTTCGAAGGCACTACGGCTCTGGCATCGGGCGTTCGCGCTCAGTGCGCGAACGCCCGCACCGTTAGCGCTTCTGCTTGACGATCTTTTCCTGGTCTACAGCACTCTCATCGAGCGGGCTGTATTCCTCGTGCCCTGCGACAAGACCGTCATGGCCCTCACCGAAGAAGCCCTGCTTGAAGTCCGTGATATGAGACTTCAGCTCGTCCACGGTGGAGTCTTCGAGCTGGTTGGTCTGTGCCAGCGTGTTCAGCACGGCGGACTTGTGACGCAGGTGCTCAAGGAACTGGGACTCGAACTTGCGGATGTCCTCAACCGGAACGTCATCCAGGTACCCGTTGGTGCCGGCCCAGATCGAAACGACCTGCTCCTCCACCGGGAAGGGTGCATACTGACCCTGCTTCAGCAACTCCATGAGGCGTGCGCCACGGGTCAGCTGCTGGCGCGAGGCCGCGTCCAGGTCCGAAGCGAACATGGCGAAAGCCTGCATGTCGCGGTACTGGGCGAGATCGAGTTTCAACGTACCCGAAACCTTCTTCATCGCCTTCACCTGTGCGGCACCGCCTACGCGGGACACCGACACACCAACGTCAACAGCGGGTCGCTGGTTCGCGTTGAACAGGTCGGACTGAAGGAAGATCTGTCCGTCGGTGATCGAGATGACGTTGGTCGGGATGTAAGCCGAGACGTCGTTCGCCTTGGTCTCGATGAGCGGGAGACCGGTCATCGATCCGGCACCCAGCTCGTCGGAAAGCTTGGCGCAACGCTCCAGCAGACGGGAGTGCAGGTAGAACACGTCACCGGGGTAAGCTTCGCGTCCCGGCGGGCGGCGCAGCAGCAGTGACACGGCCCGGTACGCCTCAGCCTGCTTGGAGAGGTCATCGAAGATGATGAGGACGTGCTTGCCGCCGTACATCCAGTGCTGGCCGATAGCCGAACCTGCGTAAGGCGCGAGGTACTTAAAGCCGGCGGGATCAGACGCAGGAGAGGCCACGATCGTGGTGTACTCCAGAGCGCCCTTGTCTTCAAGGGTCTGGCGGACGGCAGCGATCGTCGACGCCTTCTGCCCGATGGCGACGTAGATGCAGCGAACCTGCTTCTGTACGTCACCGGACTCCCAGTTGGCCCTCTGGTTGATGATCGTGTCGACGGCGATGGCGGTCTTGCCGGTCTGACGGTCACCGATGATGAGCTGGCGCTGGCCGCGACCGATCGGAATCATCGCGTCGATAGCCTTCAAGCCAGTTTGCATCGGCTCGTGTACCGACTTACGCTGCGTTACGCCCGGAGCCTGGAGCTCGAGAGCGCGACGCGCCTCCGCCTTGATCTCACCGAGATCGTCGATGGGCTGTCCCAGTGGGTCCACCACGCGGCCGAGGAATGCGTCACCGACGGGAACGGAGAGAATCTCTCCGGTCCGGTGCACTTCCTGGCCTTCCTCGATACCGGTGTAGTCACCGAGGACAACGACGCCGATTTCGCGGGTGTCGAGGTTCTGGGCGAGGCCCAGCGTGCCGTCTTCAAAGCGCAGCAGTTCGTTCGCCATGACAGAGGGAAGACCCTCTACCCTGGCGATGCCGTCACTTGCGGTTGTTACGCGGCCAACTTCGACCCGCTCCGCGTTTCCGGGTTCGTAGGACGCCGCGAACTCGTTCAACGCATTACGGACGTCGTCGGCGTTGATGGTCAATTCGGCCATCTGCAGTCCCTGCTCTCCTGTGTTGTGATCACCGCGGTGAGCGGCGACCGGTGTTGTATTCGTCTGTGTCGAAGCCCGCGAGCTTCAGCGTTGGCCGGCAGCTAGACAGCCATCTTCCGGCGGAGGTCAGACAGGCGGGTTACCGCCGTGGCATCCACCACTTCGTCCCCCACCTTTACGCGAACGCCGCCCACAAGCCGTGGGTCCACGGTCACATTCATCTTGAGATCCCGACCATAGAGTGCGTTCAGCCCAGCCTCAAGACGTGCATATTGCGTATCCGACAGCGGACGGGAGACGCTGACGTGCGCAATCCACCGTTCCTGGCGCAGGGCTACAAGCTCAATGAAGCGTTCCACCAGGGCGGAAGGCCGGAATCCGCGTGGCGAGAGAACCGCCTGGCGGATCAGGAGCCGAGCTTCATCCCCGGCCTCGGGAACGAGCTTCAGTGCAAGGGCCACCTTGGCAGACCCTGCTGCCTGCGGCTCAGACAAAGCCCGCTGCAGATCGTGGTCCGATTCAACGACGCGCAGGAAGGAGAAGAGATCGTTCTCCAGCCCCTCGAGCCCCTGGATCCCCTGTCCCCTGTTCTCCGCCACGGCGATAGCTACGGTCGCAGCAAGTGCTTCCAGTGCATCGCCGAGGTCGCGGGGCTTGGCCCAGCGACGGGCAACGAGGTCTCGGACGATCTCCCCGGCTTCCGGTGAGATGCGGCCGGCGAACAACCGAGTCACAAGAGCAACCTTGTGCTCGCCGTCGCGGTTCGGATCTGTCAGGGCACGGCGAAGTCCCGCATTCGTATCGAGTGCGTCAAGCACGCCGAAAAGTTCCTCCGCCAACGTCAGCGTTGCTGAGCTAAGGCGGGGTTCGAGCTCGAGTCGTGCCGCCGTGAGGGACTGGCTTGATACGCCTGCCATTACTTGGCTGCACCTGCGCTCTGGGTAGCGGACTGCGCTTCCAGGTCAGCGAGGAAACGATCGACGACGCGGGCTGAACGTGCGTCATCGGCCAGGGACTCGCCGACGATCCGGCTGGCCAACTCAGTGGCAAGGGTTCCGACCTCAGCCCGCAGCGAAACAACAGCTGCCTGGCGGTCGGCCTCGATCTGCGTCGCAGCCTGTGCGGAGATGCGGTTGGCCTCATCAACAGCCTTGGCCTTGAGCTCCGCCAGGATCTGGGCGCCCTCAGCACGTGCTTCCTCGCGAATGCGATTGGCCTCGGTGCGAGCATCCAGGAGTTGCTGCTTGTACTCCTCGCGGGCCGCGTTGGCCTCAGCCTGAGCGGCCTCCGCCTTCGCGATACCGCCCTCAATGGCTTCAGTCCGCTCTGCAAACGTCTTCTCAAACGCCGGCATGACGAACTTGATAACGATGTACATCAGTACAGCGAAGCCTGCGACCGTAACCAGTAATTCCCACAGGTTCGGTGCGAGGGGACTTTCAGCTGCAAGTATGACTGCGCTATCCATGTTTCACCCGTCTTTCTACAACTAGTCTGTTTGGTTGACCAGCGACTCTTCTAGAGAACGAAGGCGAAGACCAGACCGAGGATGGCGAGGGCTTCGGTCAGTGCCAGACCCAGGAATGCGATCGGCTGCAGTACGCGCTGCGCTTCGGGCTGACGAGCAACACCGTTGATGTACGCGGCGAACACGAGGCCCACACCGATACCACCGCCGATTGCGGAGAGACCGTAACCTACGAGGTTCAGATTGCCTTCCATTTTATTCCTTTCAAGATGCCGTGCTAAGCGGCAGGTTGGTTGGGATCATCCCCAGCGGGGAAGACTTTGTTACTTATTAGTGGGCGTCCGCATGGAGCGCGCCCTCGATGTAGATCGCGGCCAGCAGGGTGAAAACGTACGCCTGCAGGACCATGATCAAAGCCTCAAGCATGTACATCGCAACCGCTCCGCCGAGAACCAGAAGACCGGTTCCCTGCAGCAGGATGTTCCCGGACAGCGCCATGAACTCGATTGCGCTGCCTGCCAGCATCACGATGAGGTGACCGGCCAGCATGGTGGCGAACAAACGGAGCGAGTGCGTCACCGGGCGGACCAGGAAGTTCGAAATGATTTCGATCGGGATGACCAGCGGCATGATGTACCACGGCACTCCCGACGGCACGACGGCAAGTTTGAAGTAGCGAAGACCGTGCTTCTTCACGCCGACCGCGATCCAGAGGATGTAGAAGATCGCCGCGATCGCGTAGGCACTGCCCGGGTGGGAGAAGCTCGGAATCTGCAGCAACGGCACGGCACCGAAGATGTTGTTCACCAGGATGAAGAAGAAGGCGGTGAAGAGCCATGGCACGTACTTCAGGAAGTCACGGCCACCGATGATGTCCTTGCCGATGGAGTTACGGACGAACCCGTAGGCGGCCTCGCCGACGAACTGCATTTTCCCGGGTACCAGCTGGCCTCGGCGCGATGCAACGTAGAAGAACGCGCCGATGAGGACGACTGACAGGATGACGAGCAGCATCTGCTTGCCGAAGCCAGGTGTGAACCAAACGCCGTACTCAGTGTTCCACGGAAGAATATTCGGCGGATGCGCTTCTTCGATCGTGGGTGGGACAAAGCCCTCTTCAGTGGTGGTTTGAGCGGGGAGCGCAAGCGCGATCAACGCGTTTCCTCTCTGCAGTGTCCATCGTTGGGCGTGGTTAAATCGGGCACAGAGTTACTGCTCCGACGCATGAAGTTATTTGACGTCACTCTGGGGACCTTCCTCCGGACCGTTCTTGCGTTCCGGCGAAGAACCGGAGGCGGAAGGGTTGGAACGAGTGAGGTTGTGCTTGTAGGAAAGGTAGAAACCACCCACGGCACCCAAGAGGCCCCCTGCGAGCACGAGTAAACGCGTTCCCAGGAGATTGTCCAGAGCCAACCCTATCAAACTCCAGACCAGGATCCCGCCAATGATGTAGCTGAAAACGGCCAGCCCGGCGTTGTAACCGGCTTCGCCGTATCGCCCGCGGGCATCGGCGTCGGGGCGTTCGTTACGCGGATCTCCCCCTGCATCCGGCTGACCCTTATGCATGTCCATTCACCGCCTGCCCTCCGGAGATGGGACCGCCGTCGTAGTCGTTGTACAGCTGATGGCGTGCCCGCGCGAAAACGGCTACCTCGACGAGCTGCCACAGGACCACGGCGCCCACTGCGGATCCGAAGAACCACTCGCGGTCGAGCCACTGCGGTGCACCGATAAAGAAGAGGACGACTGCGAAGCCGACCACTTTGACGGCGTAGGTGACCATAAAGACGCCGAGAGCCCCGCTTGGATTCGAGCGTCCGACAAAGTGTCCGATAAGCAGGCTGACCGCAAAGAAGAGTGTTACGACGAGGTAGCCGAAGGCGGCGCTGGTCGCTGCACTCCCCCCGCGCATCAGGTATGCGACGGCTACCGCGATAACGAGCGCGGCGCCCGTCACAGCGACGCACCGGACAAGTATGCGCAGCCACAAGGAACCCGTGGGCCCCGATGCGCTTGCGCGCCGGGCACGTGGTGTCTTCATGGGGTTCCGTTCAATCTGGGGAGGTCTGTGCAGATAGCACCACCCGACCTGAAGATTCTACAACACGTAGAACTCTACTTATCCATGAACCTTTCGATCACGGAAATAGGGAAGCGCTGTAAACGTGGCCAGGAGCAGGACTGCCACGATGTCGATCACTATCACCAGCTGCCAGGGCAGGAACGCGAAGGCAATCCCGCCGAAAGCCAGCACGAAGGTCCACAGATACATCATGGACACCGCGTGGCGGTGTGAGTAGCCGAGGTCGATCAGCTTGTGGTGAAGGTGTCCCCTGTCCGCCGACCACGGAGTTCGCTTTGCTGCGGTTCTCCTGATGACTGCCAGACCAAGATCCAACATTGGCACCACCAGGATCGCAATGGGCAGGATGATGGGCATAACTGTCGGTAAACCGTTGGCTCGGTCGTAAAGTCCGGAGAATATCTGACCGGTCGCTGCCATGCCTGCGGAAGCCATCAGCAGGCCGATGAGCATCGATCCGGAGTCACCCATGAAGATCTTCGCCGGATGGAGATTGTGCGGAAGAAACCCGAGACAGGCTCCTACCATCAGAGCCATCAGGAGCGTTGCCAGGTCCGAATAGTCAGGAAGAAGGGCATTCCGTCGCACCCAGTACGAACACAGGAAGAATGCTATGCCGGCTATGACGGCGACGCCTGCGGCCAAACCGTCAAGTCCGTCAATGAAGTTGATGGCGTTCATGGTGACGACGATGAGGAAGACGGTCAGGAGCACCTGAACCACACGGGATTCGATGGGGAGAGGACCGGGAATGAAGGGCAGGACGGACATCCGGACGCCCCATGCGGCAACGATGGTGGCTCCGACGATTTGGCCCAGTAACTTGACCCACCACCGGGCGTCGAAGATGTCATCGATCACGCCGACGACCATGATCACGACGGCGCCGGCAAGAATCCCCCACGGCGCGATGGTGTCCTTGAATATTTCCTTCACAAAGTAGGTCTGCGACGCAACCAGCAGGGTTACGGCGAACCCCGCAAAGATTCCCAAACCACCTAACCGGGGCACAAGGTCTGAGTGGATGTCCCTGGAGCGGATCGGAGCGTAGACCCTGAATCTTTGCGCGATCCTGCGCGCTCCCCAGGTGCTGAAATAGGAAATGAGGGCAGCCAAGCCCAGCATGAGCAGATAGATCGTCATCTAGCTGAAAACCACGCTCTCATCACAGGCCATCAGCCGCTCGCGGGTCATTCCGGCCGTGGCGCTGGCGCCTCGGCCACTGAACACTCGCATGCGTCCATTGTGCCACTGGGGATGAGTCGTACCCCGCAAGAGGGCATTTCGTCCGGCGATTTGCGTTGCGCGATGTCTGGCCGCCAGGTCCTTGTAATAGGGTGGACCTGTCTTGTGATCGACCGGATCATGCCCCAGATAGCGAGGATTTTTTGCAGAATAAGGTGGCGGTGGCGGCCGTAACATACAACCGCCCCGATGAAGTGAAGATTCTGCTCGATTCACTCGCAGTCCAGAGCCACCTACCAACTTCGGTTGTGTTGGTCGACTCAGGGTCGGAAGCGGTCGGAGACATTGCCTCCTCCAGCGCCGCACCTGTCACATATGTGCGGTCGGAGACGAATCTTGGCGGCGCCGGCGGGTTTTCGCTTGCTATCCTCACCGCACTTGCATCAGGTGCTGACTGGGTGTGGATCATGGATGATGACGCCCACCCGGAGGACGCGGAAGCTCTCGCCACTCTCCTGAGCGCTGCCAATGAACGGGCCCTGGACGTGATCAGCCCGCTGATTGTGGCCCCGGATGAACCCCAGAAGTTGTCCTTCCCGATGAGGCTGGGGGGGCACCTGATTCATGACCGCGCCGAAGTCGAACCCATGTCCTTCATCCCCGACATCGCGTCCTTCTTCAACGGAGCGTTAATCCGGTCAGAAGTATTTTTCAGGGTTGGTTTGCCTGACCTCCGGCTGTTCATTCGCGGAGACGAAGTGGATTTCATGCTGCGTCTCCGTGCGGCAAAAGTGCCCTTTGGCACTCTCACGACGGTAGCGGTTACGCACCCGCCGGGCTGGAGTGAGGTGAAGTATATTCTCGGCGACCGGATGCACATCCTGGTACCGGAAACGGCGTTCAAGCAGTTCTACTTCTACCGCAACCGGGGGCAGCTGACCCGGAAGTATCGGCGGTTGAAGTCCCTCGTCGCCGACCTGACGGGTTACCCCGTTTATTTCTGGCGTACACGGGACATGCAGGGGTTAATCAAGTGGGCGAGGACCTATGCCGCCGGGTTGCGCGGCCAGTCCTTCGGTCCCCCCGAGAAGCAGGATCATTGAGCTCGGAGGAAGGGAGCATGAGCTTCCAGATCGTCATCACGACCTTCAACCGCGCAGGGTATCTCCGCCGATTACTCTCGTCCATCGCCGAGGCAATCCCGGCTCCGGACAAGGTGATCGTGGTGAACAACGCGAGCACGGACAATACGGCGACGGTCTTAGCAGAGGCGGCTGCTTCCTATCCCTTCCCGTTGATCGAAGAACGACTCGCGGAGAATCGTGGCGGTGCGGGAGGGTTTTCAGCCGGGGTGAAGCGGGCGCTGGATGAAGGTGCGCAGTGGTTGTGGCTGATGGATGACGACGTGGAAGTTTTGCCAGGGGCGATCGGTGCGCTTCTGCCGTGGCTTGGCGAATATAGCTGCGTCATCGGGCGACGGTATGACTGCAATGGTGAACCCTTCTTCTGGCAGCACAGCTTCAAGGAGTTTTTGGGAGTTTTCCTCCCTGTTCCTGGTGACGTCTTCAAAGAAAAGGACACGTTCGCCACTAACGTCGGCGTATTCGAAGGCATGGTCGTCAGCGCCGCCGCTGTTCGAAGTGTCGGTCTTCCCGACCCCCGCTTCTTCATTACCTGGGATGACGCGGTGTACGGCTGGCTCATCTCACTCGAACGCCCCGTGGCCTACGTGAATGAATTCACCCTCCGTAAGATACGTCCCCAGAAGCAGATCGACTTCGGAATACGCCACCTCAACGACTCGAGCGATTTGAGTCGGTTCTACGTGATGAGGAATCGCGGCTACGTCGCCTGCTACTTGCGCGCGCACAACAAGTACAACGCTCTGGGGTTCGCGCTCGGAACCGCAATCACAGCGGTGAAGGAAGTCGTCCGGCTCGTGGCGGTCGAGCGTACGTTGAAAGGCCTGGGCGCGCTTTGGAGGGGCTGGAGGGCATCCCGGATTCTACTGAAGGATAAGGATTGGCGCCCTATGCCGCCTCTGACCGAATAGGGTCAGTTCGATACTTGAGGAGGCCGCGGCACATCGACGTGGTCCCCGTTAACGTCCGGGCTCTCGTCCGAAGTACTCCCAGCCGCTCCCTCCGCATCCTCGTTGGTTGCAGCGGCATCATCGTCCCGGGTTCCCAGGACAATCCCGGGTACCACTGCGCGCATTTCCTCGAAGGAGATGACGCCTTCACGAACCACTATGGGCAGGTCGCCGGTGGTGTCCACGATGGTCGATGCGCCGGCGTCGGCTGAACGTGGGCCGTCCTCGAGGTACACCTCGACCGAGTCTCCGAGCTGCTCGTACGCTTCTGCCGCAGTAACAGCTGCAGGCTGTCCGGTGCGGTTGGCTGAGGAGACCGCCAGCGGGCCTGTCAGGATGAGCAGGTCCAGGGCAACGCGATCATTTGGCATGCGCAGTGCCACGGTTCCGAAGGTGTCGCCGAGGTCCCAGGTCAGGGAGGGCTGGGCATGGCAGATGAGGGTCAGCCCGCCGGGCCAGAATTCCTCCGCGAGCCGGCGCGCCTCAAGGCTGATATCGATCGCCAGTCCGTCCATCGTCTGCAGGCGCGGGATGAGGACGGGCGGCGGCATACTGCGTCCTCGGCCCTTGGAAGCCAGCAACGTAGCAACAGCCTGCGGAGCGAAGGCGTCGGCGGCGATCCCATACACCGTGTCAGTAGGAATCACCACGCACTGCTTTGCGGCGAGCGCGCGCTGCGCACGCGCAATGCCCTCACTGCGCTCGGTCGGATCGGAACAGTCGAACGTGTCACTCACGCGAGCCATCCTTTCATTTACTGCCGTGCCATGGCACATCGGTTCGAACAGCCGACGTCGCGCGGTCCCGCTCGGAGAGGTCCTGGTGCGTGCGGACGGTCGTCCACGACGGATCCATGCCGAGGATCCGTGCCAGGGCTGCGGCCTGGACCTCCGCGTGTTCCATCACGAAGAAGCCCCCAGGTTTGAGGAGGCGTGCGGCAGAGGCTGCGGCAGCCAGCGGCAGTCGCAGTCCGTCGGCGCTTCCTCCGTAGAGAGCGATCTCGGGATCGTGCTCGGCCACTTCCGGCTCCCGAGGAACAGCGTCGGTGGGAATGTACGGAGGATTGGAGACGACGACGTCGAACGTTTCGTTCTTCTCTGCCAGCGCCTTCGCGTAGTCCCCCTTGACCAGGGTGACATTCAGCGGCGCGAGATTGCGTTCAGCCCAGGCGAAAGCAAGATCGCTCAATTCGACGGCGAAGACATCCGCTTCCGGCACTTCCTGCGCGATCGAACCAGCGATGGCACCCGAACCGGTACCAAGGTCAGCCACACGGGCGCCGGGAAAGAGCCGCGCGGCATCGATGGCGAGCTGGGCAACGGTCTCCGTCTCGGGACGGGGAATGAAGACGCCCGGTCCCACCGCCAGTTCCAGTCCGCGGAAGTACGCGAGGCCGGTGATGTGCTGCAGAGGCACGCGCTGCGACCGCTCCGCGACGAGCTCGCTATAACGTTCCGGAGCAGCTGCACCGATCAGGGCAAGCGCACGGACCCGGCCGACGCTCTCCCCCAACAGGTGTGCAGCAAGAAGCTCGGCGTCGGTCCTGGGGCTCGGCACGCCTGCCTCCGCAAGCGTCGACGCAGCATCGCGCAGGGCATCGGCCAGCGATTCCATGGTGCTGTGCGCTCCTACGCGTCGTCGCCAATGGCGTCGAGCCTGGTCTGTTCGTCCAGCTCAATGGCGGACTGCACTACAGGTTCAAGTTCACCATTCATGACGGCGTCAAGGTTGTACGCCTTGTAACCGGTGCGGTGGTCAGCGATGCGGTTCTCCGGGAAATTGTAGGTGCGGATGCGCTCTGAACGGTCCATGGTCCGCACCTGGGACTTGCGGATGTCAGAATTCGCAGCGTCGATCTCTTCCTGCTTTGCGGCAAGGATGCGGGAACGCAGGACGCGCATGGCTGCTTCACGGTTCTGCAGCTGTGACTTCTCGTTCTGCATTGCGACGACGATGCCCGTGGGAAGGTGCGTGATGCGAACGGCCGAGTCAGTGGTGTTCACAGACTGTCCGCCGGGTCCGGAGGAACGGTAAACGTCAATCTTGAGGTCGTTCTGGCTGATCTCAACCTCTTCGGGCTCATCGACCTCGGGCAGCACCAGCACGCCGGCGGCGGAGGTGTGGATACGCCCCTGTGACTCTGTCACCGGAACGCGCTGCACCCGGTGGACGCCGCCCTCAAACTTGAGGCGCGCGTACACGCCTTCAGCCGGATCATTGGACGAACCCTTGATAGCCATCTGGACGTCCTTGTATCCGCCAAGATCAGACTCCGTTGCTGAGATGATCTCGGTCTTCCAGCCGCGGGATTCGGCGTACCGGGTGTACATGCGCAGGAGGTCACCGGCGAACAGTGCAGCTTCGTCGCCGCCTTCACCGCCCTTGACCTCGATGATGACGTTCCGTGCATCGTTGGGGTCACGCGGGATGAGTAGGCGACGCAGGCGTTCCTGCGCCATCGCGAGCTGCGCCTCAAGTTCGGGGATTTCCGCAGCGAACTCTGGGTCGTCGGCCATCTCACGGGCAGCTTCGAGATCATCCTGAAGTGCCTGCCAGCGCGTGTGTGCTTCGACGATTCCGCTCAGTTCGGCGTAGCGTCGGCCAAGCTTTCGGGCCAGTGACTGGTCAGCATGTACGGCTGGATCGGACAGCCGAATCTGCAGATCAGCATGCTCGTCAAGCAGGCCCTGAATGGACTCAAACATGGCAGACACAACCTCTTTCGGCTCTTTCAAGCCAGTCTAGATTAGGACGATTCGTTCCCGCGCATCCCTGCATTCGGTAGGCGGGTTAACTGAGGAGCCGCTTATATTGCCGGCCTGCGAGCGTTCGACGACTCCCAACCTGCGCAAAGCTCAGGGCGGGGCCATCGTCGTCTCTCGTTCGGGCCTGGTTACCACCAGCAGGGGCGGGGCCGGCAATATAAGCGGCGGAGTACCTTAGCTAATCGTTGTCGCTCTTCGCTCCAAGCGTGGTCTTCTGGACCTGCATGAGGAACTCCACGTTCGACTGGGTCTCCCGGATCTTGTTGGTGAGCAGCTCAAGTGCCTGCTGCTGCTCCAGACCGGAGAGGACCCTGCGGAGCTTCCACATGATCTTGACCTCGTCCGCGGAGAGGAGGTTCTCTTCGCGGCGCGTGCCTGACGCGTTGACATCGACGGCCGGGAAGATGCGCTTGTCCGCGAGGTTGCGGGACAGGCGCAGTTCCATGTTGCCGGTGCCCTTGAACTCTTCGAAGATCACTTCGTCCATCTTGGAGCCGGTCTCAACCAGTGCCGTAGCGAGAATGGTCAGCGAGCCGCCGTTCTCAATGTTGCGCGCTGCTCCGAAGAAGCGCTTCGGCGGGTACAGGGCCGCTGAATCAACACCACCCGAGAGAATGCGGCCTGACGCCGGCGCTGCCAGGTTGTAGGCGCGTCCGAGACGGGTCATCGAGTCGAGGAGTACGACGACGTCCATGCCCATTTCAACGAGGCGCTTGGCGCGTTCGATCGAGAGTTCAGCGACAGTGGTGTGGTCATCCGCGGGGCGGTCGAAGGTGGAGGCGATGACCTCACCCTTGACGGTTCGCTGCATGTCGGTAACTTCCTCGGGACGTTCGTCCACGAGGACCATCATGAGGTGCACTTCCGGGTTGTTCACCGTGATGGCGTTCGCAATAGCCTGCAGGATGAGGGTCTTGCCGGCCTTCGGAGGCGAAACAATGAGTCCGCGCTGGCCCTTGCCGATCGGTGCCACGAGGTCAATGACCCGGGGACCGATCTTCTTGGGCTCGGTCTCAAGGCGCAGACGCTCGGAGGGGTAGAGCGGAACAAGTTTCGCGAAGTCAACGCGGTCCTTCAGCTCTTCCGGGGTTTTCCCGTTGACGGAGGTCAGACGGACCAGCGCATTGAATTTCTGGCGGGTGCTGGCCTGGCTCTCGCCTTCGCGGGGCGCACGGATGGCACCGACGACGGCGTCGCCCTTGCGCAGTCCGTACTTCTTGACCTGTGCGAGCGAAACGTAGACGTCGTTTGCACCGGGCAGGTAGCCGGAGGTGCGCACGAACGCGTAATTTTCCAGGACATCCAGGATGCCCGCGACGGGCAGCAGGACGTCGTCATCGGTCACCTCGACGTCGTCGACGTCGGGATTCTGGTTACGGCCCCGGCGGCGCTCGTTGCGGTCGCGGAAGCGGGTGTTGCGGTCGTCCTCGCGGTTGTTGCGGTTACGGTTGCGCCGGTTGCGGCTGTTGCCTTCGTCGCGCTCACCACGGTTGTCGCGGTCGCCGCCACGGTTATCGCGGTCGCCGCCACGGGTATCGCGGTCGCCGCCACGGTTATCACGGGTGTCACGATCGCCACGGTTATCGCGGGTGTCGTCGCCGGAGCGGCGATCGTCGTTGGAGCGCCGTTCGTTACGTTCACGGTTCCGGTCGCGGCGGTCATTGCGCCGCTCGCCCTGGCCTTCGCCCTGGGAGTCGGTGCTTTCCGCACTCTCGCTGTCCTGCTGGTCGCCCTGCTGACTGCCCTCAGCGTCAACGGCTTGTGCACCGGTTTGCGCATCGGAGTCAGCGCGTCGTCCGCCGCGACGGCCGTCGCGGCTTCGGCGGCCGCGGTCAGCGGTTTCGGCTTCAGGTGCGGAGGTTTCCTGCGCAGCGCCACCTTCGGACTCAGCGGCGGAACCCGCAGCTTCATCGTTCGGGGCACTGTCCTGAGCCGCCTGGTCCGTCTTCACGACACCGTCGCTGACTGCACGCCGATTGCGGTTGCGGGTGCGGGAAGGCTTCTCCGCAGGCTCCGATGCCTGCTCCTGCTCAGCAACGTCGGAACCGTTCTGTGCGGAAGCGTTGCGCGTTGCGCCCTTGGCAGGCGCTGCGTCTTCCTGTGCCGGGGCGGACGACGCCTTGGGGCGGTCCGCTACTGCGGAGCCGCGCTGGTGGTCGGAAATTGCGGCTACAAGGTCACCCTTGCGCATACGGGAACCCACGGAAATGCCAAGCTGGCCGGCAAGAGCCTGCAGTTGGGCGAGCTTCAGTCCGGCAAGTCCGGAACTTTTGGAAGCTGGTGCGCCGTTCGTTTCGGCGGCTTGGGTATCCACGCCTGTCGGCAGGTCAGTGGTTTGAGTCACGAAGGATTCCTTCCCCCTCGTCGGGCGATCCATCTCTGATGTGGATCGCGGTGTGGTTTGCCCGCCGCCAAGTCGTGAAGAGTTGGAAGCTAAGGTTTTCGGTGCTGACCGGATGCTCTCCGGCATGGCCGAGCGTGCTGAAACCTCAAACCCGGTGCGTAGCAGTCACGATGTGATGTGCTGCCGCATCAGGTTCTGGGAGGTACACCTGAGATTGAGCCACTGCTGACACACAGGCAGTTTCACGACGGTCACAGAAATGACGGCCAGATCAACAGAAGCACATCTGAATACGGAACTGCCTTCGTGGCATCGGTGAGTGATTAACGTCAACGATGCAAGCTGGCGATTACCGTTGGTGCACCTTCACTTTAGCACCTTCTGTGTCAACGTTCAGCCGCAGAACACGCCAATCGGTGCCCTCTTCCATACCGACGACGATGCGTTCCACCGCGGAAATGACCGCGGCTGCCTGGTCCTCTCCGACGGCGAGCGTCATCACAGTGGGACCGGCACCCGAGATCACAGCGGCGAAGCCCTCTGCCCGCAGGGCGCGCATCAGCGTGGCACTGTGCAGCATTGCCTGCGCACGGTAATCCTGGTGCAGCAGGTCTCGGGTGCCGTCGAAAAGGAACTCCGGCGCCGAGCTCATGGCATGCACCAGGAGTGCTGCACGGCCGGAGTTGGAGGATGCGCTGTTGTGCGGCACCGAGGCCGGAAGCAACGCTCGCGCCGCCTCTGTGGACAACTCGCTGGCGGGAATCGCCACAACGGGCACCACATCGGGGTGCACCGGGATGATGGTGCTCTGGTAGGCCCGGCCAGTTTCCCAGGACACAGCCAGCGAGCCCAGCAGCGCCGGGGCCACATTGTCGGGGTGTCCTTCAAGCGTGGAACACAACTGCAGCACGGCCCGGGCGTCCATCCGCGCGGACTCGGGCAAAAGGGCATTCGCAGCCAGCACCGAGGACACGATGGCCGCTGCCGACGATCCGAGCCCCCGGCCGTGCGGAATGATGTTGCGCGTCTCGATCTCCAGACCCGGGCTGGAGAAGCCCGCCCGCTCCAGCGTGCCGAGGATAGTAGCGGCGACGAGATGCGTCTCGTCCCGCGGCAGGGACTCTTCGCCCTCGCCGGTTACCGTCACCTTCGTCGTTCCGGAATCGGTGGTGCGCACGAGCACCGAGTCGTAGAGCGTCACTGCCAGGCCGAGGCTGTCAAAGCCCGGACCAAGGTTGGCGCTTGTCGCCGGAACCTCGACCGACACTTCCTGCCCGGATGCGACCACGGCCGCTGCGGCCACGGCCGGTGCTCCGCTAAGCATCTGCCGGCTGGCCTACGTGTGCGTCGGCGAGTCCGAGCGCGCCTGCAACGCTGACGACGTCGAACTCCACCTTGGTGGGCACGACGTCCGAACCGTCAGCCGTCTTGAGCGCCCACTGCGGATCCTTGAGTCCATGTCCGGTCACCGTGATGACGATGGTTTTGCCCTGGGGGACGTCACCGGCCGCATGCTTCTTCAGCAGCCCTGCAACTCCAGCAGCTGACGCCGGCTCCACGAAGACACCCTCGCGGGAGGAGAGCCAGCGGTGTGCCTCAAGGATTTCTTCGTCTGTCACTGCCTCGATGAGCCCACCGGATTCATCCCGCGCAGAAATCGCCTGGTCCCAGGACGCAGGATTGCCGATCCGGATGGCCGTGGCGATGGTGTCGGGCTCCGTGACCGGGTAACCCTTCACGAGCGGCGAGGCACCTTCTGCCTGGAAGCCCCACATGGTTGGGGTCTTGGTCGAAACCGCGGGCAGTTCACCGGCCGTCGGCGAGGTGTAGGGCTGCGAGTACTCCTTGTAGCCCTTCCAGTAGGCAGTGATGTTGCCTGCGTTGCCGACCGGGAGCAGGTGGTAGTCGGGAGCATCTCCCAGGAAGTCGACAACCTCGAAGGCCGCAGTCTTCTGCCCCTCGATACGCGCAGGGTTCACGGAATTGACGAGGAACACGGGGTAGGACTCCGCCAGCTTCCGCGCCACCTCAAGACAGTTGTCGAAGTTGCCGTGGACCTGGAGCAGCTCGGCTCCGTGCGCGATGGCCTGGCTGAGTTTGCCCATCGCGATCTTGCCGTCCGGTACCAGCACCGCGCAGGTCAGCCCTGCCTGTGTTGCGTAGGCCGCTGCGGACGCAGAGGTGTTGCCCGTGGAGGCACAGACCACTGCCTTGGCTCCGGCCTCAACGGCTGCGGTGATGGCCATCGTCATGCCGCGGTCCTTGAAGGAGCCGGTGGGATTCATTCCCTCGACCTTCAGGTACACGCTGCAGCCGGTGCGTTCGGAAAGCGCCGGTGCATGCACCAGGGGTGTTCCGCCCTCACCGAGCGTGATCACCCGGGTAGATTCCGTCACGGGCAACCGGTCAGCGTATTCGCGGATTACTCCGCGCCATTGGTGAGCCATTAGACTCCCTCTACTCGGAGGACCGATGTCACCGCGTTGATGACGTCCAGATCCTGGATGTGTTTCACAGTTGCCGCCAGCGCCGACTCAGCGGCCCTGTGCGTGACGATGCGCAGTTCCGCACTGGCCTCACCGCCGTCGTCCCCCGCGTGGATGGTTTGGCGCATGGTTTCGATCGAAACGCCATGCTCGGCGAAAAGGTGCGCGATCTTGGCGAGCACGCCCGGCTGGTCAGCCACGTCCAGCCCGATGTAGTAGCTCGTGTTCACCATGTCGATACTGAGGGCCGGGACGTGCCCCGTGGTGGTTTCGGTTCGGCCGGGTCCGCCGAGGACCATGCGGCGGGCAGCGCTCACCACATCGCCCAGGACGGCGGAGGCGGTCGGTGTGCCGCCGGCTCCCTGACCGTAGAACATGAGCTCGCCCGCGTTCTCCGCCTCAATGAAGACGGCGTTGAACGCACCGCGCACAGCTGCGAGGGGATGCTCCCGCGGCAGGAGGGTGGGGTGCACGCGGACGCTGACGCCGTCGTCGCCCGCCTGGTCCTGCAGCAGCTCCGCGATTGCAAGGAGCTTGATGACGAAGCCCGCGTCCTTGGCCGCGGCAATGTCTTCCGCCGAGACCGAGCTGATGCCCTGGCAGTGCACGTTCTCCAGCGCAAAGCGGGTGTGGAAGGACAGGGAGGCGAGGATCGCGGCCTTGGATGCGGCGTCGTATCCCTCGATGTCGGCGGTCGGGTCAGCCTCGGCGTAACCGAGACGCTGCGCGTCCGCCAGGGCATCGGCGAACTGAGCGCCGGTGGTGTCCATCTGGTCGAGGATGTAGTTCGTGGTGCCGTTCACGATGCCGAGCACGCGCGTGATGCGGTCACCCGAAAGGCTGTCGCGGATCGGGCGCAGGATGGGAATGGCGCCGGCGACGGCAGCCTCGTAGGACAACTGGACGTGGGCGCCGTCCGCCCGCTCATAGAGTGTAGGTCCGTCCTGCGCGAGCAGCGCCTTGTTGCCGCTGACGACGGTGGCCCCGTGGTCTATGGCACGCAGAATCAGGCTACGGGCCGGCTCAATGCCGCCCATGAGCTCGATGACGATGTCCGCGCCCTCGACCAAGGACTCCGCGTCCGTGGTGAACAGCTCCTGCGGCAGCTCGGCTTCACGGGGTCCGTCAATTGAACGCACGGCAATACCGGTGAGCTCAAGCCGTGCACCGGTGCGGGCTGCGAGGTTGTCTGCGTCTTCCAGGAGGATCCGCGCAACCTGCGAACCGACGTTTCCGCAGCCCAGCAGGGCAACACGCAGTGTTGCGTTGGGAACGGTGGTGTGGGGGGCATTCATCAAATCGATCAGGCTCCTGCTTCGAGAGTTGCTCGGTCGTTTCTCTCCTGGCGCAGCACGTCGCGCGAGAGGAGGTCTTCTTCGGTTTCGCCGCGCACGATCAATCGCGCTTCGCCGTCCTTGACAGCGACGACGGGCGGGCGGGGGAGGTAGTTGTAATTGCTGGCCAGTGACCAGCAGTAGGCACCGGTTCCGGGAACCGCGATGAGGTCGCCGTTCGCGGTATCACCGGGCAGGTACACGCTGCGTACCACGATGTCGCCGCTTTCGCAGTGTTTGCCGACAACCCGCGACAGCAGCGGCTCCTCGAGGGAGGTACGGGACGCGACCGCCGCCGAGTAGTCGGCGTCGTACAGAACCGGCCGCGCGTTGTCGCTCATACCGCCGTCAACGGAAACATAGCGGCGTGGGTGGGAGGCGCCGTCGACATCCACCTGGACTGTCTTGGTGGTGCCGGCGGTGTACAGCGTGCAGGTGCTCGGGCCGACTATTGCACGGCCGGGCTCAATCGAGATCCGCGGCGCCCGCAGACCGTGCTCGGCGCAGGCATCGCCGACGACGGCGGCCAGCGCCTGCGCGATGACGGCGGGCGAGCGCGGCGTGTCAGCTTCGGTGTAAGCGATGCCGTAACCGCCGCCCAGATCGAGTTCCTTCAGTTCGACGCCGTGGCGGTCGCGGACCTCCGCCAGGAATCCGAGGAGCCTGCGCGCCGCCAGTTCGAATCCCGCCGACTCGAAGATCTGCGATCCGATGTGACTGTGAACGCCAAGCAGGCGGATGGACGGGTGCCCCAGAGCGGCTGCCACCGCCTGCGCTGCCGGTGAGTCCCCGCCCGACGACGACGGCGCCAGCGACAGCCCGAACTTCTGGTCTTCGTGCGCGGTGGCAATGAATTCGTGGGTATGGGCGTGGACGCCGGGGGTGAGCCGGAGCATCACGTTGGCGGTCGCGCCGCGTGCCTGGGCCAGCGCACCGACACGCTGCAGTTCATCAAGGCTGTCGACCACGATGCGGCCGACCTCAAGCTCGAGCGCACGGTTCAGCTCGGCATCGGACTTGTTGTTGCCGTGCAATGCGAGCTGGCGCCCCTGCAGGCCGGCGCGGATTGCGACCGCGAGTTCTCCACCGGAGGATGTGTCGAGGCGGAGCCCTTCCTCCCCTACCCAGTGCGCCACCTCGGAGCAGAGGAACGACTTGCCCGCGTAGTAGACGTCCACTCCCCCGCACAGGTCCCGGAAAGCGGCGTTGAACGCGTCACGGAAACCCCGTGCCCGGGTGCGGAAATCATTCTCGGACACCACGTAGACGGGTGTCCCGAACTGCTCGGCGAGCTCAGTAGCCGATACGCCGTCCACAGACAGCACGCCGTTCCGCGCCCTGGTAACTGTGGAAGCCCACAGGGCGGGGTTGAGCGTATTGGCGTCCTGAGGGTAGGACAGCCAGTCGGGAGCAAGAGGTGAGACAGCCACGCTACATCCGTTCCGGCGCCGAAACGCCCAGCAGGTCCAGCCCGTTGGCGAGCACCTGGGTTACGGCGTCATTCAGCCACAGCCTGGTGCGGTTGGTGTCGGTAACCGGATCGTCACCCAGCGGTGTGACACGGCAGGCGTCGTACCAGCGGTGGTAAGCACCGGCGATGACCTCAAGGTGGCGCGCGACGCGGTGCGGCTCGCGGAACTTCGCTGCCTGCGCCACAACGGCGGGATAGGAGCCGAGGTGGGCGAGCAGTTCCTCGTCAGCCGCCTGGTCCAGGGCACCGGCGTCGAAAGCGGACCGGTCAACGTTCGCAGCGGCAGCGTTGCGTGACACGGCGCAGGTACGGGCATGCGCGTACTGCACGTAGAACACCGGGTTCTCGTTGGTGTTCTTCTTCAGCAGCTCCGGGTCCAGGGACATGGCGGAGTCCGCCGGAGAGCGCCCGAGTGAATAGCGCAGCGCGTCAGCTCCCAGCCAGTCCAGCAGGTCGCGGAGTTCGATGATATTTCCGGCTCGCTTGGACAGCCGGGCACCGTTGACGGAGACCATCTGGCCGATCAGCACTTCGATGTTGGTGTCCATGTCATCACCGGCGCACGCGGCAATCGCTTTGAGCCGGCCGATGTAGCCGTGGTGGTCAGCGCCCAACAGATAGATTTTCTCGGTGAACCCGCGGTCCTTCTTGGAAAGGTAGTACGCTGCGTCCGATGCGAAGTAGGTCGGTTCGCCGTTGGCCCGGATCAGGACGCGGTCCTTGTCATCGCCGAAGTCCGTGGTGCGCAGCCAGACCGCGCCGCCGTCGTCGTACACGTGGCCCTGCTCGCGCAAACGGTCCACGGCCTCCTCGACTGCACCGGCAGCATGCAGGCCGGCCTCCGAGAAGTAGACGTCGAAATGCACGCCGAACGCGGCCAGGGTCTCCTTGATGTCATCCATCTGGGCGCGGTATGCGATGTCCCGCACCACCGGCAGGGCGTCCCCGTCCGGCAGTTCCGCCGCGTCGGGGCGCTCCGCAAGCACCGTACGGCCGAGGTCGGCGATGTACTGCCCCGGGTAGCCGCCTTCCGGCGTCGGCCTTCCCTTGATGGAGGCAAGCACGGAGGCGGCGAAGTTGTTCATCTGGGTACCGGCATCGTTGATGTAGTACTCCTTGGTGACCTCCGCACCGCTTGCAGACAGCACTCGTGCCAGGGAGTCACCGAGGGCAGCCCAGCGCGTGTGCGCCAGGTGCAGGGGGCCGGTGGGGTTCGCGGAGACGAACTCCATGTTGATCACGTGGCCGGCGAGCGCAGCATTTGTACCGTAGGCATGGCCGGCTTCGACGATGTTCCGCGCGAGTTCACCGGCGGCGGCGGCTTCGAGCCGGATGTTGAGGAAGCCCGGACCTGCGATATCCACGGAAGAAACACCGTCGATTCCCTCAAGCCGCGATTTCAAAATGCCCGCGAACTGGCGTGGGTTCATGCCCGCCAGTTTCGACAGCTGCAGGGCGATGTTTGTGGCCCAGTCCCCGTGGTCGCGGCTCTTGGGCCGCTCGACTCGCACCTCTGAAGGCAGCTCCACGTCAATTTCGCCGGCAGCGACGGCGTCTTTCAGGCATGAGGAGATTGCGGAGGAGAGTTCTTCGGGAGTCACCCATCCAGCATAACGGCGCGGGTCTAATCCCCCTGATTCTGTGACGGACGCCTTATTGCGGAAGGCCGGTTTGAACCGAATCGGGGGCGCTAGCGTTGTACGGAGCAGAACCGGCCCAAGCCCATCAAGGAGATTTTGTGACGAACGCCGTGAACAAGCCTTACCAGCGTTGGACCCTGACGGGGCTCGCGGCCGCTTCCCTCCTGGGTTCAGCCGCGTGTGCTGCCAGCCCGACGCCGTCGCCTGGGGCGGGTGGGGATGCCGCCAACGCCGCAGCGGAGACGGCCGTCGGCGCTGGGACCGGCGAGTACACAGACGGAACTTACTCGGCCACCGGGTCATACCAAACGCCCGGTGGTGAGGAGTCGATCGGAGTGACGGTCACCCTCGAGTCGGGCAGCGTCGCAGACGTACGGACCGAACCCATGCCGAGTAACCCCACCACCGAGCTTTACCAGGGCAAGTTCAGCAGCGGGATCAGGGAGCAGATCGTGGGGACGCCTCTTGACGAGCTGAAGGTCGAAAAGGTGTCCGGATCGTCCTTGACCAGCGGTGGCTTCAGCGACGCGATCGAGCAGATCAAGAGCGAAGCCGCGCAGTGAGCCCGGCGGGCTACGGGCAACAGTACAGCTTCGACGCAATCGGCACGAAGTGGCAGATCGACACCCCCGGTGCCCTGTCCGGTGCGGCCCGCGCCGCCGTATCCCGCGTGATCGAAGAGTACGACGCCGTCTACTCCCGCTTCCGCCCCGACTCGAAGATCCTGGCGCTCACCTCCGGCGGGAGCGTCGATCTGCCGCCTTCGGGCGAAGCGCTGGGAAACCTTTACCGGAGGCTCTACCGCCTCACGGACGGTGCCGTGTCACCGCTGGTGGGCCGGTCGCTGGAGCAGTTGGGGTACGACGCCGGTTACTCCTTCGTGCCGCACGGCGCCCCCGTGTCGGCAACGCGCTGGGACGCAACGTTCCACTGGCAAGGATCGACCGTGCGGTCGGCACGACCGGTCACGCTCGATGTGGGGGCGGCCGGCAAAGGGCAGCTCGTTGACCTGGTGTCGGCAACGCTGCGGGACTGCGATTTCCCGGAGCATACCGTAGACGCCGGCGGGGACATGCTGCACACCGGTCCCTCAGCCCTTCGGGTAGCGCTGGAGCACCCGTACACACAGGATTCGGCCATCGGCGTCGTGACTCTTCAGAACCGTGCACTGTGCGCATCGGCCTCCAACAGGCGCCGTTGGGCTGACGGCCTGCACCACGTCGTGGATGCCACAACCGGGCAATGCGTCGATACAGTGGTTGCTACCTGGGTGCTGGCCGACGAGGCGCTCGTCGCGGACGCGCTGGCCACTGCACTTTTCCTTGTCCCGCCCGAAGTGCTGCTGACCGAGTTCGATTTCGACTACGTCCAGGTTCACTCCGAGGGACGCGCGCAATTTTCATCATCCCTGGCAGGAGCGTTGTTCTAGATGGTCGGACGGCAGAACTGGCTCACGGAGGTCGATACGTTCCTCGGCCGCGCCACCATGTACCGGCTGGTCATGGTGCTCCTGCTGGTCCTTGCCGCGTACGCGTTCGCCCTGTCCGCCCTCGGGCTTCTCGCGTTCACGCCGGCAGAGCTCGCCGCGACGCTTGCCACCGCCGTCGTCGCCTCCTGGGGCGGTACGCGCGTGATGGCGATGATGCTCCGAACCCGCCCGCACAACGAGTCGTCGCTGATCACCGGCATGCTGCTGTTTTTCGTGATGTTTCCTTCCGATGAAGCAGCGGGCGTAGGCGGCATTGCGCTGGCCGGGCTCATTGCGGCTGCCTCCAAGTACCTGATCGTCTTCCGCGGACGGCACATCTTCAATCCCGCAGCGTTGGGCGCCGTCGCCGTGACGCTGCTTGGTCTCGGCGCCGCAGCGTGGTGGGCAGCCAACCCCGCCATGTTGCCGCCCGTGCTGCTCAGCACCATCCTGATCCTGTACCGGACGCGGAAGCTTTCGATGGGAGCGGTGTTCCTCGTCCTGGCTGTCGGTATCCTGGTGGCCCGGCTGGCGGCCGGCGGCACGGATCCCGCCACCGCCGTGCAGTTGGTCTTCGTGTCTTACCCGGTACTCTTCCTGCTCGGCTTCATGCTCACCGAGCCGCTGACCCTTCCGCCCAGGCGCTGGCAGCAGTGGCTGGTGGCCGCCGTCGTCGCAGCGGTGCTGGCCCTGCAGATCAACATTCCGCCGGTGTTCCTCGGACCGGAGTACGCGCTCCTGATCGGCAACGCCGTAGCGTTTACCATGGGCCAGCGGCGCCGCATCCGGCTGCGCTACACCGGATCCCGGCAGCTCACTCCCACGAGCGCCGAAGTCTCCTTTACGCCCGAGGCACCGGTGCGTTTCGAGCCCGGCCAGTACATGGAGCTCACGCTGCCCCACGCGAGGGCTGACCGCCGCGGGCTCCGGCGCATCTTCAGCATCAGTTCCCCGCCCGACGACGGCACCATCCGCTTCGGCCTGCGCCTGTCGGACCCACCGAGCTCATTCAAATCGGCCCTGTTGAGCCTGCGTCCCGGCGCATCCGTGGATGCGACCGCAGTGGCCGGTGACTTTGTGCTGCCCGCCGATCCCTCAGTGCCGCTGCTGCTGTTTGCCGGTGGAATCGGCGTGACGCCGTTCCTCAGCCAGATCCGTGCGGGGGACGGATCCGGGCAGGGCCGCGACATCGTTCTTGTCTACGTGGTCAGCGGACCCGCCGAGCTCGGTTACGTCGAGGAGCTCGCGCCGTACCGCGTGATCCTGTTCTGCCCCGGCGAGCCCGGGCCGCTTCCGGGCAGCTGGGTTCACGGCGGCACGGGCTTTCCCACCGCCGAGGAACTGCGCTCCCTCGTACCGGATCTGGGCCGGCGGAGTGTCTATCTGTCCGGATCTCCGGTGACCCTCGCGCGGGCGAAGCCGGTTATCAGCGACGCCGGCGGGACGTCCATCCGGACCGATGCCTTCCTCGGCTACTAGGGCTGCCCACAGCGTTTCGTTCAGCCAAGTTTTCCCTGCTAAGCTTCATAAGTCCCTTTCGGCCACTGGTTTACTTCAGTGGACCGTGCCCTCGTAGCTCAGGGGATAGAGCGTCTGCCTCCGGAGCAGAAGGTCGTAGGTTCGAATCCTATCGAGGGCACTTTTTCCCACCTGAACGTCTCTGGGCAGTCCAGATGATCAGGACCGTTCACCGTGTATGTAGCGGTGCGTCCACAAATCCCGCAGGAGCGCCACCTCGGCCAGATGGTGAATCATCTCCCGGTTGATGTGCTGGATCAGCGCAGCCATGGGAGCCTCGGCGAACGGGCCCTCCGCCGGGCCGACCGGGCGCTCTAATTCTTCCCGCGAAAGCGCGGTGACAGCGCCGGACCAGTGCGCATACATACCGTCCAGCTGTTCGAGGGCTTGCCCTGCTTTCCCCGGGTACTCATAGTTTTCATAGCTCACCGGTGCGCCGCCGAAGTGCGAAGCGAGCCGCGCGCCCAACACGCCGACCAGCATGTGCCCGAGCCGCCAGGCGATGGTGGTGACCGGAGCCGGCGTGGGTTCCGGAATGGCGAAGTCGATCGTGTAGTCGCCGCCGCCGACCTGAAGCGGCGCGGTGCCCGTGCCCCTCGGACGTACATTCCAGCTTCCGGGTACCGGCTCCCAGAAGTACTCCTCATCAGTCAGTCCATCCAGCCTCGGGCGCGCCTGATTCTCCCAGTGCCATTGAAGCTGGTCCGTCAGTTCCTTGCCGATGTCCATGTTCCTTCCCTTCCTTCCTGAAGTTTCCTGCGTGGCGTTGATCAAACTGTAGAAGCCGTTGCGGACAGGAACTGTCCGCGTCTATGGGTACCGTGGTGGCATGTTGGAAACCTCGGCGAGGCTGCTGCAACTGCTGTCCCTGCTTCAGCTTCGGCGGGAGTGGACCGGATCCGCGCTCGCCGAACGGATGTCCGTTACCGAACGCACGGTCCGCAGGGATATCGGCAAGCTGCGGACCCTGGGGTATCCCATCCATGCCTCCCCCGGTATTGCCGGTGGCTACCAGTTGGGTGCGGGCGCGCAGCTTCCCCCACTGCTCCTCGACGACGACGAAGCCCTCGCCGTCGCCATCGGCCTCAGCGCCGTCACGGCAAGCCCTGTTTCAGGGCTCGGGGAAGCCTCCGTCCGCGCCCTCACAAAACTGGAACAGGTCCTTCCGGGCAGGCTGCGGCCGAAGTTCGCCGGCCTCCGCACCGCGGTCACCCGGATGGCTGCCGTCAGCACACCGGTGAACCCTGAAGTCCTCACTGCGCTCTCTTCCGCCATCACTGAGCGCCGGGTCGTGGTGTTCCGGTACGCACGGCACGACGGCGAATCCTCCCGCCGCGTTGTTGAACCCGTGCGATTGGTGGACACCGGACGGCGGTGGTACCTCGTCGCATGGGACACCGCAAGGCAAGACTGGCGCACCTTCCGCGTGGACCGGTGCCAGAGCGTCCCGTCCCCGCGGGAAAAGTTCGCCGCACGTCCGCTTCCCGCCAAGGATCTTGCCGCTTACGTCCAGAAATCAATCACCCGTTCGCCGTACAGTTACGACGTCGTGGTGCGTATCCACGGCCCCCTTGCAGACATCGGCCAGATGGTCCCGCCCAACATCGCCGAGCTCGAGGACGACGGCGGATCCACTCTCATGCGCTTCGGGGCAGACTCCCTCGACTGGCCGCTCATGCACGTAGTGGCGTTGGGCTTCGAATTCGACATCATTGCACCCCGGGAACTCCGGGAGCACGCCGCGGCAGCTGCCGAGAGGCTGATCCGCGCAGCCGGGAGCGGGGTCAGGAGCGACTGAAATGTGCGGCAGCGCGGGTCACCTCATCAGCCATTCCACTCCCCCCGTGGCCGTCCTGATCGATGATCACAAGCTCCGCCGCAGGCCAGGCTTTCGCGAGGTTCCAGGCGGTTGACAGCGGCGAACTGACATCCAGGCGGCCGTGGATCATCACCCCGGGAATGGACGCAATGCGGTGCATGCGGTCCAGCAGTTCGTCGCCCCCGAACCCGGCGTTGCGCCAGTAGTGGGTCACGAGGGTTGAAAAAAGCAGGCGAAATTCGGGCGGCTGATGCTGGAGGTGCGGTGTCGCTTTGGGGTCCAGCGACACGTGCACGTCCTCCCAGATACACCAGGCGAGGGCTGCCCGCTCGCGCTCTGACGCATCGGGGCCTGTGAGCAACCGGTAATAAGCGTCGATCAGCCTCTCATCCGGCGCCGGATCCGCCGCAGCGCGGAAATCGTCCCATTCCCTGGGGAAGACCCGGCCCATGTCCTCGGTGATCCAGGCGATTTCAGCGGCCGACGTCGTCGTAACCGCTGCGAGGATGAGTTCCGAGACGCGATCGGGGGTGCCTCTGGGCGTAGGCGAGACTGAGTGTTGTCCCCCAGGATCCGCCGCAGATCAACCATCGCCCAACCCGCAAGTGTTCTCGCAGCATCTCCATGTCTGCGAGGAGCTTCGGGGTGGTGTTGGTGGAAAGATCCGCCGCAGGATCGCTACCGAGCGGAAGGCTGCGTCCGCATCCCCGCTGGTCGAATCCGATAATGAGGTATTTCTCGGGATCGAAGTGCTTCCTGTAGCCGCCCCGCATTCCCGATCCGGGACCGCCATGGACGTAAAGCGCGGCTTTTCCGGACGGGTTCCCGGACGCCTCCCAGTAGATTTCGTTCCCGTCCCCGACTGGCAGCATTCCGGAGTCGAAGGGTTCGTCGGAGGTGAACATCCGCCCAGCCTACGCACTGGTCCGGCCGCGCCGAGTAAACTTACAGGTAATCATGTCGCTGACAATCTCTTACCCTGCCCAGCTCCCTGTCTCGGAACGGCGGGCGGACATCATGGCTGCCATCGCAGCGAACCAGGTCACCATCATCGCCGGCGAGACCGGCTCGGGAAAAACTACGCAGATTCCCAAGATGTGCCTGGAGCTGGGGCTTGCCCAATCCGGGATGATCGGCCATACACAGCCTCGCCGCCTTGCAGCGCGCACGGTTGCCGAGCGCATTGCGGAGGAACTGGACGTCAAGCTTGGTGAAGAGGTTGGCTATCAGGTCCGATTCACCGGGGAGGTTGGGCGAGGCACCCGCATCAAACTGATGACGGACGGCATCCTGCTCGCCGAAATCCAGCACGACAAGCTGCTGAAGAAGTACAGCACCATCATCATCGACGAGGCTCATGAGCGCAGCCTCAACATTGACTTCATCCTCGGCTACCTCAAGCGCATCCTGCCCAAACGCCCGGACTTGAAGCTGATCATCACCTCCGCCACCATCGATCCGGAGCGCTTCGCGGACCACTTCGCTGCGGATGAAGCGGCACCCGAGAAGAAGCCTGCGCCCATCATCGAAGTCTCGGGGCGCACCTACCCGGTCGAGATCCGGTACCGTCCGCTGAGCCAGCCTGCCGGCGACACCGAATCAGATTCAGACGATGAGCTGGAAGAAGACCGCGATCCGCTCGACGCCGTGTGCGACGCAGTTGACGAACTGGCAAGCGAATCACCCGGAGACATCCTCGTCTTCTTCTCCGGCGAGCGCGAGATCCGTGATGCTGCCGACGCACTCCGCTCGCGCGTGCAGGTGAACCCGCGCCTGCGCGGGACGGAGATTCTGCCCCTCTTTGCCAGGCTGTCGCTGCAGGAGCAGCACCGGGTTTTCAATCCGGGTGGCCCGGGCCGGCGCATCATCCTGGCAACGAACGTCGCGGAAACGTCGCTCACCGTGCCGGGAATCAAGTACGTCATCGACACGGGCACCGCCCGTATCTCCCGGTATTCGCACCGCACGAAGGTGCAGCGGCTTCCCATCGAGCGCGTGTCGCAGGCCTCGGCGAACCAGCGGTCGGGTCGATGCGGCCGTGTGTCCGACGGCATCGCCATCCGCCTTTACTCCGAGGAAGACTTCGAGTCCCGACGGCCATTCACCGACCCGGAAATCCTGCGAACCAACCTTGCGGCCGTGATCCTCCAGATGACGGCCATGGGCGTGACGCGCGGCCCGAAGGATGTTGCTGCCTTCCCCTTCGTCGAGCCTCCCGAATCAAAGGCCATCAACGACGGTGTCACGCTCCTCCGTGAGCTCGGCGCAATGACGGCCGACGGCGGCATCTCTCCGGTGGGCCGGCAACTGGCCCAGTTGCCGGTGGATCCGCGCCTCGGACGCATGATCGTGGAAGCCGGACGCCGCGGCTGCGCCAAGGAGGTCATGGTTCTGGCCGCGGCCCTCACCATCCAGGATCCGAGGGAACGTCCCCAGCCGGATCAGGCGGCAAAGCTTCAGAGCGCAACGGAGAAGCACCGCAGGTTCGTGGATGAGAACTCGGACTTCACCGGGTACCTGAATCTCTGGCGGTACCTGCAGGACCAGCAGAAGGAACTGTCCTCCACACAGTTCCGCAAGCTGTGCCGCAATGAATTCATCAATTACCTCCGGGTGCGCGAATGGCAGGACCTTTTCGCCCAGCTGCGCCAGCTCGCCAAGCCGCTCGGCATCACGCTCTCTCCGGCCGAGGTGGACCCGGTGGCCCAGCACGACGCCGTCCACATCAGCCTGCTGTCCGGCCTGCTCAGCCACATCGGCCTGTATGACCAGCGGAAGCGTGAATACGCCGGTGCCCGCGGCACCCGGTTTGCCGTCTTCCCCGGCAGCGCCCTGTTCAAGAAGAATCCCGACTGGGTGATGGCCGCAGAACTGGTTGAGACATCCCGTCTGTGGGCTCGAGTAGCGGCAAGGTTCGATCCGCTCTGGGCCGAGGACGTTGCACCGGATCTGGTGAAGCGCAGCTACAGCGAACCGCACTGGTCGCGCAAGATGGGCTCGGTGATGGCCTACGAGAAGGTCACCCTCTACGGCGTGCCCATTGTTCCCCAGCGGCGCATCAACTACGGCCGGATCGACAGGGAACTCGCCCGTGAACTTTTCATCCGGCATGCGCTGGTTGAGGGCGACTGGCGCACCCATCACAAGTTTTTCCATCGCAACAAGGCCCGCATTGCCGAGATCGAGGAGATGGAAAACCGCATGCGCCGCCGTGACCTCATGGTCGACGATGAAACGCTGTTCGAGTTCTATGACGCACGCGTGGGCAAGGATGTGGTGTCCGAACGCCATTTCGACAAGTGGTGGAAGCAGGCCCGCCAGGACAACCCCGAACTGCTGGACTTCAAGCCTGAGGAACTCCTCAGCAGGGATGCTGATCTCGACGAGACCGCTTTCCCGAAGACGTGGCGCCAGCAGGGGTTCGAACTGCCGCTGAGCTACGAGTTCTCCCCGAACGTTCCCGGTGCCTCGGACGGCGTCACTGTGCAAGTCCCCATCCTCTTCCTGAACCAGCTTGAACCGGCACCCTTCCGGTGGCAGATTCCGGGGCTGCGCGTGGAGCTTGTGACAGCGCTGATAAAGTCCCTGCCCAAGCAGGTCCGCAAGAACTTTATTCCCGCTCCGGACGTCGCACGGTCCGCCGTCGACGTTCTCCATGCCGACTTTGACCCTGCGCGGGACGAACTTGAGCCGTCGCTGGAACTGGCCCTGCGCAGGCTGAAGGGACACGTTATCCCGCCGGGATCATGGAACCGGGATACGCTGCCGCCGCACCTGCTGATGTCCTTCCAGGTGGTCGATGCAAACGGCCGCATCCTCGACGAGGACAAGGACTTGTCCTCGCTGCAGGACAGGCTCGCCCCGCAGACACGGCGCGCGATCGCCGAATCCCTTGGGGCAACGCCGGGGTCCGTGCAGCAGACGCAGAAGGTGGCGCGCCGGAAGCAGCCGGTGCCGCCGTCGTCGTCGGAGACCGGCCCCGGCATCAAGGAGGTCAGCGGCGCAACAGCGTGGACGTTCGGCGCGGTCCCGCGGGAGGTGTCCCGGATCGTCGGCGGGCACCGGGTAACCGGGTATCCCGCGCTCGTTGACGAACAGACCGCCGTCGGGCTCAGGGTCTTCCCCAATGCTGCCGAGCAGTCAGCGGCGATGCGCGGAGGCGTCATCAGACTCCTTGCGCTGCGCGTCCCGAGTCCCGCCCGGTATGTCCTGGAGCACTTGAGTAACTCCGAGAAACTCACCTTCAGCCAGAATCCGCACGGCAGTGTCAGTGCTCTGATCGAAGACTGTTCAATAGCGGCGATTGACAAGCTCACGCCCGAGCAGCTGCCGTGGACCGTCGAGGAGTTCGACGCGCTGTACGAGACCGTCCGGGCAGACCTCATCGATACGGTGTTCACCGTGACCGCAACGGTCGAGAAGATCCTCGCGAGTGCCCGCAGAATCGAGAAGCGGCTGAAGGGCTCCACGAGCCTGGCCCTCATCACCGCCCTGAACGACGTGAAGAGCCAGCTCGAGCAGCTCGTCTTTCCGGGATTTGTAGCCACTACGGGTTATGCCCAGCTGGCCCATCTCCCCCGCTACCTCGCCGGTATCGAGAAGAGGCTGGAGAAGCTTGAGACCAATGTCCAGCGCGATGCTCTGAGCACCGCGATCGTGCAGCGCCTCGAAGACGAGTACGACGACGCCGTGGCGGCTGTCGCTCCACACGGACGTCGGGTGCCGCCCTCGTTGGGACGGGTTCGCTGGATGCTTGAGGAACTCCGGATCAGCCTGTTCGCGCAGGAGCTGGGAACCGCCTACTCGGTATCCGAGAAGCGCATTCGCGCCGCCCTCGGAGAAGCTCTCGCCGCCTAGGCAGAGGGAACATTCTCGGCATACCCGGCGTCGCGCAGGGCGGCCCGGAGCCGTTCCGCGTTCTCGTCGAGCTTTGCCGGTTCGGGGTTGTGGTCGACGTTGTGCACGTCGAAGTCAGCAGCGCTCTGGGTGGGCCAGATGTGTACGTGTACGTGGGGGATCTCGTACCCCTCAACGAGCACCCCGATGCGTTTGGCGTTGAACTCCGACTCCTGCACCTTGGCGATCTTCTGCGCAACGTTCATGACCTTGCCGAGCAGGTCCGGTTCCAGGTCCACCCAGTGCGCCACCTCACGGCGGGGAACAACCATGAGGTGCCCGTCGGTGATGGGCTGGATGGTCAGGAATGCCACCACATCCTCGTCCTTCCAGACGAAACGGCCGGGGATTTCACCTTCGATGATCCGGGTGAACAGCGTGCTCATGAGTCCTCCTTCAGGGAGCTGGCGTCAAGAACGAACCGGTACTTTACGTCTCCCGCAACCATGCGGTCATAGGCCGTATTGAGCTGGTCGGCTGTGACAAGCTCAATATCCGACACCACTGAATGCTGCGCGCAGAAGTCGAGCATCTGCTGGGTCTCGGCGATACCACCGATAAGTGAACCGGCGTATGTGCGCCGCTTGCGGACCAACAGGCCAGGGTCGACGGCCGGCATCGGGTCTGAGGGCAGTCCGAGCTGGAACAGGGCACCGTCGAGCCGAAGCGTGCGGATGAGCTGGTTAAGATCATGCGGCGCCGCAACCGTATCGATCACCACATCCAGGGTGTTCGCGGCGGCCGACATGGCGTCCGAATCCCTGGAGATGACCACACGGTCGGCTCCAAGGTCCCGTGCGGCATCCACCTTGCCGGACGAGGTGGTGAAAACCGTTACCTCCGCGCCCATGGCCTTGGCAATCTTCACTGCCATGTGGCCGAGTCCGCCGAGCCCGACGACGCCGACAGCGTCCCCTTTCTCGACCCCGAAATGGTTCAGTGGCGAAAAGGTGGTGATGCCGGCACACAGAAGCGGCGCGGCGGCGGCCGGGTCCATGTTTTCGGGGATCCGAAGAACGTAGCCTTCGTTGACCACGATGGAAGTCGAGTAACCGCCCTGCGTGGTCTCGCCGTCGTGCCTGCGGTCCGGAGTGCCGTAGGTGCCGGTCATCCCCTTCTCGCAGTATTGCTCCAAACCGTCGGCGCAGCTCTCGCACTCGCGGCAGGAGTCCACCATGCAACCCACTCCCACCCGGTCACCGACGGCGAACGACTCTACCGAATCCCCCACCCGGGTAACCCGGCCGACGATCTCATGCCCGGGCACCAGCGGATAACGGGCAGCGCCCCACTCACTCCGGGTCGCGTGGACGTCCGAGTGGCACAGTCCGCAGAATTCGATGGCTATTTCGACGTCGTCGTGGTGAGGTTCCCGGCGCTCAACGGTGGTGCGGCCCAACCCGCTGGACGCCGACGTAGCGGCGTAGGCGTATGCAGTGGTCATACCGGTTACTCTCTCACAACGACGTTCGTCAGGCCGAGCAGGGCCTGCTGCCCGTCAGGGACCGGTGGCCACCGGCAGATCCGCCCGCTGGGACCATTGGGACCATGATCCCGGATACAGCGCCGCCGCGAATCCGGCGACCTCGAGGGCAGCGATCTCGTGCGCGGCGGTAATGCCTGACCCGCAGTACACGGCGACGTCGACGGTGTCCGTGATGCCCAGCGCAGCGAACCTCCGGCGCAGCTCCTCTGCCGGCAGGAAAGTCTTCTGCGCCGTGAGGTTCTCCGAGGTAGGAGCGCTGGATGCCCCTGGGATATGGCCGGCCTTCGGGTCAACCGGCTCGATCTCTCCACGGAAACGCTCGGGTGCCCGGGCGTCGAGCAGCACACCGTGCTGCGTCAGGGTCAGAACGTCCTCGACTTTGAGGACGGGCATGTGGCCAGAGCTCAGGATTACATCACCGAGGCAGTGCTGCTCCTCGCCGCGCTCGGTCTCGAAACCGGCCGCCTGCCATGCACCCAGTCCCCCGTCGAGCAGGTAGACGCTGGTCATGCCCGCATCGCGTAGCAGCCACCACAACCGCGCCGCCGCCAGGTTGCCCGTGTCGTCATACGCAACAACAACGTCACCATCGTTGATGCCCCACCGACGGGCAGCTTCCTCGAACGTCTCGGGTTCCGGCAACGGGTGCCGTCCTTCCGCCACGGACGGGGCTGAACAGAGTTCCTTTTCAAGGTCCACGTAGACGGCGCCCGGGATATGAGCTGATCGGTACTGCTCGTGACCGTGGGGATTACCCAACGACCAGCGAACATCCAGCAGGACGGTCTGCTGACCGGAGGTCATCCGGTTCCGCAGCGCCTGCACGTCCATCAGAGTCTCCATGAAGATCTCCTTATGAAAGTGTGACCGGTGGCACACCGGTCTAGGTGTGAGCCAAGTTCACCACAGCTCCGCTGTCCGCTCCAAGCCCGTCACCCCGGGATGTTTTTGCTGCTCTGGCCCTCCAACCCGTCAGGGGGTACAAAAGGGTAATGACAGCTACTCTGGTGCTCGGTCCGATGCTCCGGTATGTCGATGAAACCTCGGCCACCGTGTGGGTGGAGACCAGTGAAGCATGCGCGGTCGTGGTGCGCGCCGACGGGAACGAATGGGCCGCTTCCACGTTTGCTGTCCATCACCACCACTACGCGCTCGTGGAAGCGTGGGACCTCACCCCGGGTACGACCCTGCAGTACACCGTTGAGATCGACGGCGAACCTGTATGGCCGGAGCGCGGCTCACCTTTCCCCGCCCCGTCCATCCGCACGCTTCACCCCGACAGGCGGTTGCGGCTCGCGTTCGGCTCATGCCGCACGAGCGTGCCCCACGACCGTATGGGTAACGCTACCCACGGCGTCGATGCGCTGCGCGCCTATGCGCTCCATCAGGCAGACAACCACGACGACGACACCCGTCCCGATCTGGTCGCGTTCCTCGGCGACCAGGTGTATGCCGACGCAACGAGCAGCGAGATGCAGGACTTCATCAAGTCGCGCCGGTCGCTCCATGAGCCGCCCGGGGAGGAACTGCAGGACTACGAGGAGTACGCCCACCTGTACAAGCTCGCCTGGTCCGACGAGGCGAACCGCTGGCTGCTCTCTACCCTCCCAAGTGCGATGATCTTCGACGACCACGACATCCGCGATGACTGGAATGCGTCGCTTTCCTGGCGGGAACAGATGCATTCAACCGCGTGGTGGCATGACCGGATTGTCGCCGGGCTCTCGTCCTACTGGGTATACCAGCATCTCGGGAACCTCTCCCCGGCAGCCCGCGCCGAGGACATTCTGTGGAGCCGGATCAGGTCCCATACCGGCCCGGAAGAACTTGATTTCACCGCAGAGCTTGAGGCATTCGCCGAACGGGCGGACTCTGACCCGCTCAGCTACCGCTGGAGCTACTGCAGGGACATCGGCGATGTGCGGATAATCACCGTCGATTCGCGTGCCGCGAGGGTCCTTGATCCCGGCCGGCGCTCCATTCTGGACGAGGTTGAACTCGAGTGGCTGAACGAGCACTTTCGGGGTGGCGTGAGGCATCTGCTCGTTGCGACCTCGCTTCCCTTCCTCCTTCCCCGCGGCCTGCACTTTATCGAGGCGTGGGATGAGGCGCTCGCCGAGGGCGCGTGGGGAAAGCGGGGTTCACGGATCGGCGAGGGCCTTCGGCAGCTTCTCGACCTCGAGCACTGGAGCGCGTTCCAGCGCAGCTTCCGGTCCGTTGCGGACCTTGCTACCGAGGTTGCAGACGGTAAGCGCGGCCCGGCCCCGCAGACAGTGACTTTCCTCTCCGGTGATGTCCACTTTTCCTACATTGCGGAGATTGACCGATCCTCCGGCAGCCGGATTCTTCAGGTCGTCTGTTCACCCATCCGCAACCCGCTCCCACGCGTCCTACGGTTTGCCACGGTGGTCATGTCCTACAGCGTCGCCAGCCCGATCGGTTCCCTCGTGGCGCGCTCGGCAAAGGTGCCGAAGCCGCCGTTCTCGTGGACGAACATCAAGGGCCCGTGGTTTGACAACAACCTGGCTGTACTCGAAGACACCGATGACGGGCTGAAGCTGCGATGGGCAACCGGCGTGACCGACGGCGACCCGGACGCCCCGCAGCTCAAGGAAGTGGCCACCTATACCGTCACACCCGAAGGACGACGCGTCAGAGGGTGACGCTCTGGCCGGCCGCCAGGTGCTCGAAGTCCGTTCCGTAGTGTTTCCCCAGCCGGGAGACATGGCCCTCGACCATTGCCAGGCCGGTCTCGTTCAGCAGCGCGTCATGGATCTGGTGGGCCCGCGGCGCCCGGACGGACGTCACGAAATCGATCACCTCGGCGGTCTTTGACCATGGAGCGTGCACCGGCACCAGCAGCGTGTGCACCTGGACCCCGTGCGGGACTATGAACGAGTCACCCGGGTGGTAGAGGGCGCCGTCGATCAGGTAACCGATGTTCTTTACAACCGGGATATGCGGATGAATGAGAGCGTGCTGCCCACCGAAAGTCTGAACGTCGAAGCCTGCGATGGTGTACTGCCCCTCAGGTTCCAGAGCATGGACGCGGGCAGCGGCGCCGTCGTCGTCGTCTGCAAGTTCCTCCTCCAACCGTGCAGCCACGCCCTGCGGGGCGTACACCTCCAACCGGGAGTCAGCGCGGACGGCGGCGGCGATCCTTTCCTTGTCGAAGTGGTCGGCGTGCTCGTGGGTTATGAGGATCGCCGCCGCCCCGGAAACGGCCTCTTCGACTTCCGAGAAGTTCCCGGGATCCAGGACGATCCGGGTCCCGTCCTTTTCGAGGCGGACGCACGCATGGGTGAACTTCGTCAGCAACATCCGCCCAGACTATCCCCGTTCGACCGCTCTGTCTGCGGCCCCGCCCACCGGGCGCAGCGTTCGCCGGTGCTACCCTTGACGCGGGTCGAATTGAGTACACGGGAGGTGACCAGCCGGCATGTCATCGGAGGCAGAACAGCCGGTCCGCAAGGGGTCGGAGCAGCGGGTGACCAAGCAGCGCCGGGCGGTCAGCGCCACCCTCGATGACTTGGACGACTTCGTGAGCACGCAGGAGCTGTACCGCAAGCTTCACGAGCGGGGCGAGTCGGTCTCTTTGGCCACCGCGTACCGGATCCTGCAGTCAATGGCAGATGACGGCCTTGTCGACGTACTGCGTAACGGCGAGGGCGAAGCTGTCTACCGCCGGTGCGCCGTCGAGCATCACCACCACCATTTGCTGTGCCGCAAGTGTGGACGGGCGGTAGAGATTGAGGCGCCGGCGGTCGAGCAGTGGGCTGCACGCATGGCGCAGGAGCATGGGTACACAGACGTAGCCCATACCGTCGAAATCTACGGCCTGTGCCCGGAGTGCACCTCCGCGAAGAACTAGGCCGGCTGCGCCGCGCGGAGCTCCGACGTGGTGGCCTTCTTTGAACGGTGCCAGTTGATGGCCCTGCACACCAGGTAGATCACGAAGGAAATGGTCGTCACATAAGGGCTGATCGGAATCCGTCCGCCCAGCGCCAGCAGGATGCCGCCCACCACCGATGTACAGGCGAACGCGACGCTGAGCAGCACCACCAGCCGTGGTGATGAGCTGACCTTGAGAGCCGCCGCTGCAGGCGTGATGAGAAGCGCGAGCACCAGCAACGCGCCTACCACCTGGATGGACAGCGCCACCGAGACTCCCAGCAGGAACATGAACATCAGCGACAGCCCGCGCACCGGCACGCCCCGCGCCTCCGCCAGCTCCGGGTCAACACTGGCAAACGTCAGGGGGCGCCAGATGGCGCCGAGGGCAACCATGACGACGACGGCGCAGCCCGCCAGGAGCGCAAGCTGCACCTGGTCTACTGAGACGATCTGCCCGGTCAGCAGGCCAAACTTGTTCGCCGCCCTGCCCTCATAGAGCGCAAGAAAGAGGATTCCCAGGCCAAGCCCGAACGGCATGATGACGCCGATGATCGAGTTCCGGTCCCGGGCGCGGATGCCCATCAGCCCGAGCAGAAGAGCAGCTATCACCGATCCCGCCAGCGAACCGAACACCACGTTGGCACCGATCAGCAGGGCAAAAGCGGCACCGGCGAAGGAGAGTTCGGCGATCCCATGAACAGCGAAGGCCAGGTCCCGCATCATCACGAAGGTACCGATCAGCCCACCCAGCAGACCCAGCACAGCACCCGCCCAGATCGAGTTCTGCACCAGCGGGAGCAGCTCGGCATAGTTGTCGAACGTGAAGATCGCCCGGAATATCTCGTCGAAGGTCACGGCAGCGCTACCTCTGCATGGTGGTGGTGTGTGGTCGCATCCGGCAGGCCCACCACAACAATGCGTCCGTTGTTGTGCATGACGTCCACTCTGCTGTCGTAGAGATCGGACAGGACTTCGCTGGTCATGACATCCTGTGGCCGGCCGACCCGGAACCGTCCGCCAGCGAGGTAAAGGACTCGGTCAACGTAGTCGATGATGGGATTGATCTCGTGCGTCACGAAGACCACTGCGGTGTTGTGGTCGCGACACTGATCATTGATGAGTTTGCTCACGGCCTGCTGGTGGTGAAGGTCGAGTGAGAGCAACGGTTCGTCGCAGAGGAGCACCTGCGGATCGGTGGCGAGGGCCTGGGCAGCGCGCAGCCGCTGCTGTTCCCCGCCGGACAACCGTCCGACCGGCGCGTCCGCGTACGACGACGCCCCCACCTTCTCAAGGAGCGCGTCCACCGTCTGCCGGTAGGTTCCCCCGCCCCGGCGGAAACCCCAGCGGTGTCCGTCGATGCCCAGGCCCACCAGGTCACGTGCGCGCAACGGGGTTTCGGCTGCGAAGGACTTCTGCTGCGGGATGTAGCCGAAAGCGCGGCTGCCGCGGTGAAGTGCGTGACCGTTGACTGTGGCTGTACCTGAATCAAGCTCCTGCAGGCCAAGGAGCACTCTCAACAGGCTCGTTTTGCCCGAACCGTTGGGACCGAGAACGGCAAGGAACTCCCCCGGGCGGATGTCCAGGTCCAGATCATGCCAGAGCGTCCGGCGGCCAAAAGAGAGGGACGCCGAGCGCAGGCTCGCCACGGGTGAAGCGGCAGCAGCGCCGTCGTAGGCCACGCGGCCTCCTAGCTGCAGAATTGGGAGTGTCTTGGCCAATTCTGTCAGGACTTAAGAGCTTCGGCGATGTTGTCGACGTTGGTGGTCATCCAGGAAATGTAGTCAGCGCCCTCGGGGAGGGTCTCGGTAAAGTTGACTACCGGCACTGAGGCCGACTCGGCCGTGCTGCGGACTGTCTGGGTCTGCGGGCCTTCGGTCTGCTCGTTGTATGCCAGGAACGCAACGGAGCCGCTCTTCATGAGTTCCTGCATCTCGTTCAGCGCGGCAACGGGCACATCCGCGTCCTCTTCGATGGCCTCCGTGTAATCGGCGGGGGTGACATCCTCAAGCCCGGCAGCTTCCAGGAGGTAGGCGGGAACCGGCTCGGTGGCGGCGACGGCTTTTCCGTCGGCGTCGGGGGCCAGTGCCTCAGCTCGATCCTGCAGCCCGGCAATCTGCTCTGCGAAGGAGGCGGCGTTGCTCTCGTAGGTATCCGCGTTCTCCGGATCGAGCGCAGACAGCTTCTCCCCTACTGCGCCTGCGAGGTCCGCCATGGCGTCCAGCTTGTACCAGACGTGCTCGTTGAAATCACCGTGGGCGTGCTTGTCCTCAGCATGGGCCTCCTCTTCCGAGTGGGTCTCCTCCTCAGCGTTAGCTCCCTCCTCGGCGTGGGCCTCTTCCCCGGCAGCTACGCCGGCGATCTCGACGGCGCTGAGAATGTATTCGTGGTCCAGCTCCGCGGAGTCGGCGAGGGTATGCAGGAAGGAATCGTAGCCGCCACCGTTCTCCACCAGAAGGTCTGCTTTGGACACAGCGAGCTTGTCCTGAACCGTGGCCTCGTAGGAGTGCGGATCCTGGCTCAGGCTATTGACGATCGCCGTCACTTCCACGTGCTCGCCACCCACAGACTCGACGATGTCCCCGTACACGTTGGTGGAGGTCACAACCTGCAGCGCACCCGATCCTGATGCCTGTCCGGAACCTTCGGCTTCCTGTCCACAGCCGGTAAGAGCCAACGGAAGGAGAGCTGAAGCGGTGATCGCCGCCGTCGTTCGCGCGTACATACTGCGCATGATTGTCCTCAACTTTTTTCTGGGGAGAGTATGGGAGCCCTCGACGGGCTGATCCAACTCTAACCTAAACGCGAATCATTCGCATTTCAGGCAGGAGGCAGGAATGGGAAGATGATGCCGTGTCGACTCACACCGTGCGGTGGTACCCGGGCCCATGACCGCGATGGCCCTGCTTTTTGTGCTGGCGTGCGCAACCTACGTGCTCAACGCCTGTTTTGGTGTGGCGGTGCGGACCGGACTGGTCGATTCGAGTGGGTTCCGCTGGCTTCATCATGGGCTTTATGTCGCCACATTCGGCCTGGCACTGGTTGCCGCAAGTTCGCTCTGGTGGGGCCGCACCCAGGCAGGTTGGTACCTGCTTCCGGCGCTGGTGGCCCTGGCTGCCCTCCCCTACGTCGGGTCCGCACGACGCCACCCCTACCGGCATGTATGCGCTGCGACGGTTCCGTTGCCGTTCTATATCCTGAGCGTGATAGTGGCACTTGCCTCCTGATCCGCAGACCCTAGGACAATAGTGGAATTCCTTGATGTCGTCTTCAATCGCAAGACCACCAACGGCCCGTTTCTCCCCGATCCGGTAAGTCAGGATCACCAAAAGCTGTTGATGCAGGTGGCCGGCGCCGCACCCTCACAGTTGAACAGCCAGCCGTGGCGCTTCGTCATCATCGAGGACCGGGACACCATTGGGCGGATTGCGGCCATAAGCGGCGAGAGCATGACCCAGGTCATGGCTGAGGGAACGTTTTTTGAGCGCTACAAGCGCTATTTTCGCTTCAGCGAGGCCGAAATGGACGAGCGGCGGGACGGCATGCTCTTTGACCAGCTTCCCGCCGTGCTCCGCCCCTTCACGAAGAAGGTCTTCACTCCGTCGGGGCAGACGCTGATGAACAAGCTTCGTGTGCCGCAAACCCTCGGGGAGGAAAACCGGAAGCTAGTTGCAGGCTCGCCACTGTTGCTGGGCGTCATGCTGGACAGGGGCGAATACCGCCCCGGCGAACTGTCGGGCTTCTACTCGGTGTTCAGCATGGGCGCCGCGATGGAAAATCTGTGGCTGACCACCGTTGAGCTGGGAATGGGCATCCAGTTTGTCTCCTTTCCCATGGAGGTCCCGGCCAACTGGAGAAGGGTCGAATCGATTCTCGGCGTACCGGAAGGGTTGGAGCTGATGGCGGTGTACCGGCTGGGCTACCTCCCCGAAAAGCAGCGCCGCCCCGCCATCGACTGGTCAAGCCGGCAGCGGAAGCGCCCCTCCCAGTACGTGTTCCGGAACAGCTGCGCTACCCCCCAGGAGGGCTGGGACTGACGATCCGGATCGACGCGGGGACCTTCTCACGGCTGAAGGTCCCCGATCCGAATCTTCGGTCAGCCTGCTTCCCTGGTTCCCAGGTGCATGCCCTGCTGGAGGGATTCACCGGTTCTCCGAAGTCCCTGGTTCTGGGTGGCGTCACGGATTTCCCCGACCAGCTGCTCAATGACGTCCTCCAGGAAAAGCACGCCCCGCGCATGTCCGTCATGCGTCATGACGCGAGCCAGATGGGAGCCGGTACGCTGCATGATCGCCAGTGCGTCCTCGATCTCATCGTCCACGCTCAGGTTGGCGAGGGCGCGGACCTTGTTCTCCGTGATGGGTCGCGAGTAGGCCGCTTCCGGCATGGACATGACGTCCTTGAGATGCATGTACCCGGTGAGGTTGTTGTGCTGGTCGACCAGCACAAAGCGGGAAAACCCGGTGCGTCCGACAGCCTTCTCAAACTCCTCCGGGGTGGAGTCGGTGCTGAGCGTGACGAGTTCATCCAGCGGAACCATCACTGTTCCGGCCGTCTGCCCCGAAAACTCGAGCGCGCTGCTGATCAACCCGGCGTCGTCGTCCACGAGTCCGTGTCTCGTGGACTCCTGGACGATGGACTGCACCTCCTCCAGCGTGAAGGACGAGGTCACCTCATCCTTGGGCTCAATGCGCATAGCGCGAAGGATGTGGTTCGCTGCCCAGTTCAGGCTTGAGATGACAGGGTGCACTACGCGCGCCACCATCACGAGCGGCGGCGCGAGGAACAGCGCAGCCTTGTCTGCCACCGATACCGAGATGTTCTTCGGCACCATTTCGCCGAAGGTGACGTGGAGGAAGGTAACGAGCGCCAGTGCGATACCGAACGCAATGCCGTCGGCCAGGGCCCCCGGCAGCCCGATCGCTTCAAGCGGAACCACCATCAGGTGGTGAATAGCGGGCTCAGCCACCTGAAGGATCAGCAGGGAACACACGGTGATACCGAGCTGTGCACAGGCGAGCATTAGCGAGACATGCTCCATTGCCCACAGCGTGGTTCGCGCACGTTTCGAGCCTTCTTCAGCGAGCGGCTCAATCTGGCTCCTGCGCGCGCTCATGACGGCGAACTCGGCACCAACGAAGAACGCATTGGCGATCAGGAGGATGACCAGCCACAGTATTCCTGCCCAGTCGCTCATCGTGTACCCCCTACGGCCGGCGTACCGGGATCTGACTGTTCCGCGTCTTCGGACACGATCGGGATGAAGCTGATGCGGTCGATCCGGCGCCCGTCCATGCGTTCCACTTCGAGGATGCCGCCCGCTACCTCAACCCTGTCGCCGACGTCGGCGATCCGGCCGAGGACGGACATCATGAATCCGCCGACCGTCTCATAGCCGGGTTCGTCAGGCACTGCAAGGTGCGGTATCTGGTCGCTGACCTCGTCAGGACGCATGATGCCCGGGAAGAACCAGTTACCGGCCGCACTCTGCAGGACGCCGGCCTTGAGCTTGTCGTGCTCGTCGGCCACCTCACCCACGATCTCCTCGACCAGATCTTCGAGGGTCACAACACCGGCCGTGCCCCCGTACTCGTCCAGTACGACGGCAAGCTGCAGGTTCGCCTCCCGGAGCTCACTCAGCAGGGAGTCCAGGTGAACGGTCTCGGGAATGCGCAGTACATCGGTCATGATCGTTCCGGCCGGCAGCTCGGCACGCTTTGACCGGGGCACGGCCACGGCCTTCTTGACGTGTACGACACCACGGATGTCATCCGGGGACTCGCCGATAAGCGGGAATCTGGAGTATCCGGTACTTCGTGCCAGATCGACGACGTCAGCCACCGTCTGGTCCGACTCGATCGTTGCCATTCGGATTCGCGGCGTCATGACATCAGCAGCGGTACGCTGCGAAAAGCTGAAAGTGCGGGCGAGGAAGTTCGCGGTGCCCTGGTCGAGGGTTCCCAGTTCGGCTGACCGCCGCACCAGTGACGACAGCTCGGACGGCGTTCGCGCTCCCGAGATTTCTTCCTTCGCTTCGAGGCCGAACAAATGCAGGACCCGATTGGAAAAGCCGTTCAGGACAACAATCGCGGGCCTGAAGATCGCGGTGAAGATGAGTTGCGGACGCGCGAGCGCCCGCCCGATCCTGAAGGGCAGGGCTATTGCCATGTTCTTGGGCACCAGCTCACCGATCAACATCGAGAGCAGGGTCGCCAGCACCATGGCGAGGATGAGGGAGATCGAGGCCCGTGCGGATTCCGGGACGCCGACGGCGCCCAGCGGCGTCTCAAGCAGGCGCCCAACCGACGGTTCCATGACATAACCGGTGAGCAGCGTTGTCAGGGTGATGCCCAGCTGGCAACTGGAGAGTTGCGTGGAGAGCGACTTCAGGCAGCGGAGCACCGGCTCTGCCCGCGTGTCGCCTGAATCCACCGCCCGCTGAACATAGGTTTGGTCGAGCGCAACGAGCGCGAACTCAACAGCGACGAAGAAACCGGTGCCGAGGATCAGCAGCAGACCGGCAAGCAGGTACAACCATTCCATTACTGGGCCACCGCCGAGGGAAGCACAGATGCGCCGGTGCTAACCGGCGCACCGGGTTTCGGAGGTTCCGACGGTTGGGAAGGCTCGTCCGGTTGGGAAGGCTCCGGGGCCGCGGCGTTGCCGGAGACAAGGTCCCCGGATTCTCCGGTATCCGCGCACGGGGCGGCGACCGCGGACGGTCCGCCTACTGCTGCGTGCACGGAAGCGAATGAGTGATGGGCATGTGAACGGGGATTGCCGGCACTGGATGGCTGCGCTGCACATCGGATCGATGCTGCCTGTCGCTGCGTGCGCGCCATGGGCCGGCCCCTAGAGGAACTGTCCATAAGGTCTCCAGTTTACAGCAACGGCACCGTCCTCGACACGAAGCCCTCCGGCTGACGTCGTTCTACCAGCTCTGCTGGAGCGGACGGCCTTCCTCATAGCCCGCCGCCGACTGCACGCCGACGATTGCCCGGTCGCGGAACTCCGCGAGCGACCGGGCTCCGGCATAGGTCATCGAACTGCGCACACCCGCTGTGATCATGTCCAGCAGATCCTCAACGCCGGGGCGGGCCGGGTCGAGATACATGGTGGAGGTCGAGATGCCCTCCTCGTACAGTCCCTTGCGGGCCCGCGCGAACACGTCGTCCCGCTGTGTCCGGTTCTGGACAGCGCGGGCGGAGGCCATGCCGAAGCTCTCCTTGTACTGGCGTCCCTGGCTATCGGTCTGCAGGTCTCCAGGGCTCTCGTAGGTGCCGGCGAACCAGGATCCGATCATCACCTGACTGGCACCGGCTGCCAATGCGAGTGCCACGTCCCGCGGGTACCGGACGCCGCCGTCCGCCCAGACGTGGGCGCCAAGCTCCGCCGCAGCCTGCGAGCACTCGTAGACGGCCGAGAACTGGGGGCGGCCTACCGCCGTCATCATCCGGGTGGTGCACATGGCGCCGGGCCCCACGCCGACCTTGATGATCGAGGCTCCCGCCTCCACCAGGTCGCGCACTCCGTCGGCGCTCACTACGTTTCCGGCGACGACGGGAACAGAGGGGTCGAGTGAGGTAACCGCCTTGAGTGCGTCGAGCATCTTGCGCTGGTGGCCGTGAGCCGTGTCCACCACGAGGACATCCACACCGGCTTCGAGCAGTTCGGCCGCCTTGGCAGCGACGTCGCCATTGATGCCGACGGCGGCAGCCACCCTCAGCCGTCCCTGGCCGTCCGTTGCGGGCTGGTAGATGGTGGACCGCAGCGCACCCTTGCGCGTGATAACCCCGGCGAGTTGACCGTCCCGTGAGACGGCTGCGAGAGATGCGCCCGCGGCGTCGAGCTCTTCGAAGGCCTCCTGAAGAGCTGCGTCGCGGTCCGCGGAGAACTGAGAAGCTTCAAGGTTGAGAGGGGTCCGCATAACAGCCTCAAGGGAGGCGAAGCGGTCCACACCTTCGCAGTCGGCTGCACGGACTACACCGACGCAACGGTTGTCATCGTCGACCACCATGACGGCTCCGTGCGCCCGCTTGTTGATCAGGTGCAGCGCGTCAATCACCGTGTTCCCCGGCTGCAGCTTCAAAGGTGTCTCGAAGATGAGGTGACGCTGCTTGACCCATTGCGTGACTTCTCTGATGACCTGCGTGGGTACGTCCTGCGGAAGTACTGCAAGTCCGCCCCGCCGGGCCACGGTTTCCACCATGCGGCGCCCGGTGACGGCCGTCATGTTCGCGACGACGAGTGGGATAGTTGTGCCGGTTCCGTCATCGCTGGACAGGTCGACGTCAAAGCGTGAGATGACTTCGGACGCCGACGGTACAAGGAAAACGTCCGAATAAGTGAGGTCAGTTGAGGGCGTGTTGATGAAACGCACGGGTGCTCCTGCGGTCGGTTACACAAGCGAGTGTATGCCGAATCTGACGCGGATCCCGATCCGTGTCCGGGGATGGCGTACCTGCGCGCAAGGAAGCCGTGATGATTGGCTTGTTGCCCAAAACTGTCATTAGACTGAAGGTTAGGTCAACAGGGTCAGGCGAGCGCCGACGTAAACCTTTTTTGGGCCAAGGGCAACTCATGGAAGAGGGCGTATAACAAGTGCCACAACAACCCAACCACCGTCTACCGGAAGAGTTCGGCGGGAACGAATGGCTTGTGGATGAGCTCTATGAGCAATTCCGGCAGGACCGGAGCTCGGTAGACAAAAAGTGGTGGAGCCTTTTCGAATCCTTCGAGGCTGAAAACAGCGGCTCGGACAATGGGCGGCACGCAGCGCAGCGGTCGGCCGGTTCCGACCCCCACCCCACTACGCGGGAACTGCCCGTCGTATCGACGGAGCAGAACGCTCCGAAAGCCTCGGGTGAGTCACCTGCCGTGAGCCAGGAGTCCGGCAAGCCTCCGGTCGCCAAGGACTCCGGCAGGGACAAGGGCGCGGAGCAGCAGGCGCCTGAGGCCAAGACTGAAGCCAAGGCCGAGGCTAAAACTGAGGCGAAGCCGGAGAAGGCTCCAATCCCCGCGCAACTCCCCAAATCGGAGCTGAACCCCGAGATGGACGAGGACACTGTCACGATCCTTCGCGGGCCGGCCAAGGCGATCGCCACCAACATGGACGCCAGCCTTACGGTTCCCACTGCAACCAGCGTTCGTGCTGTTCCGGCCAAGCTGCTCATCGACAACCGTGTGGTCATCAACAACCACCTGGAGCGCGCTCGCGGCGGAAAGGTCTCGTTCACCCACATCATCGGTTACGCGATCATCAGGGCCCTGGCGCAGTTCCCGTCCCAGAATGTCTACTACGACGTCGTCGACGGCAAGCCTGCAGCGGTGCAGCCGGCCCACGTGAACTTCGGCCTGGCAATCGACATGCCGAAGCCGGACGGCACCCGTCTGCTGGTCGTGCCCAACATCAAAAAGGCTGAGACGCTCAACTTCTCCGAGTTCTGGCATGCCTATGAAGACCTCGTGAAGCGGGCAAGGGCAGGCAAGCTCGGCGCTGACGACTACGCCGGCACCACTGTCTCCCTCACCAACCCCGGCGGCATCGGAACCGTTCACTCGGTTCCCCGCCTGTCGAAGGGTCAGGCCTGCATCATCGGCGCCGGTGCGCTGGAGTACCCGGCCGCCTTCCAGGGTGCCAGCGAGAAGACGCTGTCACAGCACGCCATCAGCAAGACGATCACGCTTACCTCCACCTATGACCACCGCGTCATCCAGGGCGCAGGCAGCGGTGAGTTCCTCCGGATCGTGCACCAGCTCCTGCTCGGTGAGCAGAACTTCTACGACGACATCTTTGAAGCCCTGCGCATCCCGTACGAGCCTGTGCGCTGGAGCGCGGACATCCAGGTTGATCCGATGGACGAGATCAACAAGGTTGCCCGTATCCAGCAGTTGATCCATGCCTACCGTGTGCGCGGCCACCTCATGGCGGACACCAACCCGCTCGAGTACGTGCAGCGTAAGCATGCCGACCTCGATGTCCGCACCCACGGACTGACGTTGTGGGACCTGGACCGCGAATGGCCCACCGGCGGTTTCGGCGGGAAGCCCGCGCTGAAGTTCCGGACCATCCTTGGCGTACTCCGGGACGCCTACTGCAGGACCACCGGCATCGAGTACATGCACATCCAGGATCCCGAGGAACGCCAGTGGTTCCAGGACGAGCTTGAGCACCCGTATTCGAAGCCGAGCCGCGAGGAACAGCTGCGCATCCTTCACAGGCTGAATGCTGCGGAGGCCTTCGAGACCTTCCTGCAGACCAAGTTCGTCGGCCAGAAGCGGTTCTCGCTGGAAGGCGGGGAATCACTGATTCCGCTCTTGGACGCCATCCTCTCCGACGCCGCCGACGACGGACTGGATGAGGTGGCCATCGGTATGGCTCACCGCGGACGCCTCAACGTCCTCACCAACATCGCCGGAAAGACCTACGCCCAGGTCTTTCGGGAGTTCGAGGGCACGCAGGATCCGCGTTCCGTGCAGGGTTCCGGTGACGTTAAGTACCATCTGGGCACTGAGGGCACCTACACCTCAGACAGCGGCAATGAAACGAAGGTCTACCTCGCGGCCAACCCGTCGCACCTGGAGGCCGTCGATTCTGTGCTTGAGGGCATTGTGCGTGCCAAGCAGGACCGCCTGGATCAGGGGGACACGTTCCCTGTCCTGCCGATCCTGATCCACGGTGACGCTGCATTTGCCGGCCAGGGCGTGGTGGCAGAAACGCTGAACCTCTCCCAGCTTCGCGGTTACCGCACCGGTGGAACGATCCACATCATCGTGAACAATCAGGTCGGGTTCACGACTTCGCCCACAGCATCCCGCTCCTCGGTGTACTCCACCGACGTAGCGAAGATGGTGCAGGCTCCGATCTTCCACGTGAACGGAGACGATCCGGAGGCCGTGGTTCGCGTAGCCCAGCTCGCGTACCAGTTCCGCCAGCGGTTCAACAAGGATGTCGTCATCGACATGGTCTGCTACCGCAGGCGCGGCCACAACGAGGGCGACGACCCCTCGATGACACAGCCGATGATGTACAACCTGATCGAGGCAAAGCGTTCGGTGCGCAAGCTGTACACCGAGGCACTGATCGGTCGCGGTGACATCAGCCAGGAAGAGGCCGAACAGGCATTGCGCGACTACCAGGAGCGGCTCGAGCGTGTCTTTGCCGAGACGCACGCGGCCCAGACGTCGCCAATTCCCGTGGTCACCAAGGACTCCGCAGCTGTGTCCAACATCGAGCGTCCCATCGCCCAGCGCGATAACGGAGTGGGAGTGCCGGTGAGCACGGCGATCACCGCGGAGACGCTCGCACACATCGGAAAGGCGCACCTGGCCTTCCCCGACGGCTTCACAGTCCACCCCAAGCTCAAGGCGTTGCTCGAGAAGCGCGAGCAGATGTCACGTGAAGGCGGGATCGACTGGGGCTTCGGCGAAATAGCGGCTTTCGGTTCCCTGGTGATGGAAGGCGTGCCGGTACGTCTTGCCGGGCAGGACTCCCGCCGCGGCACCTTCGTCCAGCGGCACGCTGTGTTCCACGACCGCGCCAACGGCAACGAGTGGCTCCCCCTCGCTGAGCTCAGCGAGGGACAGGCCAAGTTCTGGATCTACGACTCCCTGCTTTCGGAGTACGCAGCCATGGGCTTCGAGTACGGCTACTCCGTGGAGCGTCCGGACGCCCTCGTGCTCTGGGAAGCCCAGTTCGGTGACTTCGTCAATGGGGCGCAGACCATCATCGATGAGTTCATCTCTTCGGCCGAGCAGAAGTGGGGCCAGCGTTCCTCGCTGGTACTGATGCTCCCCCACGGCTACGAAGGCCAGGGCCCGGACCACTCCTCAGCACGCATCGAGCGATTCCTGCAGATGTGCGCGGAGGACAACATGGTCGTGGCCAACCCCACCACGGCAGCGTCGCACTTCCATCTGCTGCGGCGGCAGGCATACAGCCGGCCCCGGAAGCCGCTCATCATCTTCACGCCGAAGCAGCTGTTGCGGCTGAAGGCAGCGGCAAGCAGTGTCGAAGACTTCACGCAGGGCGGATTCAAGCCGGTCATCGAGGACACCGCCGGGCTCAACCCGTCGGAGGTCAAGCGCGTGCTGCTTGTTTCCGGTCGGCTCTACTTCGATCTGGCAGCCGCCCGTCAGAAGGCAGACGACACCTCAACCGCAATCCTGCGCGTGGAGCAGCTTGCGCCGCTCCCTGTGGAGGAGATCAAGGCCGCCATCTCCGCTTACCCGGATGCGGACCTGGTGTGGGCGCAGGATGAACCGGCAAACCAGGGCCCCTGGCCCTTCATCGGCCTGAACCTCCCACAGCACCTGGACCGTCCGCTTCGCCTGGTATCCCGCCCGGCCTCTGCATCGACGGCCACCGGGTCAGCCAAGAACCACGCGGTGGAACAGGAGATCCTCATCAAGAACGCGTTCAACCGCAACTAGTAAGCCTGGGGCCCGAACGTACAATGGGCAGGGTCTGTTGGGACCCTGCCCATTGGCGTTTCCCGCATCGGATGGCGAGGCAATCATGCCGCCCATCCAGAAACAACACGACAAGCAACCAGAGGTGACGAGTGGAACAGCGCAGAATAAGGCTTGCCGCAGTGGGAGACGAACTTCTCGCGGGACTGGGTGATCCGCGGGCGCTCGGTTGGCTGGGCAGGGTCTTGGCGCGAACCACACCGGATAACGCAACGCTCGAAGCGTTCAGCCTGGCCGCTCCGGGTGAGGGAACCGAGGCTCTGGCCGCCCGCTGGCTGGAAGAGTCCAGCCGCAGGTTTGCCGAGAATACCGAAAACCGGCTGCTCATCGGGCTGTCGGACCGAGACCTCGATCTGGAAATTTCGACGGCGCGGAGCCGGCTGAATCTCGCGAACATCCTCGATGGGGCGGCCCAGATGAGCATCAAGGTGCTGGTGGTCGGACCGCCGCCGGGACTGGATGCGGAGCGCAACCGCCGGCTTGCCGACCTCTCGGCAGCTTTCGCCGATGTGACGACGCGCCGTAAACATGTCTACGTCGACACCTTCACTCCCCTGCACGCCCATGAGCAGTGGCGTTCTGATCTGGCCAAGAACGGCGGCGGACCGGGTCAGGCGGGCTACGGTCTCATAGCGTGGCTCGTCCTGCACCGCGGCTGGTTCCAGTGGCTGGAGATTCCCGCGCCCGCCTGATGCCGGGAGGACTGTCCGAGGGCGCGAAGGCCTGAGCTTCAGCTCCCGTGGTCGAAGACGACCTTCCCGAAGACGCCGCCGCCAGCCATCCGCTCAAATCCTGCGCGTGCCTCCCCCAGCGCATGCACTGAGTCGATGGTCGGGCGAACCCCGGTCACCGCAAGGAACCGGGCCAGGCGCTGGAGCTCGTCACGGGTGCCCATCGTGGAGCCCAGCACTCGCAACTGCAGAAAGAACACACGGTTCAGGTCCGCCGACGGGGCCGGACCGCTCGTGGCACCGCAGGTAACGACGGCGCCACCCGGCTTGAGCGCTTTCAGGGAGTGCGCCCAGGTCGCTTCTCCGACCGAATCGAATACGACGTCAACGCGCTCCGGAAGCCGGGCGCCGGCGTCGAACGCGTCTGCCGCCCCCAGCTCCAGCGCCAAGCGGCGCTTCTCTTCGCTGCGACTGGTCACCCACACCCGGTAACCGGATGCTCCGGCGAGAAGGATGAGCGCGGTGGAGACACCGCCTCCGGCCCCCTGCACCAGGATGGTCGAGCCCGGAGCAGCCGGCGACGTCGTGAACAGCATCCGGTATGCAGTCAGCCAGGAGGTCGGCAGGCATGCTGCTTCCTCGAAGCTCAGGTCTGCGGGCTTCGGCACCAGATTCCGCTCCGGCACCCAGACGTAGTCCGCCATTGTGCCGGGATAGTGCTCGGAGAGCAGGGAACGGCTGGGGTCCAGCGTTTCATCACCCTGCCAGCCGGGCGAGGAGATGACGCTGTGCACGATGACTTCGTTGCCGTCGTCGTCCACTCCGGCGCCGTCGCATCCGAGGATCATGGGGAGTTTGTCCTGTCCCAGGCCCACCCCGCGCAACGTCCACAGATCGTGATGGTTCAGTGTGGATGCCCGCACCCGGACCCTGCGAAAGCCGGTCGGCGCAACAGGTTCCGGGAGCTCACCGACCCGCAGTCCGTCAAGCGGGGAGTGAGCGGACATCGACTCGGCGTACACTGCGCGCATTCGGCGCTCCTTTACTCCGGGCTTGGTGAGAATGCTTCCGCTCCATCCTAGGCACGAGCCGCACTGCAGAGGGCCCGCACGGCCGACCGGCCCGTTTAGGTTCACTGCGCTTGCGTGTGGGAGACTTGAGGGCAGTCCGGACCCATGTGGTCGATCGGCAAAGCCAATATAGGCAACGTAAGGAGGCAGCCATGAGCAAGCGTGCACGCAAGCGCCGTGATCGCAAGCGCGGCGGCGCTAACCACGGTAAGCGCCCCAACACCTGACATCACGGTCAAAGCAAACCGAAGAACCCCCGTACCTGTACGGGGGTTCTTCTGTTTGCTTTGACCGTGATCTTTCGTAAAGGATCCCTAGTGGTCCACGGTCTTGATCTGGCTGATGCGATCGAGAATGTTCGCCTTCAGTTTCGCCGGTGCAACCTCTGTGCAGGACCGCTTCACAACCGACCGGATGAGGCACTCCAGATCGTGTTCCTGGGCGCATTCCGGGCAGTCCTCAAGGTGGTCCTTGATCTCGACCAGGTCGGCATGCGAGAGCGCACCGTCCAGGTACTCGTACAACCGTTCGATCCGTGAGTCGTCGCAGTCGCCAAGGCTATGGCAGTCGCTCATTTTCCGTTCTCCTGTGTAGTTCCACTGTCAGCTGTGGACGCGCGTACCGAAGCACCCATGCCGCGCTCGTGCGCGTACTCGGACAGCAACTCCCGCAGGAGCTTGCGTCCACGGTGCAGCCGTGACATCACGGTGCCGATCGGGGTGTTCATGATTTCCGAAATTTCCTTGTAGGCGAAGCCCTCGACGTCCGAGAAGTAGACCGCCAGGCGGAACTCCTCGGGGATGGCCTGCAGAGCCTGCTTCACATCCGAATCGGGAAGGTGATCGAGTGCTTCCACCTCAGCCGAACGCAGTCCTGACGAGGTGTGCTCGGCTGCCTTGGCCAACTGCCAGTCCTCGATGGTGTCCGAATGGGACTGCAGGGGCTCGCGCTGCCGTTTGCGGTACAGGTTGATGTAGGTGTTGGTGAGGATCCTGTACAGCCACGCCTTTAGATTGGTGCCCGGCTTGTACTGGTGAAATGCGGAGAACGCCTTGGTGTAGGCCTCCTGCACCAGATCCTCTGCGTCGGCCGGGTTGCGTGCCATTCTCATTGCGGCCGAGTACAGCTGGTCCACATACTGCATGGCATCCCGCTCGAACCGCGCCGTCCGCTCCGCAACGGACTCGGTGGACAGGTCCAGTTCCTCATCTTCGGCCGGGGTGGGCCCCGCCGCGGCTGTGGTATTCATTGCTGCAAAGTCTACGCGTCCGATGGTCTGCCGGCGCTGCGCCGGGCGGGCAGGTGCGTCCACGTGGATGCGCGGCGTGTGGTCTCGTACCGATGTTGCTGTACCCATCTGCTCCTCGTATCCGTCTGTTCAATGTTCAGGCTCCGGTATCCACAACCATCGGACGGAAGCGGATATTCCGGCTCGGACCCCGCAGCGGATCGCCTCGGTGCGCCAAAGGTGCAAAACTAGACACATCCATCCACGGTTGTAACTGACTTTGTTCGCATAAGTAGATCCGGTGCCTCCAGGGTGCTGGAAGCCAGGAGGCATTGTGACCCTTGTTCGCGTACTCGCCCGCCCATTGCTCGCCAGCAGCTTCGTCCTCACGGGCATTGACCGGCTTCGGCACACCGACGCCACGGCCACAGCTCTGCGTCCCACCCTGGACCGCATCACCAAGGCGGTGCCCGCTGCAGCATCGGCCACGAGCAACGAACAGCGCGTTGCGAAGGTCCTCGGCGCCGCACATCTCGGTGCGGCTGTGCTGCTGGGGATCGGCCGTTTCTCGCGGCTTTCCGCGACGGTGCTGGTGGGTACGTCGGTACTGAACGCGATTGTCGAGTTCAACAACGCCGACTCATCCACGTCGAAAGCCCGCAAGGACCGGCGTAACCAGCTCATCAAGAACCTCTCCCTGATGGGGGCCGTACTGCTTGCAGCGGTCGACACCAACGGACGGCCGAGCTGGGCATGGCGTGCAGAACACTTCGCCGAAGACGCGCGCCGCAACGCCCTCGCTCTGAGCCATGACACACGCAAGAGCGCCCGTTCGCTGGCCCGCGACACAGAAAAGCGCCTCAAGCTGGCCGAGAAGGCAGTGCGCAAGACGGCCTCTGAAGTCACGGGTAGCTAAGGGGCATGAGCGCGCTGTCCACTGCACCATCCACGTCATTCTGGCCCGCACCACACGCACGAGGCCCCGTTGATGCAACGGTCGAGGTCCCAGGGTCGAAGTCACTGACCAACAGGTACCTCATCCTTGCTGCACTCGCCGACGGCCCGAGCAGGCTGCGCGCTCCGCTGCACTCGAGGGATTCACAGCTGATGGTGGATGCCCTGAGGTCGCTTGGTGCCCGCGTAGAGGAGGTCGAGGGCGACGGTACCTTCGGACCCGACCTGCTCATCACGCCCGTCCCGGCGGATGCATCGGGTGATGCAAGCGTGGACTGCGGCCTGGCCGGTACGGTGATGCGTTTCGTCCCGCCGCTGGCAGCGCTCCGCAAGGGACGCACCTCGTTCGACGGCGACCCGCATGCCCGCCGGCGGCCGATGGGTGCAGTGATCAGCGCGCTGCGTGGTCTCGGTGTCCACCTCGAGAACGACGACGACGCCCTCCCCTTCACAGTCGCCGGTTCCGGATCCGTGGAGGGAGGCACCCTGGTCATTGACGCCAGCGCCTCCTCGCAGTTCGTGTCGGCGCTGCTGCTCGTTGGTGCGCGTTTCACGGAAGGTCTCCGTCTGCAGCATGTGGGCAAGCCTGTTCCGAGTCTGGATCACATCTCGATGACTGTCCGCGTACTGCGCGAGGTCGGCGTCTCCGTGGACGATTCGGTGCCGAACACGTGGCGCGTCGAGCCCGGAACCATCAACCGGTTCGATGTGCGCATCGAGCCCGATCTTTCCAATGCGGGACCGTTCCTCGCGGCGGCCGTTGCCACCGGCGGCACCGTACGGATGCCGCACTGGCCCGCCAACACCACGCAGGTCGGTGAGAAGTGGCGGACCATACTGCCCATGCTCGGTGCCGCCGTCGAACTGACCAGCGATTCCACACTGGTGGTCCGCGGCTGCGGGACCATCACTGGCGCTGAACTCGCGGATACCAGCGAGCTGGCGCCTACTGTGGCTGCGCTCTGCGCGCTTGCACAATCGCCGTCGGTGCTGACGGGGATCGCCCACCTGCGCGGCCATGAGACGGACCGTCTCGCGGCGCTAGTCGCCGAGATCACGCGTCTTGGCGGCGATGCCGAAGAGACGGCTGACGGCCTGATCATTCGCCCGGCACCTCTGCATGGTGGCCCGTTCCACACCTATGATGACCACCGCATGGCCACCGCAGGAGCGATCCTCGGCCTTGCGGTAGAGGGCGTCGAGGTCGAGAACATCGCGACTACCGGTAAGACCATGCCCCAATTCCCGAAGCTGTGGGAGGCAGTGGCAGCCACCGCTGATCCGAGCGGCCCACTGTGACACCCTCCGGGTCCAGGCGTGGGACCTCCTCCTGGGACGAGTCCGACGTCCGTATCAGACCGAACAAGAAGGGTTCCCGTCCCCGCACCAAGGATCGCCCGGCCCACGATGACGCGGTGACCGGCCGGATCATCACTGTGGACCGCGGACGGTATACCGCCGTCGTGGATGAGGACACCGACGCGGAACGCATTGTCATTGCTGCACGTGCCCGGGAGCTGCGCCGCTCCCCCGTCGTTGCCGGCGACCTTGTCGCGTTGGTGGGTGACGTGAGCGGCGAGCCGGATACCCTTGCCCGGCTGGTCCGGATCCAGGAACGCCACACCCTCCTGCGCCGCAGCGCCGATGACACGGACCCCGTGGAGCGAGCGGTGGTCGCCAACGCCGACCAGCTGGTGATCGTCGTGGCTGCCGCCAACCCGGAACCGCGCACCGGATTCATTGACCGCGCGCTGGTCGCCGCGTACGACGCCGGCATCCAGCCGCTGCTCTGCGTCACCAAGGCGGACCTCAAGGACCCGGCGGACCTGCTGGCCAATTACGAGCACCTTGATCTGCCCATCATCACGAGCCAGACCGCGTCCACGCCCGACGCCGTCGAAACGACGTCCGCCAGCGGCACGTCCGCACTGCTGGCCCCGGGCGCCGTGAGCCTGCTGAAAAGTCTCCTGGAGGGGAAGGTGAGCGTGCTCCTCGGCCACTCCGGAGTGGGTAAGTCCACGCTGGTGAATGCGCTCACGGGGGCCAACCGCGCCACCGGCGGCGTCAACGCGGTGACCGGCCGCGGTCGCCATACCTCTTCGTCCGCCTACGCGCTGAAGGCTGCCGACTCCGCGCCCGGAACCTGGATCATCGACACGCCGGGGATCCGTTCCTTCGGCCTCGCCCATGTCGATGCCGACCGCATCCTTGCCGCCTTCCCGGACCTCGCGCCCGGAACCGAGCAGTGCGAACGCGGGTGCAGACACGACGACACCGCAGTCAACTGCGGGTTGGACGGCTGGGTCGATTCCGGGGAAGCCGGAGAATCAGGACCCGTGCGCCTCGCTTCCCTTCGGCGGCTGTTGGGTGCAGGGATTGAGCATCCGCAGGGCTCGAAAGAGCTGGGTATGCAATAGCTTGTTGCGTGCAGCGGCCCATACCCTGCTAGACTGATGGAAGTTGTTGTGTTGCGCACGAATGTTAAGCCTTGATTTCTCTACGGAGTTCGAAAGCTTTTTTTGCAGGCGATATGAACACCGCGACGGGAACCCCGAAGTACGGGGGGATCCTACACTCAAGGAATGATTTAAATGGCAACAGGTACAGTCAAGTGGTTCAACGCTGAAAAGGGCTTTGGATTCATCGCTCCTGACGACGGCGGCGCTGACGTCTTCGCTCACTTCTCCGCAATCAACTCCGGCGGCTTCCGCTCGCTCGAGGAGAACCAGAAGGTCAGCTTCGAGACCACCCAGGGACCCAAGGGCCCCCAGGCTGAGAACATCTCCGTTCTCTAACTCTTAGTTTTCAAAGGAAGGGACGTCGGCTATCGGCCGATGTCCCTTCCTTGCGTTAAGACCCAGCTGGCGGGCTTCTACGGCGTGCAAAGGGCACTCAACGCCCCGGGCATCGGGCCTCCCGCATCTGCGCGTCCCGAGGATATAGGTTGAACTGTATGAACCTCCAGAGCTACAACGATGACCTTCGCCTTGCCCATGTGATGGCCGATTCCGTCGACGACCAGACCATGTCCAGGTTCAAGGCGTTGGATCTGGCGGTTGAGACCAAGCCGGACTTCACTCCGGTCACCGATGCAGACAAGTCAGCGGAAGAGGCAATCCGCGGACAACTCTCACGCGCCCGCCCCCGGGATGCCGTGCTCGGCGAGGAATTCGGGAGCAGCGGCGCGGGCTCACGACGGTGGATCATCGACCCGATCGACGGCACCAAGAACTTCGTGCGCGGTGTTCCCGTGTGGGCCACGCTCATCGCCCTGGTGGACGAGGGTCGCCCTGTCGTCGGCGTCGTCAGCGCTCCCGCCCTCGGGAAACGGTGGTGGGCAGCAACCGGAACGGGAGCCTTCACCGGCAAGTCACTGGCCGCCGCAACACGCCTGCGGGTCTCGAACGTGTCGCGCCTGGAAGATGCGTCACTCTCCTACTCGAGCCTGTCGGGATGGAAAGAACGCGGCAACCTCGATGAATTCGTGTCGCTCACGGAATCGGTCTGGCGTACACGGGCCTACGGTGATTTCTGGTCCTACTGCCTCGTTGCTGAGGGCGCTGTGGACATTGCGTGCGAGCCTGAACTCAACCTGTACGACATGGCGGCACTGGTGCCGATCGTTACGGAAGCCGGTGGCCGGTTCACGTCATTGGAAGGCGCGGATGGACCGTTCGGCGGCAACGCGCTGGCCACCAACAGCACGCTGCATAACGACGTCCTGAAGATACTCAACCCTTCGCTGGACGATCTGCTCCAGGAAAATACGGGCGCCTGACGTAGCCACGTAACAAAACGGGCGGAGACTCCAGACTGCCCTATTCTGGATTCATTGGTCACGAGTGCCAGCGCTAAACCCCGGTTTGCTGGCCGGCAACCCTCCTTCCGCGGTGGGGTGCCCCGGGTGACGACCAGGCCGTTCCGGAAAGTGGTTCGGCAAGCGCGGGGCCTCCCTTGGCAGGTCCCTTGAGACCACCATGGGGTTAACCTTCTGTGAGCAATGCACTTCTTGAGAACACCACCGAACTGTCCGCGGCACCGCTTGCATCCGTGCTGGGCGCTGAACTGCAGGCGCCCCTGGTTGACGGCACTGCTGTCCGCTACGTCAACCTGGATTACGCCGCTTCGACGCCGGCACTGCAGCAGGTCAATGACTATCTGCAGAGCATTCTGCCCTACTACGCGAGCGTTCACCGGGGCGCCGGGTACACATCTCAGATTTCAACGTCGCTGTACGAGAAGGCACGGAAGACCGTCCGGAACTTCGTGGGCGGCCGTGCAGACGACGCGGTCATCTTCACCCGCAACACCACGGACTCCCTGAATCTCCTGGCAGGTTGCGTACCCGCGGGCGGCGAGGTCCTTTACCTCGACCTGGAACACCATGCCAATCTCCTGCCCTGGCTGGACCGCCCACATCGCGGAATTGTCGCGGCTGACACGATAGAGGCGACGCTCACCGCTGTGGAGGAGGAGCTGGCGTCCGGGGGTATCAGCCTGCTTGCCGTGACCGGTGCCTCGAACGTGACCGGTGAGGTTCTGCCCATCGACAGGCTTGCCGCCCTCGCCCATGCCCATGGCGCGCGCATCGTTGTCGACGCAGCCCAACTGGCGCCGCACCGGCGGATGGACCTCGTGCGTGACGGAATCGATTACGTCGCTTTCTCCGGGCACAAGCTGTATGCACCGTTCGGATCCGGAGTTCTGGTCGGCAGGCCTGACTGGCTCGACGCCGGAACGCCACACCTTGCCGGCGGCGGTGCCGTGAAGGCGGTGAAGGTCGATTCGGTCTCATGGACAACCGGCCCTGCGCGGCATGAGGGCGGGTCGCCGAACGTCCTGGGCGCAGCGGCGCTGGCGTATGCAACGGAGGTTGTCGCGGCCCTGGACCCGGAGGATTGGCTGTGCCATGAATCAGACCTGCGGAACGCGCTGGTGGACGGGCTCTCCGCCCTCACCGGCGTCACCGTACACCGCATCTTTTCTGACAGCACCGACGCAATCGGTGTGGTGAATTTCTCCGTCCACGGTTACGACGCCGGCCTCGTCGCCGCCTACCTTTCCGCAGAGCATGGCGTAGGGCTGCGGGACGGGAAGTTCTGCGCCCATCCGCTGTTGAAGCGCCTGGGCCTGCCATCGGGCTCCCTGCGCGCCAGCTTCGGACTCGGATCCCGGCAGGACGATGTCGACCGACTGCTCACCGGTCTCACCTCGCTCATCCGCGATGGGCTGGGAACCGACTATGTAGTTGACGCAGGGCGCTGGGTACCGGCTGTCGAGACCCGTTCCTTCCCTGACTGGGCTCCGCACACTCCGGGAACGGCGGGCGCGGCACCCTGCACAACCGACTGACAGCGCGTAGCTGACCCTCCCCGTTCCCGAGTAGCTCGGACCGGGTGATTTAATTGACGGGTTCTGATCAAGTATCGACAGGAGCTGCCGTCATGGGCGTTGGAGGTCCGCGCCTCGCTGAGCACCGCCGTCGTGAGTTGGCTCGGGGCTACCTGCAGGACAGCGAGCGCTATGAGCGCGTCCGTCCAGGGTATCCCCCGGAGGCTGTGGACTGGCTGGTCCCAACGGATGCACGACGCGCGGCCGATATCGGGGCCGGAACCGGCAAGTTCACGAGGGAGCTCACCCACCGTTGTCCTGCGGTGACGGCGATTGATCCGTCCGAGGACATGCTCTCCGTCCTCGGACAGCAGCTCCCATCAGTGGCAAGAGTTCAGGGCACGGCCGAGGCTTCCGGACTCGGCACTGCGAGCGTTGATCTTGTTTCGATCGCCCAGGCTTGGCACTGGTGCGACGCGGCGTCGGCGAGCGCGGAAGCAGCGCGCATCCTCGTGCCGGGAGGAGTCCTCGGCCTTGTCTGGAACCAGCTGGACGTGAGCGTGCCATGGGTGCACCGGCTTTCCCGCATCATGCATGCCGGCGACGTGTTCCGGCCGAGCTACCGTCCGGTGCTGGGACCGCTCTTCTCGGAACCGGAATCGGTGGTAGTCGCGTGGACGCAGGCCCTCACGGTTCCGGACATCGTGGAACTCGCGCGGTCCCGCAGCTATTACCAGAACGCTTCGACAAGCACCCGGGCGAAAGTTGAGGCGAACCTGTTCTGGTACCTCAACGACCACCTCGGACACGATCGCGAAGCCCTGCTCAGCCTGCCGTATCTGACCTACTGCTGGCGGGCCACCCGGCTTGGCAGCGCCTGCCCCGCCGGCTTATGAGACCCTAGTCCGGGTTCGAGCCCTCGGACGTTTTTGTCGCGAAATCCGCACCCTCGGCAGGATCCTGCGCGTGCGTGCCTGTGTCAGCGGGGTCCTGCGAGCGGTCCCCTTCCGCCGGCTGTTCGGTGTGCTCGCGCGGTTCTTCTTCTTCGTACATTGACTCTTCCTCGTACTTTGACTCTTCGCTCATCTGCGCCCCTCCCGGGTCTCGTTGGTGCCCTGCACCCACTCTGCACCGCCGGACAGGTCCTGTCGAGGGAACCTTCGCCCGAGAACCGGCTGCGTCTGGCCATTCGAGGACAAAGCGGGCTAAATTTAGGTATGCCGAAATTCTTGATTCCGGTATGCCTCATCTGGTTGCTTGCTCTGGCGGGATGCGGCATCCCGCGCGCGGACCGTCCAGCGGCCGCTACTGACCCGCGCCCTGTCGTGCTGACCACTTTCTCCGTCCTTGCGGATCTCACCCGCGCGGTGGCCGGCGGCCATATCCGGGTTGAATCCATCACCAAAGTCGGTACCGAGATTCACGGATATGAACCCACGCCCTCCGACCTCATCAACGCTCATGATGCCGACCTGATCCTCGATAACGGCCTGGGCCTGGAGCGCTGGTTCGAGCGTTTCGTACTGTCTGTCGATGCGCCGCACGTGGTGCTTTCGGAGGGCGTGGTTCCCGTTGATATCAGGTCCGGGAATTATAAGGGGCTTCCCAATCCGCACGCGTGGATGTCACCGAAGGCAGCGAAGATCTATGTCGACAACATCGTTACTGCATTGTCGGACCTTGATCCAGCCAATTCCGAGGACTACGCAACCAACGGAGCCGCGCTGAAGGAGGAACTCCAGATACTGCTGACCGATCTCGAGAGCGCCTTCCAAACCGGCGGGGCAACGCCGGCGCTAGTCACCTGTGAGGGAGCCTTCTCCTACCTCGCCCGTGACGCCGGCCTGGAAGAAGCTTTCATCTGGCCGGTCAATTCCGACAACGAAGGCACCCCACGGCAGATCAGGGATGTTATCTCGTTTGTCGAGGAGCACAACGTGCCAACAGTCTTCTGCGAGTCCACTGTGAACCCCTCGGCGCAGCAACAGGTCGCCCGCAGCACCGGGGCCACGCTTGCCGGCCCACTGTACGTGGACTCGCTGTCGGAGGCCGATGGACCGGTGCCCACCTTCCTTGACCTGTTGCGGCACGACATCAATCTCATTGTCGAAGGATTAGGCTCATGACCCTGACGTCCACCGGACAAACTACACATCCGGCAATCGCCGTCGAACGTTTGAGCGTGCACTACGGCGACGTCACAGCGCTCGACGACGTGAGCTTCACCCTCGACCGCGCACAGGTGTGCGGACTGATCGGGGTGAACGGCTCCGGAAAATCCACCCTCTTCAAGTGCCTGATGGGGCTAGTGACCGCCCAGCGAGGTTCCCTAGCCCTCTTTGGCCGGACCTCCACGGCCGCCCGGAAAGGCAAACTTGTCGCATACGTGCCGCAATCCGAAGACGTCGACTGGAACTTCCCCGTGTCTGTCGGCGACGTCGTCATGATGGGGCGCTACGCGCATATGGGCCCGCTGCGGCACCCGTCGCGGGCCGATCGTAACGCCGTAGCTGAAGCACTCGAGCGGGTGGGACTGACCGAACTGCGCAACCGGCAGATCGGGGAACTTTCCGGCGGGCAAAAGAAGCGGGCCTTCGTTGCCAGGGGAATCGCGCAGGACGCCAGGCTCCTCCTCCTTGACGAACCCTTCGCCGGTGTCGACAAGGGCAGTGAGGGCACCATAGTCCAACTCCTTCACCAGCTGAAGGATGAGGGGCGCACCGTGCTGATGTCCACGCACGATCTCGAGGGCCTCCCCCAACTGTGCGACCGCGCGATCCTGCTCCACCAACGCATCCTCGCCGAGGGAACGCCTGCCAGGGTACTCACCCACGCCAACCTGGCGCGGGCGTTCAGCGCCACGGGCTCACGCGCAGCCGCCACTAACGCCTCACCCGGAGCATAAGTGGACCCCGTCACATTCATCCTCGAACCGTTGCAGTACGGTTTCCTTACCCGTGCCCTCCTCGTCACCCTGGCGGCTGCCGTCGTCGCTTCGGTTCTGTCCTGCTGGCTCATCCTGATGGGCTGGTCGCTGATGGGGGATGCAGTGTCACACGCCGTGCTGCCCGGGGTAGCGCTTGCCTACATTGTCGGTATTCCATTTTCCATCGGTGCGTTTGTATTCGGGGCGGGGGCGGTTGCGTTGATCGGTGCCGTGAAATCAACCACGAAACTGAAGTCCGATACAGTGATCGGTGTGGTGTTCACTGCGCTCTTCGCCGTGGGTCTCGCGATCATCTCGCGGACACCGTCCCAGGTGGACCTCATGCACATCCTTTTCGGAAACGTTCTCGGCGTCACTGACGGCGAACTGTGGCAGGTGCTGATCCTCGGAGCGCTGACGCTCGGAATTGTGCTGTTCAAGCGGCGCGACCTCACGCTGCTGGCGTTTGACCGCACGCACGCGCACGTCATCGGGCTGAACACCAAGGCGCTGGGTGCACTCCTGCTGGGGCTTCTCGCCCTCAGTGTGGTGGTCGGGCTGCAGGCGGTGGGGATTATCCTCGTCGTGGCGATGCTGATCACACCGGGCGCCACGGCGTTCCTGCTCACGCGCAGCTTCGACCGCATGCTGATTCTTGCTGTCCTGATCACCACCACGGCCGCCGTCTCAGGGGTCTATGCGAGCTACTACCTCGACATTTCCACAGGAGCATCCGTGGTGCTTGCGCAAGCGCTGGCTTTCGCCGTGGCCTACTTCGCGGCGCCACGTACCGGACTCATCCGGCAGCTGAGACAACGACGACGGCGAGCCCGTCCCGATGTCAAGCAGGCCGCCTGATATGGCCGCGAAAGCAAACGCTCCCGGCAGTGATTCCTCGAGCGTCCAGGACTACGTGAAGACCATCTACGCACTGTCGGAATGGCACGATGAGCCGGTGACGGCGACACGGCTTGCAGGACGGCTGTCGGTAGCGAACTCCTCCGTGTCGGAGATGATCCGGAAGCTCGCAGAGCTCGGGCTGGTCGACCACAAGCCATACCGACCCGTTGAGCTCACCGCCGACGGGAGGCGCCTGGCACTGGCCATGGTGAGGCGCCACCGTCTGCTCGAGACTTTTCTGGTACAGGACCTCGGCTACCGGTGGGACGAAGTGCATGATGAGGCCGAACTGCTCGAGCACACCGTCTCCGACACCTTCATCGATCGGTTGGACGCCCGGCTCGGCTTCCCCGCCGTGGACCCGCACGGTGACCCAATCCCGACGGCGGCAGGCTCGATTTCCCTTCCGGACGCGCTCCCCCTGGACAACTTCGACGACGGACACTCGGGACGGGTTACCAGAATCAGCGATGAGAACCCGCAGCTCCTGCGATTCCTGGCCGCGGAAGAGGTGGGCATCGGTTCTCCCGTCACGGTGCTGCGGCGGACTCCTTTCGGCGGTCCCCTGCAGGCCCGCGTCGGCACCGGCAGCGGCGCCCGCGATCTCAGCTTCGGCCACGAGCTCACCCGGTCCATCTGGGTGGAATCGGTGGGAGAACACGCCGGCTGTAGTTTGGTCCTATGACCGCACAGCCGCACGCTCTTTCTGAACGCATTGGCTGGAAGATATGGGCCGCCGTCGCGGTCGGCGGGTTTGTTGGAACGGAAGCGCGCTATCTGCTCGGTCTGCTGTTTCCCGAAACTCCCTCGGCCTTTCCCTGGACCACCCTTGGAATCAACGTTGCGGGAAGTTTTCTGCTCGGCTGGCTGACGGCCCTGTGGGCCGCCGGCACGCGGCAACCCCGATGGCTGCAGGCTGGGCTCGGGCCAGGCATCCTCGGCTCTTTCACCACGTTCTCGGCGGTCACGCTGACGACTGTCACGGAGCCCGGCTTCCAGGTGCCATATCTGGCGGGGTCCCTCGCGGTGGGCATGGCGGCCGCAGCAGCGGGGATCGCGGCCGGACGGCGGACAGCGGCGTGATCATCGCGGCAGTGGTCGGCCTCAGCGGCATGGTCGGTGCGCTGGTTCGCTTCGGCATCGACAGGGCGTTTGAAACGCTGCGTGCGCGGCGGCGCCACCCGGTACCGCCGAAACCTCCGTTCCCCGGCGGCACACTGGTTGTCAATACCCTGGGGTCCGGCGGCATCGGCGTTCTCTGGGGCATGCTCCTGAACTCCGCCATCGATGCCCAGTGGTATTCGGTGTTGGCCGCCGGGCTGGCGGGCGGGCTCACCACGTTCAGCACCTTCACGGTCGGCGCCGTCTCACTGTGGCAGGGCAGGAGGCGGGCCGCCGCCGTCGTTCATGTGATTGCCAACCTCGGATGCGGGCTCGCGGCAGTGTGGCTGGGCCTGCTGGCGACAGCCGCTGTGTAACACCGCCACCCATGGACGCCGGGCTGTCTGCCTACACTGGGGGAAGTTGCTCGCTCCATCGGAAGGCCCTCCATGACCACGCTGGGAATTGAAGAAGAGTACCTCCTGCTCGATCCGGCATCGGGGTTGCCCGTCTTCAATGCATCCGAGGTCCAGGCGCTGCTGGAAACCGTCGGCACGGTCGAGAGTGAAGATATCCAGCGGGAGTTGCTGAGTTGCCAGATCGAGATGGCGACACCGGTGTGCCACACGCTCACGGAAGCGGAGGAATCGCTCCTGAACTTCCGGCGGCAGCTTTCAGCCGCGGCGCGGAAGTCCGGCGTCCGGGCGTCCGGCTCGGCAACCGCGCCGCGCATCGAGGAGGGTTATCCCAAGCTCACGGACAAGCAGCGCTATTACGAGTTGAAGTCGAGCGCCCGGGGAATCGTGGCGGACCAGTTCGTCAACGGACTGCATGTGCATGTGGGGATTCCGGACAAGGAGACCGGTGTGCAGGCGCTTAATCGGATTCGTCCGTGGCTTCCGATCATCACCGCGCTCAGCACCAACTCGCCGTTCTGGCTGGACCGGGACAGCGGATTCGCCAGCTGGCGGACGGTGCACTACCGCCGCTGGCCAGTGCAGGGTTGCCCGCCCATTTTTGCGGATGCCGCAGATTACGAACGGCGTATCCAGCGGTTGCTCGACACCGGAGTAATCATTGACCGCGGCGTCCTCACCTGGGTGGCGCGGCTTTCAGACCACTACCCCACCCTTGAGGTACGCACGGCCGATTCCCAGCTGGAAGCGCAGGACTCCGTGCTGATTGCGGGCCTGGTACGCGGCCTGGTCACTACGGCGGTCGAGGAAGCGCTCGCCGGTACTCCGTACCCTGATCCGGATCCCGAGCTGCTGGACGCAGCCCAGTGGCAGGGGGCGCGGGAGGGACTGAGCGACGTCGTCGTCAATCCCCTCACCGGAAAGCTGACGCCCGCCCGGGAACAGATGAACCGGCTGCTGGAGCACATCGGCACCGCACTGGACGACGCCGGTGATTCGCACTGGATTCAGACCTGCCTGAAGACGGTATGGGAGCGGGGAACCGGCGCGGTCCGTCAACGCCGGGCAATGGAGAAGAGCGGAATAACCGGACTGATGGACCTCTACACCGAGACGCTCACCGCCGAGCGGTAAACGCGAACTGTCAGGACATACCCCTTTTGGCGCGCCATAAGGGGTGTGTCCTGCTATTTAGGGGCGGTTCACAGCTGGAGGATACGCACTTCCCAGGGGCGAAGCTCGGGGGTGGGCTCCCCGTCGTAGTTGCCAAGGACCAGCGTCCCGCCGCGCGCGGATTCTGCGAGCGATGGATCGTCCGGCAGAGCCAGCGTGTCACCGGAGACATTCCCGAGGACCAGGAGCGTCGTGGCATGGTGCGTGCGGGTGAACGCGTACAGAGTGCGATGTTCCCCGGCGAGCATCGCGAACCGGCCCAGGCGGACCGTCTCGTTCTTGTGCCTGAGCTCGATGAGCTGTTGGTAAAACTTGAACACGGACTTCTCCGCCGCGCGATCAGTCTCGGCATTAACCAGCGTGTGGTTCGGGTTGACTCCGATCCACGGTGTGCCGCTCGTGAACCCAGCCTGCTTTCCCGCCGTCCACTGCACGGGCGTGCGCGCGTTGTCCCGACTCATGATGCGCAGGTTCCGCAATACATCTTCGGGATCGTGTCCCAGCGGCCCTGTTGCCTCGTAGAAATGATTGATGGACTCGACGTCGCGGAAGTCGTCGACCGTCTCGAAGGGGGCATTGGTCATGCCGATTTCCTCGCCCTGATAGACGTACGGCGTACCGCGGTGCAGGTGGAGCAGCGCGGCCCAAAGTGTGGCGGACTCGTACCGGTAGGCGCCGTCATTGCCGAACCTGGAGACCACCCGGGGCTGATCGTGGTTGTTCAGGTACAGGCTGTTCCAGCCCGTTTCGGCCAGACCCTTCTGCCACCTGTTCCACGAGGTCTTCAGGTCGCGTAGGTCCAGTCCCTTGTAATCCCACTTGCCGCCCTCGCCGTGGTCGAGACCAACGTGCTCGAACTGGAACACCATGTCCACTTCACGCCGGGCGGGATCCGTGAAGAGCTTCGCCTCGTCGATGGTGACACCGGGCATCTCACCAACCGTGATCAGATCTGACTCGCGACCATCGAAAACCTCGCGGTGCATCTCGTGAAGGTATTCATGAATCCGCGGACCCGAGACGAAATACCGTGAGCCGTCGCCCCACAACTTTCCGTTCGGTAACGGCCCGTCAGGCAGGGCGGGGTCCTTGGAGATGAAATTGATTACATCCATGCGAAAACCGTCGACACCGCGGTCCAACCACCAATTCATCATCTCGTAGACCGCCCGGCGCACCTCGGGGTTCTCCCAGTTGAGGTCCGGCTGCTCGGGTGCGAACAGGTGCAGGTAGTACTGACTGGTGGTGCGGTCCAGTGTCCAGCTCGGACCGCTAAATGCTGAACCCCAGTTGGTGGGCTCGGCACCCTTCTCTCCGGCTTCGAAGCCCTCGCGGGCATCCCGCCACCAGTACCAGTCCCGTTTGGGATTGTTGGTCGACGACGCGGATTCCACAAACCAGGGATGCTGGCTGGACGTGTGGTTGACCACGAGGTCCATAAGCAGCTTCATCCCCCGTCGGTGTACGCCCTCTAGGAGTTCAGCAAACTGCTCAAGGGTGCCGAAGGTCGGATCGATCTGTCGGTAATCGCTGATGTCGTAGCCGTTGTCGTGCTGCGGCGAGGAGTAGATCGGGGACAGCCACACCACGTCCACCCCGAGTTCCTCGAGGTGATCGAGCTTGCCGATGATCCCGCCGAGGTCACCGACGCCGTCGCCGTCGGAGTCGGCAAAGCTGCGGGGGTAGACCTGGTAGACAACGGCGCTCGTCCACCAGGCGGGGTCGGCAGCTGCGTTTTCGGTACTGGGGCTCATATGGTTGATCCTCTCGTCACGCCCGAGACTACCCATCGCTGGGCCAAAAGGTACACCAGAAGCAATCTCCCTATGCTGGGTGCGCCCGGACTTCGATCAGAACAGACTGTTCGGGGAAGAGCACCGGCGCCTGCACGCCGAGTGCGCCCAGGAGTCGGCCGCTCATCGCAATGGGTGTCCCGGAACGCGCTGCTTCCGCCCAGGCCAGGGCGGATTGGCCCTGGTCTGCATAGTCGAAGGATGCCGGTGCGATGGTGTACGTCCTCGCGGGATGCAGGCCGGGGAAGGTGATCCTCCCGGGCGGGTAGGACGCGCTGGATCCTGTGAGCGAATAGCCGTACAACGCGCTCTGCCGGTCGCGGGCGACAATGCCCCGTAGGTCCATTGAGGGGTCCGGCAGGTCCGCGTGCACGGTGATCCCGTTATGAAGGACATCCCGCCAATGTTTGTGCAGCTGAACCCAGGAACCGAGTTGGTCCAGCTCATCGTCATTGAGCCCGGAGATGTCCCATTCGACGCCGAAGTGACCGAAGATGGCGGTAGCGGCACGGAATGACAGCGTGTGGGTGCGGCCGGTGGAGTGGGAACGGGGACCGCCCACGTGCATGCCCATCAGTTCCGGTGGAACAAGCAGCCCGGTGTGCTTCTGGTTCACCAGCCGTTCGATGGGGTCGATGCAGTCACTGGTCCAGATGCGGTCAGTATGACGCAGAATTCCCATGTCCACCCGCGCGCCGCCGGAGGCACAGGACTCGATCTCCAGCCCCGGGTGGCGCTCCTTCAGCTCGGCCATCAGCCGGTAGACCGCCTCGACATTGGAATGCACGACGGCGGCACCGCTGGTTGCGTCGCTGGCCTCCAGCAGGTCGCGGTTGTGATCCCACTTGATGTACGCGATGTTGTTTGCGTTGAGGACGTCATCGATGCACGTCAGGATGTAGTTATACGCGTCAGGGTTCGCGAGGTTGAGCACCTGCTGCTGCCGGGCTGCCACGGGAAGCCTGCCCGGCGACTGAACGATCCACTCGGGATGGTTGCGGGCAAGCTTCGAGTCCGGGTTGACCATTTCAGGTTCGAACCAGAGACCGAACTCCATCCCCAGGGCGTTCACATGCTCAATAAGTGGCGTGAGACCCTCCGGCCATACTTTCTCGTCAACAAACCAGTCCCCCAGCCCCGCGGTGTCATTCCGACGACCCGTGAACCACCCGTCATCGAGTACGTACCGTTCAATCCCAGCCTGGGCTGCCCTGTCAGCCAGCGCTTTCAGGGTGGACAGGTTGTGGTTAAAGTAGACGGCTTCCCAGGTGTTGAGAGTGACCGGTCGCGGCCGTACCGGGTGTTCGGGCCGGTTTCTGAACTCGCAGTGGAAGCGGGACGCAAGTTCGTTCAGCCCGTCACCCCAGGAGCCAAAGGCGTCCGGCGAGGTGTAGGTCGCTCCGGGAGCGAGAGTCATCTCCTGGGGCAGCAACAGCTCACCGCATGCAAGGAACTTCTCCCCGGAGGGCGTCTGCTCCGCGATGTACTGGTGGTTTCCGCTCCAGGCCGCATGCACAGCGTGAACCAGACCCCGCTCGAAGCCGAACGCCGTCTCCCCCGCGGCCATCAGCACGGTGGCGTCAGCACCGGGACGGCCCCGCCTGCTCTCGCGGTGATAGGAGCCTGTGGTGAGGTTATGGCGTTGGGGTGAGCGCTCGCGCAGGTGACGGCCGGTGTGATCAAGGACCTCCTGGACGCTCGCGGGAAGCGGGAAAACCGCGAAGAGGGAACGCACTTCGTACTCTTCGGTTCCGGTGTTCGTGACGGCCACCCGCTGGTGGAGAAGGCCGGCCGCAGTCAGGGTGAGCCGCACCGTCAGGGTGAGGTCGGCGTCGTCGTCGTGGGCTGTCACCCTCAGCTGGTGGTCATCGGCATCAAGCTCTGCGACCTGAAAGGCAGGCGTGAGGAAACGTCCGCGGCGGTGGCCTGTGAACGCCGGGGTGCCCTGCCAGCCGTAGGCCTCCAGCGGAACCAGGGAGAGGCGGGCGGGTTCATCAATGCTGCCGGATACACGCTGCGGGACGGACGCGGCCGTCAGGGACTCAAGCTCGAAGGCCGGTATCTCCCCAAGAGCCGGCCCCCAATAGAGGATGGTGGGAAATCCGGCGGTGGTGGTGTCGACAAGCACGCTGGTGTCGGCGCGGGACAGGTGGAGAGTGCCTGGCTGATGCATTCAATAGTTTTACCGTAGAACTAACCGGCCGTCAATTGACTCCGAACTCACGTGAGGCGCGCTTCTTATCGCTACAGTTGGCCGTAATATCTTTCACAGTGAAAGTAGTAACGCGATGGAAGGAACGCCGTGAACATGGTCGCGTCCCTCTCTCCCGACAGTCCTTCCCGCCTGCTCGCGAGGGAGGTCCTGATCGGCGGTCCGCTGTCCCGGGGAGAACTGTCCCGGCGCCTCGGACTCTCGGTCGCGAGCCTCACCCGTCTGAGTAAGCCACTGATCGAGGCCGGCATCCTGCAGGAGGGGCGCGAGGTTCTTGAAGGCGGCGTCGGCCGGCCAACCAGGCCCCTCGAAGTGCCGGGCGGAACGCACAGGTTCATCGGAATCAAGCTGACCGGCGATGCTGCCTGCGGGGTAGCGACGGACCTGAGATGCCAACCCATCGACACAGCGCAGGAGCCGCTCGGCAGCGAGGCTGTTGATGACGTCGTGAACGCGGTTGCCGCCGTCGTCGACAGGCTGGCCGACGGTGATGCGGTCGATGGAATCGGCATCAGCATCGGCGGCAAGGTAAGCAACGACGGCACGGTGCCGCGCGCGCCGTTCCTGCACTGGCGCAACGTACCGCTGGGCGGCCTCGTCCAGGAACGCACCGGTATGCCGGTCACCGTAGAGAACGACGTCGTTGCCCTCACCGTGGGCGAACAATGGTTCGGCGCGGGCAGGGGGATCAACAGTTTCGCGGTGCTCACCATCGGCGCCGGCGTGGGTTATGGCCTGGTCATCAATGATCGCGTCATCGCTCCGATGGATACCGGGCTCGGGGTGGTGGGGCACTATCCGGTAGCTCCATCCGGACCGCTGTGCCGGGAGGGGCACCGGGGATGCGCAGACGCCGTGCTGACCGTGGCAGGCATTCGCGGCCAGTTCCGGATGGCCGCCGGCAAGGACTGCAGCTACGAAGAAATCCTTGAACTGGTGGACGGCGGCGACAGGCTGGCGTCCCTGGTGGTGAAGAGCGCAGGTACCGCGCTTGGCACTCTCGTTGCCGCCGTCGCCAATCTCACCATGGTGAACCTCGTGATCCTGTCCGGCGAAGGCGTCGCTCTGGCGGACGTCGCATCCGAGGAGATCACAGCGTCGATTCTTGACCACAGGGATCCCGAAGCCGCACCGGTGCGGCTGGTGCGTGAGCCGAGCGACTTCGCCCAATGGGCACGAGGAGCGGCGGCCGTTGCTATCCAGAGCTCGATACTGGGGCGAACCCGCTAGCTATCGTCCCTCGTTTCGTCTGGTGAGTCCCACGATCAGGCAAAGCAGCCCGATGGCGAGCGGAAGCAACGTGTACAGGGTGTGCGTACCGCCCAGGTAACTCATCACGAAAAAGTAGATGAACGTGCCCACGACGAGCACAAGACCGATCGTGATCAATGCCCGGCCCCGGTGTGGAGGCGGCAACGGAGGCAACCACGACGGGCGGTCATTCATCCAGCTCACACGGACAGTCTACGTTCGCGTGTTTCCCGGTAGGCCGGCATGGCCGCAATCAGCGGAAGAGGTTGTAGCTGCTCCATCCGGACCCGATGACGGAGCGGCTGCCCCAGCGCCCGCCGGCGAACGGATAGTAAGCGAGTCTGCCGTCGGTGAGCCGGGTCATCAAGCCCTGTTGACCGATCCCGCTGAAGCCAGGCAGGTCAGTCACCGAGTCGATGATCTGCCACCCGCTGCCAACCGTCTTGCGTGCCTCCGGCAGGAAGCGCCCGCTTCCGTCCGAGCGGTACTGGACAAGCTTCCCGTCAGATTTCTTCGCGAGGATGTCCATGCGGGAGTCGCCGTCGAAATCGGTCATCGTCAGGTACAGGCCACGCCAGCCTGTACCGATGCCGGTCCGCGGGCTCAGGCCAGCGCCGGCGGCGTTTCCGTAAAACCACAGCGCACCGTTGGGATCCGTAGCGACGATCCCGGGGTACAGGTCTCCGGAACGCCACTTTCCCACAGTCAGGAAGTAGCCACCCCAGCCATGTCCGATGGACTGGGCCGGCGCGAACCCTCCCTCGTACTTCCCTGCGTAGTACGCCAGCCGTCCGTCCTTCCACTGGGCGATGATGTCCAGTACACCGTCCTGGTTCCAGTCGGTGACAAAACCGGTCTTCAGGGATGCCCATCCGCTGCCGATGCTCACCCGCCGCAGGAAACCGCCCGTGCCGTTCGACGGGTACGCCCAGAGCGTGCCGGCGGAATCTGCGGCGACCACATCGGCAGGGCTATGGAGAGACGGCGAATAGGTTACGCCTGCAGCCTGCCTGAGTGCAGCACCCGCGTCGACGATGCCGGCGCCGCACCCCGCGGTGCACTTCCCGGCCAGTGGTCGGGCCGATGCCCGCAGGATCTGCTCGACGTGAGCCGGTTTCAGGGCCGGATTGACCGCAAGTATCAAAGCGGCAACTCCGGCGACGTGGGGTGCGGCCATGGAAGTACCCTGCATGTACCGGTACGTCTCGCCGGACGGATCGATCTGTCCGATATTGGACGTGGACAGAATGTTCTGTGATCCGGTGCTACCGTCTCCACCCGGTGCGATGACGTCTACTTCGGGTCCGTAATTGCTGTAGCTGGCGATGTTTCCCAGCCGGCTGCTGGCTCCAACCGTCACTACGTTCGCGCAGTTTGCAGGCGCAACCTTCGCTGCGGGTTGTGCCTCATTGCCGGCAGCAGCGATGACGACGGACCCTCGTTGCACCGCAGAATCGATGGCCGATTGCAAAGTGGGACCGCACGCTTCCTCAGATCCAAGGCTCATGTTGATGATCCGCGCCGGAGTGGTGTTCGCCGGAACACCCTTCACGGTTCCCCCAGCTGCCCAGGTGAGCGCGTCGACGGTGTCGCTCAGGAACCCTCCGCAAGCTCCCATCACGCGAAGCGGCAGGAGCTTTGCCCCGTACGCCACCCCCGCCACTCCCCTGCTGTTGTTCGCCTCGGCCGCCACGATTCCCGCCACGTGAGTGCCGTGCCAGGAAGAGTTCGTCGGTTCCTCCCCGGGTTTCGGGATGAGGCAGGCATCGCCCGGGTCGCTGGGATCGGGGTCGCGGCCGTTGCCGTCGAGCGCAATGAACGGATCGGCAACGAAGTCATAGCCGGCAAGGCTGTTGCGCGCCAGGTCACTGTGCGGCGTGTGGCCGGTATCAAGGATGGCTATGGTCTGGCCAGTACCGATGGAACGCGTCCACGCTTCCGGGACCCGAAGGCCCCCGGCCTCCTCATACAGGTTCCACTGGTACTGGTATAGCTGGTCATTGACCGTGGCCAGCGGACGCATGAGCACGTCCTCTTCGGCGTACTCCACGTCAGGATGGGCATTGAGGAACGCGACGACGTTATCCGCACCCTGCGCCGACACTTCACCGGCAGCTTGGACCACCACCGCACCGCCCACCGTTTCCCGCAATTCCTTGACCGAGATTCCGAGCTCCTTTGCTAGTCGGCCGTAGGCGTTGCCCCGGTTGCCCGGCTCCGCGGCTGCGCCTTCCCCGAACTTGACGATGAAGCGGTCCGTGGACTGCATCGTGTCCGAGTCTGCTCTGAGGGGGCCTGTCACTACGTCGTCGGAAATGACCTGGGTCGGAGTGGAAGTCGCGTGGACCGGAGGTGCCGCCAGCAGAGTGCCGCACACCGCCGTCGTAATGGCGGCTGGAAGCAGAGCACGGAAGCCGGGACGCAGAAAGGGCATGCAGAGTCCTGAAGGTTGTGGAAGGGAGCGGCGATGAAGTCTACGGTACAGAAATCGACTCACCGCGGGGGCAGTCCTGTGCATAACTTGCCGGTCTTCACGGGATAAAACTGAGGCGGACATAGAAAAAGCCCCGGCGAACCGGGGCTTCGTCAGTGGAGATGGCGGGAATTGAACCCGCGTCCGATGCAGTTTAGTCAGGGCTTCTCCGGGCGCAGTTTGCGTCGGTTTTTCTCAGCTCCAGCCATCATGCAAACAAGTGGCTGCCGAGCTCAGTTGCATAAGAGTCCCCTTGGTTCCTGCAACGAAAACCAAGAGCAGTGGCCCTCTAAATGACGCCAGGATCCGGGTCGAGAGCATACCCGGGCTGACGGACTAGCTCCGCTGCTTAGGCAGCGAGAGCGAAGTCAGTGCGCTTCTGTTCGGCACTTATTGTTTTACAGAGAGCGTTTACGAGATAACTCTGTATCCTCGGCCCGCTTCCCCTGTCGCGACCAACATCGTCGAAACCTGTCATCCCCATATGCAGTTATCAATCAGCGTGATCAATCAACCGTGCCAATCAACGTTGCTGTTCCCGGATTGCTCCGGGTTATCCATTCTAACGCACCCGGGCCCGGAATGATTCCCTAGCGGCTTCGAGCCCCGATGCCCGCTGCTAGAACCTGATCCCAAGGATGACGATCTGGGCCTGCCACAGCATCAAGACGACAAACGACACGGCCACAAAAGCCAGTCCCAAGGCTGCCAGCGCGGTCGTCGCGGCCTGCTTGCGCCGAAAACTCCACCAGAAGACGGCGATGTTGAGCAGGACCAAGACCGGAGAGATCCAGACAAGAATCTGCGCGAAGAAGACATAGATCAGGAAGAAGAAAGGGATCAACGCCAGGAATCCAGCCGGAACCACTGCGAACAGCAACAGCAGGTTGACGATGGCACCGATCGTCACCCACCAGGGGCGCTTGTACCTGAGTTCCGATTCTTCTTCGACGTCGTCGGGTTCCTGCGCATCCCAGAAAACGTCGCTCATGCGCCGAGGTTCCGCTCTCGCATGGCCCGTTGCGCTTCGCGGTTGTCCTGTTGCTCCCGCAGGGTCTGGCGCTTGTCATAGTCCCGCTTACCGCGGGCAATGGCGATCTCCACTTTCGCGCGCCCGTTGAGGAAGTACAGCTGCAACGGAACGATGGTGAAGCCGCTTTCCCGGATCTTGTGGGAGATTTTGGTGAGCTCCTCGCGATGCAGGAGCAGCTTACGACGACGGCGCGCGGCATGGTTGGTCCAGCTGCCCTGCGAATACTCCGGGATGTGGATTCCCTCAAGCCAGAGTTCATCGTTGTAAAAGATTGCGAACCCGTCCACCAGTGACGCCCGGCCCGCGCGAAGTGACTTCACCTCGGTGCCCTGCAGTGCGATTCCAGCCTCATAGGTGTCCAGCACCTGGTAGTCATGCCGGGCCTTCCGATTGGTGGCCACTACCTGACGGCCACTTTCCTTGGGCACGGTTCAACTCCTTCAATAGTGCGGTGCGCTTCAGAACTGAATACAAACAACGCGTCCTAGTCTACGGCGTCGGGCTGTCTGCGGCTGTTCATGGAGCGTGAGCTTCAGCATCGGGCGCTAGAGGAGCCCCATCGGATCGACCAAGCTGCCGTTGAGAACCGTCTCGAAGTGCAGGTGACAGCCTGTTGAGTTGCCCGTAGTGCCGGTGTACCCGATCAGCTGGCCCGCGCTTACGCGCTGTCCCGGTCCCACGAGATAGCTCGAGAGGTGGTAGAAGTTGGTGGCCAGCGCATTGCCGCCGACGACGCCGTGATTCAGCACGATCCGGTTACCTGCCCCTGGGAGAGCGTTGACGTCTGCGTACCAGACTTCACCTGCCGCGGGAGCGTACAGCGGCGTTCCGCAGGCTACTCCGTAGTCGATCCCGGTGTGGGTGTAGCCACCGGAGCCGTTGAAGTCGATAGTTCCGAGCGGCGTGGGACGCCAGCCGTAACCGGACGTGATGGGCCCGCTTACCGGGGACCGCAGCGCGAACGCTGACGGGCTCGACGCCGGCGGCGGCACAATCACGGGCGCTACCGGCTTGGGCACGACCGGGGCCGGCACCACCACGGGCGCAGGTTTGGGCCGGTTGGCCGCGGCGGCGGCTTCAGCGGCACGCCGGTTGGCTTCGGCTGCCTCTGCAGCCGCGCGGCGGTTGGCCTCAGCCGCTTCAGCCGCGCGACGCTCGTTCTCGATCCGTGCCCGTTCCTCGGCCTCTGCCTTCAGCCGTGCTCCTTCCCGCTTGCGTGCCTCTTCGATCAGCTTGCGCTGGCGTTCGGCAATGTCGACAACGACCTGCTGGTGCGCGTCCTCGACCTTGGCGAGCTTCGCTTCGATCACCGGCTTCTGCTTCTGCAGCTTGTCAGAGAGAGTTGACGTATCAGAGATGAGTTTGTCGACCTTGGCCTTTTCGGCCGCAGCTTCATCGCGGGCAACCTGCTCAGCGGCGAGGGCGGCGTCCGCCTTGGCTTTCAGGTCAACGATTTCCTCTTCAACCGCGACGAGGCGCGCCTGCGAGTTCACGTTGGTCGCGTTCTGCTGGGCCAGTCGTTCAAGGGCGGAATTCTGGTTACGGAGTGCCTGCTCCACCAACTCCATGGACGCGAAGCCGTCGGAGCCTTTGCTGCCGAGCATTAGCGAGAGGCCGGTGGGGACACCGCCGCTTTTGTAGGCCTGGGTCGCGATCTGACCGATCACCTTGCGGGTCTCAGCCATCTCGGCTTCGTCCTGCTTCAGCTGCTCGGTGATCTTGTTCTTGGTTTCCTGCGCCAACTGCACACGTTGGGCCAGCGCGTTAACCTCACCGGTCGCTGCTTCGACGCGGCCCTGCGCGTCGGCGAGTGACTGTTGCGCACCAGGCAGCTGGCCCTGGTAGACCTTCAGCTGCGCGATCGTCTCTGCAATGTCCGAGTCGAGGTATTCAATCGACTGCTGAACTTCCTCAATCTGCTTCTCCAGAGCCGACTTGCGGTCTTTGAGCTCATCCGCGTGGACGGGGCCGCTCAGCGTCATCGTGAGCGCTGCCACGGTGGCCAGCGACAGGGCAGTAAGCGTTCTTACGCCAACGGAACGGCGAAGCTGTCGAAGCTCACAGGAGGTTACGCTGCGCATATGGTCTCAGTTCTCACGATTACCTACCCTAAACCTTCAAGTAACGTCTGAGGGTCAGGAGGGACGAAGCGCCCGCCAGGAGTGCGCCCAGAAGGAACAGCGCGGGAACCACCAGCAGGAGTTCCTGCGTGGAGATGAAGCCCATTTGCGGGTATTCGCGTGCAAGCCACTCCCCGCCGTAACGGAGCACAGCCCACAGCGTCCCGGAAGCGATAGCTGCACCCAAAATAGCTGCGATGACGCCCTCGAGAATAAAGGGGAGCTGAATGATCGCCTTACTGGCGCCGACCAGGCGCATGATGCCCGTCTCCCGTCTCCGGCTGAAGGCAGAAAGGCGGATGGTTGTTGCAACGAGCAGGATGGCGCCCACGCTCATGACGACGGCAATCCCCAATGCGACGAGCGATGCGATATTGATGTAACCGAAAATCTCTTCGAGGTACTCGCGCTGATCGCTGACAATATCCACGCCGGGCTCCGAGGAGAAAGCCTCGCTGATCACCTCGTACTTTTCGGGATCCACCAGACCCACGCGGAAGGATTCGGGAAGCTGGTCGGCAGTGATTGCCTCCACGATGGGCGAGTTCGCGAGTTGCTCTCGGAAGTGGACCAGAGCCTGGTCCTGCGACTCGTACCCCACCGTGTCCACGTAGGTGCTGAGCTCCGGCGATTTGAGTTTCGCCTCGACAGCACTCCGTTGTTCATCGGTGACCGGCCCTGATGCGCAGCTTTCGGAGGTGGAGTTTTCGACGCACAGGAATACGGCAACCTGCACGCGGTCATACCAATACCCCTTCATCTGGTTTATCTGAAGCTGCAGGAGACCGGCCGCCCCGACGAAGGTGAGCGAGATGAAGGTGACGAGCACAACCGACACCACCATCACGAGGTTTCGCCGCATGCCTGAGGCGATCTCGCCGAGAACGAACGCAAACCTCATCCGGCGGCCGCCGCCGTCGTCGTTGATCCGATGTAGATGCCCTGCGCGTCATCACGGACTACTGAGCCGTCCCGGAGCTCAACGACCCGTTTGCGCATGGTGTTGACGATGTCGTCGTCGTGCGTTGCCATCACCACTGTGGTGCCGTTCTGGTTGATCTTGTCGAGCACCTTCATGATTCCCAATGACGTGGTGGGATCCAGGTTTCCCGTTGGCTCGTCAGCGAGCAGGATGCCCGGCTTGTTCACAATCGCGCGCGCAATAGCCACGCGCTGCTGCTCACCGCCGGAGAGTTCATGGGGCATGCGGTTGTTCTTGCCCTCCAGGCCGACAGTTTTCAGTACCTCCGGAACCGTTTCGCGGATGACCGCCCGGCTTTTTCCGATGACCTGCATCGCGAAGGCGACATTGGCGAAGACTGATTTGTTCGGCAGAAGCCGGAAGTCCTGGAAGACGACGCCGATGCCGCGCCTGAGCTTCGGAACACGCCAGCTCGGGATGTTGGCAACGTTCTGCCCTGCTACGTACACCGCGCCGCGGCTGGGCCGATCCTCCTTGAGCACCAGCCGGATGAACGTCGACTTGCCGGAACCGGAAGCGCCGACCAGAAAGACAAACTCACCCCGGTCAACATCCAGGGTGACACCTTCAAGGGCCGGCTTCGACTTTTGGTCGTACACCTTGGTGACTTGCTCGAATCTGATCATGATTTTTCTGCGCCCACATCCTTCTGCCTGTGCTCGGGCATGGGTGGAGGAAGCAAGCACCCAGCTTCCTCTGACTATAGGCAGCCCGCCGACGCAACGGCGCGGCATGGGGGCGGTGTGTCGCGATCTATCACCGGCGCCCCCGAAGCCGCGATCAGTCGTCGCTGTTGCGGTTGTTGGCGCGCCAGCGGATGCCCGCGTCGATGAAGTCATCGATCTCACCGTCGAACACCGCAGACGTGTTGCCCACCTCATGCTCGGTACGCAGGTCCTTTACCATCTGGTACGGGTTCAGCACGTAGGACCGCATCTGATCTCCCCAGGATGCCTTGACGTCGCCCGCGTGTGCCTTCTTCTCGGCGTCCTCTTGCTCCTTCTTGAGCAGCAGGAGCCGCGACTGAAGGACCCGAAGCGCGGCGGCCCGGTTCTGGATCTGGGACTTCTCGTTCTGCATCGAGACGACAATGCCCGTGGGGATGTGGGTCAGCCGCACGGCCGAGTCCGTGGTGTTGACCGATTGGCCACCCGGGCCGGAGGAGCGGAAAACATCCACGCGGATCTCGTTGTCGGGGATTTCGATGGAGTCCGTCTGCTCGATGAGCGGTATGACCTCGACCGCCGCGAAGGACGTCTGGCGCCTGCCCTGGTTGTCGAAGGGGCTGATTCTCACCAGTCGATGGGTGCCCGCTTCGACTGAGAGAGTTCCGAAGGCGTAGGGAGACTTGACCTCGAACGTCGCTGACTTCAAGCCGGCTTCTTCCGCATACGAGGTGTCCAGCACCTGCGTGGGATACCCGCGGCGTTCGGCCCAACGCAGATACATGCGCAGGAGCATCTCGGCGAAGTCAGCGGCGTCCACTCCCCCGGCACCGGAACGTATGGTGACAACTGCCTCGCGCTCGTCCCACTCACCGGCGAGCAGGGTTACGACTTCGAGTTCATCGAGGGCCCTGCTCAGGGAGGTGAGTTCCTTGACGGACTCGGCGCGGGAATCTTCGTCGTCCTCATCCGCCGCGAGTTCGACCAGGACTTCCAGGTCGTCGATGCGGGCAGCCAGCTTTTGGATCCGCGCGATTTCGGTCTGCTTGTGGGAGAGGCGTGACGTAATCTGCTGAGCAGCGGAGGGGTCATCCCACAGGTTCGGTTCCCCTGCCTGCTCGCTGAGTTCGGCAATTTCTGCTCGGATCGCTTCGACGTCGGTTACGGCCACGATGGAGTCGTATTTTGCTCGGAGGGCGCGGATCTCCGCGGAAAAATCAATATCTGCCATGGTGTTTCAAGACTACGTCATGGTCCTGCCGGCACAGTTACCGTGTCAGGTCTGCCCGTGCGTCGGCCGTCGCGGCAATCGGGATGCCGGCGGGAACCAGGAAATTCACGATCGGGGGATGAACAACCGCAGTGAGAACCACCCGTACGGTTCGGGAGTCCGGGGCTCCTGTTGCGGAATCCAGGGCAAGCCCGTTGAAGCGCGGAAGAGCGCCGGAGCGCTCAAGGTAAGCGGCGGCCGTCCGTGAAACGGATTCGGAATCGAGTGTGGGGGCCGGCTCGCCCCCGTCCGCGTCGATGGAGGCTACCGAGAACGTGTCGGCTGCACTGAGCGCCGCTCCGTCCGCTACCGACAGCAGCTTCTTGTGCTCGATGTAAACGGCGGAGACAGCAGTGACCACCGCAACAACCAGCAGCGAGAGCAGGATGTAGCCGATGATCAGTACCGTGATCTGACCCTCTTCGTCGGCGGGACGGTCGTCGCCGCCTGGGCGGGCCGCCATCATCCGAATCGCTCCACGAGTTGGGTGGCGCTCGAATCAACCGTCGCGGCCGACGTATTCAAGCCCGGCATGGTGGGAATCAGCGGGAGGGGAACGCTCAAGTCAACGGCGACGGTAACACTCGATCCTGGTTCGAGACAGGCGCCGCCGCAGGTAATCGCGATCTCCGCATCCTCGGACGGGAAGCCAAAATCAGTCACCGCAAGCTCGACTGCCTGCTGCGCACGGGCGTAGGCCTCTTCGGTTGTCGCCGAGTCCACAAACACTTTCGCCGCCTGGTCGGCAGCACCGACTACGGCGAAGGATGCCCCCTGCACGGCACCCACCGTCAGGACAAGGTAAACGACCGGAACCAGGAGGAGCAGTCCAAGGAAGGTGAACTCGAGGACCGCGCTGCCGCCGTCGTCGTCGGATTTGGCAGCAGCGCGGACATGCTCAGGAAGGGAGCGCAGAATGACCCGTCACCTCCATGGTTCCGCTCGGACCGATAAATCCGATCACTGGTATAGGGGCCCGGACGGTTACCTGCAGCACGACCACCCCTCCTCGGTTGATCTGCCTCACCGATACGTCCTGCGCATACGTGCTGTTGATCGCGTCTGCGATCAGGGAACTCGTACGGGCAGCAGCGTCGGCGGGCGAACGGTCGGCCAGGGTTCCGTAACGAGCGCCGGAGGAAGCCGCGTCGATCAGGGTGTTTCGCACGTGAAGGACAAGCGTGAGCTGCACGATAGCGATGAAGAGTACCGTCACCAGCCCACCAATGAGCGCGAAGTCGACAGTCGCAGCGCCGCGTTCATCCGCGAACCCATGGCGGGGCGTTGTGCGTTGGGGCCGGTGAATCACCGCCCTATCGGCTTACGCGACTGATCGCTTCGTTGAACAGTCCCTCCAGAGCTGGGGAGGCAATCGCCAGGAGCCCTGCCACCAGGACAGCAGACATTAGCGTGATCATCACCCAACCAGGGACATCTCCGCGCTCGGGATGGTCCTCTGACCAAGGGACGGCCACATGAATTCGTAGAACGGCGGTCGTGAACAGGAAGCTTGCGATGAGGCGGTTACGCATGCTGGATTCCTCTCTTTCGTGTGTTGTTTTCGTAGGGAGTCGAAGGTACGTTGCGTGGTTAGAGTCCAAGGTTGATCAGGGCGATGCCGGGGTAAACGGCAAAAAGTACAGTTAGCGGCAAAACGCCGAACACCAGAGGCACCATCATGGCGATTTCCTTGCGTCCGGCGGACTCCATCAATTCCCGTTTGGACATGTCTCGTACGTCCTGTGCCTGCGCGCGGAGGACGTCGGCGAGCGGTGTACCACGCTCAACCGCAACGCTGATGCCGTCGATGAACCGCACGAGCGGCGCCAGCTGCGTACGGTTGGAAAAGTGCTGGAGGGACTGCAACAACGGCGTTCCGGCTCGCGTCTCGGCGAGGACCCGGGCGAATTCCTTGGTGAGTTCGCCGTGCCCTGTCCTGCAGATGCGCTCGAGTGCTCCGGTAGCGCTCTCCCCCGCACTCACGGCAAGGGCCATCAGCTCGGCGAGGCTCGGAAACTCCGCCAGGATGCGGCTTTCCCGTTTCCTTATCTCGGCGCCCAACAGGTAGTCCCGGAGCAAATAGCCGCCGGCAGAGCTGCCGAACACAATGAGAACGGCCAGCATCGGGTTGAAGCTTCCTGAAGCTGCGAGGGTCAGGATGATGGTTGTTGATGCGGCAAGCCCGACGCTCCCCCAAATGATCTGCTCAGCACGGAAGTCGAGGACGGTTTGTGTTCTTCCTGCCTGCTCCAGCCTTCGCGCGAGAACGGATGAGGCAGGGCTGAACTTATTGAGCCAGGTGACGGCGTCGCGGGCGACCGGTCGGATGATGCGTTCCAGGGGCCCAAAGGGCGCCACTGCCTGTGCGTGGAGGAGCCTGGAGCTTACGTCGACCGACTTCAGCTGAGGAGCGATGCGCTCAGCGAATCGGGGCTGGCGCATCACCGGCAGCCGAACGAGGATAAGCCACAATCCCGAGCCGAGACACGCACCGACGAGGGCAGCAAGGGAGAGCGCGGCCATCAGCGAAGCACCCGCTCGTCATCGGGAAGTGCACCAATGCGCAGCATCGCCCAGTAGCAGAACGCCGATACCAGCAGTCCGCCGACAAGCACTATTGCACCGCCCGCGGTGTTGTAGGCAGCGACGGCCTCCTGGCGGGTTGAAAGCAGGGCGAGCACGATCCACGGCGCCGCCACAGCAAGACGGGCAGCATTGACTGTCCACGACTGACGGGCTTCCAGTTCACTCCGGGTGCGTGCGCTGTCCCGCAGAAATTCCGCCAGTGTGCCGAGCAGTCTTCCCAAGTCGGTGCCACCGACTTCGCGGGTAAGGCGCAGTGCTTCCATGATCCGGTCCGCCACCGGGTCCGCCAGGCGATCCTTCAGCCGGTCCAGCGAATGATCGAACTGTCCGCCGGACCTATAGTCAGCGGCGAACTCAAGAAAAGCCGGCCGCAATTCCTCCGGCCCCTTCACGCCAAGCTGCATCAGCGCTTCGGGGAGAGACAGACCGGCCCTGATCGCGGACCGCAGGTGGTCAACGACATCAGGCCATAGTTCCCTCAGTGACGCTGTGCGTTTGCGTGCGCGCCACCGCACCACCATCACAGGTGACAACCCACCGAAGAGGGCAAAGCAGACCGCAATGGCCGGTGTTCCGGTGAAGACGAACACAACAAGAAACACAAACAATCCGGCGACTCCACTGGCCGCGAACAGGCCGCCAGCTGACACCCGCTCCACTCCAGCCCGCAGGAGGAGTTCTTCCACCTTTGCCTTGCGCTGCTTGGTCTTCTGGGAACGCGGGGGCACGACCCACATTGACCACCAGATCAGAAACAGTCCCGCTCCAAGTGCAACACCGACTGCAACGGTCATGACTGATTGAGGAGTGAAGCGACGGTATAACCGGCAGACGCGAATTTTTCCTCGGCCGGCATCGTCGAGGCCGTGACCCGCAGCTCGCCATCGACCCGTTTGAACACGGTCGACGTCTCAATCACGCCGTTCTCGACCCTTCGGCCCAGGGCAACGATTTCCGTTACACGGCGTTGCCCGGAACGCTCGCGGACACAGTGGACCACCAAGTCAATGCAGGAGGCAACAGTAGGCACCACGAAAGCGCTCGAAATGTTCTCTCCCGCCAACAGAGGAAGAGTACATATCTTCGTTATCGCGTCAGTGATACGTAGAGAAAGACGTGTACCGCTGGGCGTCGGCGACGCGCGTCAGCACCACTTCCCACACTCCGAGGCTTCTTGACGTGATCTTCTCGAGAAACGGCCGTTCATTGGGAGACGGTTTCCGAGGATGTTCCACGAATTATGCTTACTTGCAGGCTTTACACCATGACGACAATGACTCGGCCCATCGCTGTTTTGGCGACTGGCATGCGCATCGAGGTTAGGCGCTAGGCTGCATCGACGCAGCGGCGAACGCGGGTGCAAGGACGATGCTCCATGTGGTGACTGCGGCCTCGACTAGCGTGGCCACCATGAGAAAAGACTCAATCAGCTACTGGCAGAGAAGAACAGGACTCTCATAGTCTCCCCCGGTAACCACGACAATTGGCACAATGCGGCAGCTGCAAATAGACGACGGGATGGCCTCTTGGCGTTCCAACATCAAAGTGCTTCCTCGATTTAGCCGGACCGCGGTAGAGGGATTCTTGATTCCGCGTTAGCCGAACCTCACCGATCGTGCCCTGTGCCGACCCCCGCATGAGGATGTTGATGGCGCCCGACGGGCCCTTCAAAACCTGCGTCTATGGAGACCGAACACAGCTGACAATCGTTATGTCAGTTCGGGGTCATACGTAGATCGCGATAGGCACGACCTTAATGGAGACACCCCGCACCCGAGATTCCAGACGGAGTCTAAGGTAATCGGAAGGATCAAGGTCATCCATCGGGGCATAATCCTGCTCGCTGTCATCGTAGTTGCTGTCAGAGTCCTCACGATCAGCTCTGGCGCGGATGGTGTTTTCCGGACTCTTTGACCGTCACCCGGGTCTGAACATCATCACCCACCATATGGGCGCCATGATTCCTTACATGGAAGGACGCATCGACTGGGCTGGGCGGACCAGTTCGGAAGCCGCACCGACGACCCCGCCTACTCGAGCCTCGTCGACCGCTTGAAGCGCGAACCGATCGATTACTTCCGGGAATTCTATGCAGACACCGCACTCTCGGGCTCGGCAATCGGTACGCGTTGTGGCTTGAAATTCTTCGGTGCGGAACGGGTTGTCTTCGCCAGCGACCGCCCATTCGACCCGGAAGGCGAGCCACTCTTCATCCCGGAAATGATCCGCATCGTCGAAGAACTCGATATTAGTGCGGCAGATCGGGAAAAATCTTCGCCGGAAACATATCAAGGATCGCCGGTCTGGACCTCGAAGAAGACCTGGTACTTACCCGGCACGGTCACGTTCGCTGAGACGCCTGTGGTCTCTCAAGTTATCTCGCCACAGACTTGTCACGGGTGTACCCCAAGGCCGCATCGGGCCATTCGATGTAGGTCATACAGCGGCAAAAGAGCTCTTATTCTGAGGTAATGGCTTCTCCAGATCAGTTCAGCCCTCGAGTAATCGCGGAGCTGAACGCGCACATAGACGCTGCTGAGAACCACCACGCCCGGCGCTGGGGGCTTCCTGATGACTACTACTACATGGGCACACGGTCAAAGAAGGATGACAAGAGCCAAGTCGAGCAACTGGACCATACCGAAGTGCCGCCACCAAGGGGCGAAGTGGTCTGGACAGAAGAGCAGTACCTGAAGAGAGTCAACATAGATCAACTTCGCGCCAACATCCGGCTATACATAGAAACGGTCTCGCAGGATGTTGACCAGGCCGGAGATTAGGCGGGAACTTTTCCGTGTGCTGAATGTGCCAGGACTTGCGTCACTCGTTATCCCGTTCAGGCACATCGAAATACCAGCCGGAACGGATGTCTTCCGCGCCCGCCGCATCCAGAATCTGGAGGAGATACGCACACAAAGCGACGTTTGGACAGCATTTGGAATCCGATGCCAGATGGGTTCCGAACTTGTCGCCTGCATACCCCGCAGGCTGAAAACGCCACCGTACCTTTCTGATCAGGCCGGACGGGTTCCAGATACGGAGCATACGCCGTGACCAGCAAGAGGTTGTCGACCTGAAGGACCGCCTGAAACGCACCTACGGCGGATTTCCTGAAGTTCAGAAGCCAGTTCTGACTGGACCGAAGATGAGGTGCAAAGGACCCAGTTCTTGCATGGGATAGCCCAGTCGACCATCTCTTAGACCGTCGAGGCTCATTTCGAAGTCTCAGGGCTTCGCTTCCTGTTGGTTTAAGGCTCACTGGCAGGCACGGCGGGAACAGTTGGCCGGGTTCGCCCGGGAGCAGGGCCGGATGCCCTCGTTCCGGAACCGGGACGAGGATCTGGAGCGCCAGCTGGGAACGTGCTTCACTTGCAGCGGGGCTTCCCAACGGCAGGCTGCCCGATACGCACCACCAGCTGCTTGATGACAACGTGCCGGGCTGGAACACCTGACTGGATTGAGCCTGAGGGCTTGTGCCTACGGAAGGGCGTCGTAGCCGAGGCAGAGCCAAACAGCGGCAGCCAGCTCGTCCTGACTTAACCCTGTCTTAGCCGCGGAGATCTCGTTGTACAGGGATACGGTGCTCGCTTGCAAAGCGTTGGACGAAAGCTTGGCCTTATTGATCGCTTCGTTGCGCTTCTTCACGTCGTCGTGAAACGCCTCGAGCCCCTGACACCCAATGCCGATGGCTAGACCTGCTTCGTCTTCGTCTGTGGCTACCGCATATATCGTCTTAATCTGGGATTGGGCCTCGGTCCACACGGTTTGCAGGTGGGCCTCGGGAGCCACTCTCTTGAGTGCTTCCTCGCTTACCCCGTACTCCTTTGCGTATCCGGATACGTTGTCAGCCCGCATGACGACCTCTTCGGACCCCCTGCCCGCCATACGGAAAATATCGTCGGCTGCGCCACTGCCGAGCCTCAGACCTCCGCATGCCGTTAGAACAGAAACTGCCAAGATCAGCGCGACCACGTGAACTCCACGACGGACGGCGACTAGTTGGTGATGACAGTGCCTTTGCCAGCCGTGCATCAGGGCTCCTTCCGTGCTTCCAAGCCCAGCACCGCGAGTACAGACACCAGCAGTGTGGCACCGACTTCGTGCCACCACAAGAGTGGATGCCGATCCGGTTGAGGATCCTGTGGAGGTCCGCTGAGGAAAGGAATACCTCAACGCCAGCGCGCTGCCCAGCAGATCGTCAGCGAAGTTGCTATCTGGGCGGAGCAGGATGACAGAGTGAGAGCTGTTGCTCTCGTGGGGTCCTACGCTCGAGGAGCTGAGCGAATGGCTAGCGATGTCGACTTAGTGGTGTTGAGCGATACTCCCACAAGCCTTGAAGACGCTCGCTGGTTCCAACGGCTCCGTCCTAGGTCGCGTCTCATCCGCTCCGACGTATGGGGGCCAGTACGCGAACGCAGATTTCGGCTGGCATCAGGATTGATAGTGGAATTGGGCATCGCTCCCTCGAGTTGGGCTGATTTCTCCTTGGACGAGGGAACGCGTCGCGTCCTAAGCGACGGCTACCGCGTTCTGTACGACACAGATCTTCTCCTCCGGTGTCTTGCCCGTGACTCCCCTTGCCGATGCCGATTTGTGGATCCAATCCAAGCACGGAAAAGCCCCGGTAGGCGATGTAGGCCGGAGCTTTTTCGTTACTGCGCTAGAGCGCGCAGCTGACGCATCCGGCGACATCAGTACGCTCCAGCGCGAGCTGGCGGAGACCGATGTAGTAGAGCGTCTCGATGCCTTTGTGTCAGGCGTAGATCTGGACGCGTTTGATGTCGCGGTGGTTGCGGTGTCCTTGAAGAACAGCGTCAGCGACAGGCCCTGGTCGACGTGCTGGGTGGCAGGGGCGTACGTGCCGATGATCTTCTCGTAACCGATCAGGTTCTCTCTCCCGTACGGCGCAAAACGCTCGTCCCGCTCTTCACTTTCGAGCAGGCAGCTTCTGTTTCTTTGCATATTGAGATCTGCCACGCTTGTACTCGACCGTTCCCGCCTTCGGTTCCTTCTCGGCGCCGTATTGCTTTAGATAGCGATACGCGGTCGCGCGCGACCATCCAACTGCATCCGCGGCATCCGCCATGGTGTCGCCCTCCGAGAGCAGTTGACGGAGCGTCCGTACCTTCCGTTCAACTGATTCAGGCTTTGGTGCCGGTCGGCCGAAAATCACTCCTCTTGCTTGCGCCGCCATTACGCCCGCTCGGACACGCTCATTAATTAGCTCACGCTCGTACTCGGCGAGAGTCGCGAATAAGTGGAGTTGCAATCTCCCTTGCGCCGTCGACGGATCCACGCCGTCGATGAGTGAGCGTAGTTGGATGCCGCGTTGGGTCATCTCATTGACGGTGTTCACGACGTCGATCAGAGAGCGCCCAAGCCGATCGATCCTCCACACGAGGACATGGTCGCCCTCCCTCGCGTAGTCAAGTAGTGCGCTCATCTGAGGTCGATCGCGAGCCGATTTCGCTCCCGATAACTCGTCAATAAAAATCCTGTCCCGGGCGACTCCAGCTTCCACCAGCGCCTCGACCTGCATGGTGGCTCGCTGATCAGTCGTACTGACGCGCGCATATCCCAAGTACATCGCCCCTCCTCCGTCTAAATGGCTCATGTCCTCTTAAGGACAAGCGAGCCATCCCCCTGCAACAGGGTTCCTGAGACATTTAGCATCCGGCTACGACAATTCTCGTCCCGCGTCTCCTAGTGGATCGGCAAAGTGGAGTTCATAAGACGCGAGCTGAAGCCAGGCACTTGTCGTACCGGAGATGCTGCGCTCTGGCCGGCAAGACCCCTCGCAACACGTCACAGGCCAACGACTCGCGACCTTTCACTCCGTTGGCTGTGCGCTTGCGATGGGCCAAGTTCAGGTACGAGCCGCAACCAAATGTCATCTCCGAACGGGTGCCAACCGGGCACTCGCTACTGGTATAAGCGCGATCATGACAGCACAGTTCCGCGGGCTCTGTTACCGATACTGCTCGCCGGGCCTTGGGGTGCGCCTACAAGTCATACCGGTTCGTTGTAGATCAGGTGTTGCAGTGCCGTCACGCTTGGACGGAATCAATGATCCGAACCCACACTGTCGGCGCTGTTCTTGCCGAAGTACCAGTGTTGCTGTTTGTTCCGGGCTGGCGATATGTAAGTTGAGGTTTTTCACTCGTGAACTGTGCTGTCGGCTGGTCCAGTAATCCGTGTTTTCCTCGTCCCAACGTCCGTTCGCTTAGCGACTGCTCCGTTTTGGTCGAGGGTAATCGATCTGATGAGTGGCCGGTCCTGCACTGCACATAAATGTTTGACGCATTGGACCGAGGACTCTGATCGATTCGCTTTCTAGGATCGCTGTGCCACCTTGTGCTTGTTCCTGAGGTTTAGTACTCAACGTGCTACATACGCAGAATCCAAAATGACGCAGGCAACGCTTCGGCAGACTTTCTCCTTCCCTTCTGAGTTTCTTGCCCCAGTCCATGCGCAGATTCTGAAGGAACGGGCGTCACTGGTTGACGAAGCTTCCTTTCGATGGCTGTTCGGGTCGTGAATGATGGCCATCCTGCCAAGAAAATCGCCGGTATCAGGATCAGCCGCCCACTGCGTTCCTGTGCGGTCGAGCGTCGACTCCGGAGATTGCGTGATGAGAGCGTCCGGCTCCCCTGTCCAGGTGTCCTATCGCTGTCCTATCACCTGGTCGGACAGAAAATTCCGCGTCATTGCTGGGAAGTAGGGCCCCCTATAGTAGTTGTCCTATCAAAATGTGTTTTAAGAGATATATATAAGGGCCCTCTATATGGTGGCCACCCTTTCATGTACAACCCCTCTCTATGGAGATGTACAAAACCAAAAATCGTCCGGACAGCCGGACAAAACCCCAAAAAGCGGCTCTGACTAGGCGTTTTACTGTCCCGCCAGGTGTAGGACACGCGATTTTCCGGTAGGACAGATAGGACAGTTCGCGAGGACTTGACCGCACATGATACCCTGACGAGCGAGTTACCGTCCATTAGCGAGGAGGGGTATCAATTCCCCCGCGCCGGCCGAACTCATTCCCCGCTCAGTGCTCGGCGAAATCGCGCTTCGAAACTGATCCACCCGTTTTTCACCCTTCCTAGAAATCTCCAAGCGTTTTCTACGCATGGGGTCTGGCACCAGGGTGGACTCGAATAGTCCCCGGTGGCCCTATCGTTCGAACGGGGCACCGGCCAACAGGGCCCCGGTAGCGAAAGCAAGGGGTGCGGCGTGACTCGACTCGGTGAACCAGTGGATCTTCTGAAGTGCTCATTCTGTGGAAAGAGCCAGAAGGCCGTCGTGAAGCTCATCGCCGGACCCGGCGTCTACATCTGCAATGAGTGCATCGAACTCTGCAACGACATCATCGACGAAATCGAGGTCGAAAACCCCGGCGCGAAAGAGTCGTTCACGCTGGCCAAGCCGCGCGAAATCTACGCGTTCCTGGAGGAGTATGTCGTCGGCCAGGAGACCGCAAAGCGGACACTTTCGGTCGCCGTGTACAACCACTACAAGCGCATCCAGGGACTCGACGAGGGTGGCTTCGACGACGTCGAGCTGGCCAAGTCCAACGTGCTCCTGGTCGGCCCCACCGGCTGCGGCAAAACGTACCTGGCGCAGACCCTCGCCCGGAAGCTGAACGTCCCGTTCGCGGTCGCTGACGCCACCTCCCTGACCGAGGCCGGCTACGTCGGTGAAGACGTCGAGAACATCCTCCTGAAGCTCATCCAAGCCGCCGACCACGACGTGAAGCGGGCCGAGACCGGCATTATCTACATCGACGAGATCGACAAGATCGCCCGGAAGTCGGAGAACCCCTCCATCACCCGCGACGTCTCCGGCGAAGGCGTGCAGCAGGCGCTGCTGAAGATCATCGAAGGCACTGTCGCCTCCGTTCCACCGCAGGGCGGCCGGAAGCACCCCAGCCAGGAAATGATCCAGCTGGACACCAAGAACGTCCTGTTCATCGTCGCCGGTGCCTTCCCCGGCCTGGACGAGATCATCGGCTCACGCGCTGGCCGAAAGGGCCTGGGTTTCGGTGCCTCCCTGGAGTCGCTGATCAGCAAACCCTCATCCGGTGAAGTGATGCCGCAGGACCTGGTGAAGTTCGGCCTCATTCCGGAATTCATCGGCCGGCTGCCCATCATCACCTCGGTGACGGAGCTGGACCGCTCAGCGCTCATCAACGTGCTCACCGGTCCGAAGAACGCACTGGTGAAGCAGTACCAGAAGATGTTCCGCCTCGACGGGGTGGAACTGCGCTTCGAGCCTGACGCCCTGGATGCAATTGCGGATCTGGCCACTGCCCGTGGAACCGGTGCACGCGGCCTGCGCGCAATCCTCGAGGATGTGCTGCTGCCGGTCATGTTCGACCTTCCCAGCCGCGAGGACGTCGCCACGGCGATCGTCACGGCCGAGACGGTGCTCGATAAGGCTGAGCCCATCCTGGTCACGCACGAGGAAGCTGAGCGGTTGCGAGGACAGACCGCCTGAAGCGGTCAGACCCTACAGGCCTGCAGCCCGCACAGGGCAGCCGCCTTGTCGGTTCCATCCGCGAGCCTCTTATGACTCTCAGTCCGATGTTGGTCCTACCGAAGTCACTACGGCCGCGGGCCGAATTCGCAAGCTTGGTCGAGTGATCCGAGCAGCACTGCAGCCACCGCTGAAGAGACTAGAGCAGTTGCCGTTCCCTCGTGGCCGCCTTTTTTCGGACGCTGCCCTTCGTCGCAGCGGGAGTGCCGCAGTGCAATGAGCCCTTCGACAAGTCGGCCGAGCTCTGGCGCTACCCTACGGAATGTGAGGAGGAGCCATGTGCCACCCTGATTGATGAGTGGGAGGCCGTCTTCCTTTGGGGGAGGCGGCCATCGTCGAGCACAGGACCATCGCCAAGCGAGTGGCATAAGATCATCGCCAGGGAGCACCTTCACGGTGCATCATTTTTTGGGGACCCATGAGAACCGCTTTTCCTTCCGTAATGGCCATTTTGGCGTGTGTGGCATTGACCACCGGTTGCGCGAATCCTGGGACGAGCAGCCCCACTGCAGAACCCTCGGCAACGGCGACACCCACGCCATCGCCCACCAAGGTCCCCGCCACCTCCGCGAAGCCTTCGCCCACGGCCGCCGCGACCAGCACTCCCCCGCCATCGCCATCGCCGCCCCCCACGGAGGACGTCCCAGCACTGAGCGAGACGTTCACCTCCCCGGATGGCGCCTTGAGCTTCCGCTACCCGACAGGTTGGACCGTAGCTGAGACGGCGAACCAGCAGTCCAGTGAGAACACCGCCTACCGGTCGTGGAGCGTCACCGCACCTGACGGCCAGACCGCGCTGGAGCTGGGAATCAGTGCCGGCATAGCCCCGATTGGGTTCGCGCCCCTCACTGCAATCCTGCCGCAAGGCGCCATCCCTGGCGTCAGTGACCATGTCGCGAAGGGAGCCCGGACCGTTGTCGCCGCAAGCCCCGGCCAGGCGCTGGGTGGCACTGGAGCCCTGTTATTCGGCATGGCTGCCGACATCGGCGGCGACACCACGATGTTCAGCCTTCCCTGGCGCGAGGGCCATCCTTTGTCCTTCAATGGCAGGAAGGAGCTGGGCCCTAACGACCAGGTTGATCTCGGTGCCGAAGCGGAAAGGTACGCAAGAGACCCGCAGTTCCGGAACGAAATCCTCCCCATCATCCAGTCACTGACCGCATCGGCACCCCCACCCTGGGGACAGACAGCGACCGGCGGCAGCCAAGCAGCAGGCGACTGCGTCGGTGCACGCTACACCTATCAGAACCTGCAGTGTGTGACGTGCGATGAGGCGAAGGCCATCCTTCAGACCGTGCTCGACACCGGAGGGCCACTCGGCGCCCGTAGCCACGTCACGTCCGAGTACGAGTGCTATGAATCGAGCTATGTCGAGAAGACCGAAGGTTACCCCCTGATGACGTGCTGGGCTCTGGACGGCAATGGCCAGCGTGGTCAGGTCGTCCTCGAAGCCAACGCCCGGTAGTCACGCCCGGGAAGGCTGTCCAAGCCCTCCGCACACATGGCGCTCAACGACTATCGAGGAGAACCATGGCACTCAGTGCACGCCGTGAGCATCACGACATCATTCACCACGGCAGTTCCTGGGAGGTACTCAACCCACAAGCTGCCAGAATGCCGACCGTCGCCTACAAGCGGGGCACGGACACACTGCAGGTCGCCTGCGATTCAACGGGCCGTGTGGTGGCCGCCAAGTACAACGTCCGACGCATGCACGGGCGTCGCCTGTGCGACATCATCTCGGACCTCCTCTCGGAGCCACTCAGGGAGCCGACACGGGCGATGCTCACTGAACCGGAGCGTGTGGTCTCCGGCGTACTGGAGAACATCTACTGCGCCAACAGTTCCTGATCGTGCGTACCGACGACGGTGAGACGCTGGAGTTACTCTCCACGAATTCGGAAGGCCCAGGGCAGGGACCCTTTTGTCAGTTTCCTGCTCGCGCTGCAGGGCCACTGGCTGGAGATGTCGACAATCATGGACCTGTGCGTGAGCAAGAAATTCCCCGTCGTCGTGCGCGCAAACTCGTATGGAGGGGCCGTCGGGTAACGCTCCAAATCCTAAGGCTAGGCACCGGCAGGCGGCGTCCAGGATTGAGGCCGGAACGAACCCGGAACGGCGCAAGTACTCCCGGCGCTCAGCGAAGCGCTAAGTATCTCGCTCCGGATCCACGAGGGTGACCCCGGGCTCCAGGTGGGACATGGATGCAAACTGGCCCCCGACGGTTATCTAGCCCCCTGCCATATGTGTCAGGTTGAGCCAGCCCAGATACACACCGACTGTGCCTGACATACGTCACTCACCCAGTCAGCAATGTGTGCGGGGTCAATATCAGCGAGTTGTTCGGCGAGTCATCAAGTACTCCTAATGTCGAACCTCAGCGCCGCGGCAGGAAGAAAAGTAGCACCAAGACGAGACTGTCCGCGGGACCGGGTTCTGAGAAGGGCCCGTTACATTCGCATCTTTGACATCGCGGTGTCGCTTCGCCGAACCTGCGGTCGCTGGTTGAGAGAGCAATCGGGCGCTGTGATTGCGACATCTCTGGTTTGGCAGCGGGGCTGCCACGATGGTCATAGTATGTGTGTGCAGCCCGATCAGCCAAGCAAAAGGGTCTCCAGAATGCTCAGCCGACTGAAGGCAATCTTCACTCGACGGAGGAAGCAGCCGGACGGCGCGCTCTCCTGGCAGCTGACTAGAGCTGCCATGGAGCGGGCGATGAGCGATAACCCCACTGCGCAGCGCATGGGCATGGCTCAGCTCGACATCCTGTCGCGGAGCGAACTGACGAACGATATGGACAAATTCATCGCAGCCGACGCCGTTGAGGTACTAAAGCGTGAGCGGAAGTAGCCGCCCCATAGCCTTCTTCGGCGATTGGCATGGCCACATGGGTTGGACCTTGGGATGCATCGACGCCGCTGAGAAGGTTGGCGCAAAGACAATGATTAGCGTTGGCGACTGCGCCTTGGATTGGCCGGGGGCACAACGGGGCCGCTACGAGAAGCGCGTCAACGGCATTCTGGAACAGAAGGACATGCGCCTTCTGGTCAGTCCTGGGAACCACGATAATTGGGACACGATCCTCAAACTGCAGCCGGAAGAGGACGGCTTGGCCCGATGGCGCTCCAACATCTGGATTCTGCCGCGCGGCGGACGCACCATCTGCGAGGGCCTCACAATCGGAGGACTCGGCGGCGCTTTCAGCATTGATTCCCAACTCAGAACCGAAGGAAAGGATTGGTGGCCTCAAGAGGAGCCAACTCCAGAGGAAGCCCAGCGTCTGATCGAAGGCGGCCCCGTGGACGTACTTGTCACACACGATGCTCCTCTGTCTGTACCCCTGAAAAGCGATCTAGAGCTTCCTGCCGGCTTCGACGAGCGGGCCAATCAAACGCGCATCCTGCTCGACGACGTCGTCGCCAAACTCACCCCGGCGCATCTCATAGCCGGTCACTGGCACCAGCGCCGCATTCGCGAGATTGCCCATCCGGACGGCGAGGTCACCAGAGTCGACATCCTGGCGAATGAGATGCACAACCTAGGTAACGCCATCCTGATGCACCCGTCCGAAGGGCGTCCGCTGAAGATCGAACCGCTGAAGGTAACGAGCCGATGAACGGCATCAGCGGAGGAATGCGGTGAGCCTGTGGAGGTTGAATCAGTGATTCAGAAGAGCAGTCCGGGGAGCCCGCGTAGCGTTGAGGCCATGGAAAGTGTCGAGGTCAGCTCCTCCGTCATGCAGACCCCCATCATTTTCTGCGACCGCTTCTCTGCGCTGATCCTATCGTTTCGGCTGCGCCTCGATGCGCACCTTGCACGGCATGAACGGCGCGAAGTGCTGGGAGTGCGGCGCGAGTCGGTGGCCGATGTCCTTGAGGTTCCGCGACTCCCCGCCGGCGTGATGGGGTCCGGGCTATTCCTCGGCGCTGCGGTTGGAGCCGCAGTAGGGGCGTTGAGCGTGGTGCTCGGGGTTAGCCAGCCCGGAGGCCTCCTTGGGTCCGGCTCGTGGGGAATGACGCTGGCCGTCATCGGCCTCGTTTACGGCGCCGGTGTCGGGTCTTTCGCTGGAACACTCGCGGGCATGGCGACCTGGGTGCTCGATAGGCTTCTGATCGCCATGCGATTGTCCTATCGACTGCGGTCAAGCATCGAATGCGCCCTGATCGCGCTGGCCACCGGAGTCGCTTCGGCGCAGGCTTTCGCTGGCCTGCCACTTTCGTCCATGCTGATGATGGGTCTGATTGGCGCAGTGCTCGCCGGAATCGCTTCGGGAAGGTACTTCGTTCGGCGCAAGAAGCGTCACAGGACCACATCACCCTAGGCTGTAGGGGCCCATCCGTGCCGGTATATCTTGCTGACTTGCGTTGAGCGCTGCCCGCTGCGCTCCCGGCACTTCACACCCCTTCATGCCCGTGCAAGGTGCGCATCACAGTTGAGCCAATCGGGTGATCTTGGCTCTGCGATCAGCGTCCCTGAATACCCGGCAGAACCCGCGCCCCGAGGCGCGTTGCCCAACGCGCGTCTCTCCTATATCTTCAGCGGTAGAACGTGCGACTGCGGATCAGTCCCACACAGATCAGGGGACACGCACGTGAACCCAACTTTAAGCCTGCCCGGACGCCGGCAGCGGGCCATTGCAGTATCATGCGCCGCTTTGACGACGCTCATCTTCTTCTCACCGGTCGCTCCGGCCACCGCCACGACTGCCGATCCTCCGACTGTCAGCGAAGCCTCTTCGGTACCGTCCGGGACGTACGAGGGTGTGCCCTCTGTGGGAAGGTCTTTCACCGTCTGAGTCCAGTTCGATCGAACCAAACGGTATGACGTGATCCGTATCGAATGGCTGGTGGATGGCCAGCTCAATGACCAGACCGGGTCGTACTTCTACCCGGAGGATTCACATTTCGGGAAACGCCTCTCGGCCCGTCTGGTCTTGAAGGAATACGGTGCCGAGCAGGTCAGCTACCTCTTTGGAGAGTCTGAGCCTGTTCTGGGCTCCATCTTTCCCGACGCGTGGTATCTCCATGTTGACGCCATCCTAGGGAAGAGTATTCCCATCGATGTCCGCCAGGTGACTACCCGGCCCGCCTTGGCCAGCAATCCCGAACCAGTATTCGTGTGGTCCCGGAATGGCACCCCGATCGTGGGGGCCGATGCTGCGTCCTACACGCCCACCGAAGAGGACATGGGCGCCGAAATCAGCGTCACCGTGACGTTCTCCGCCCCGGATTACCGAACCGTGACCCACACAAAGTCCTATGGCACAGCGTTCCGCGGATACCTGACCTCGTCCCCGGTCATCACCTGGGCCGGTGGTGGCGCGACCTCGGCTCCCGCCGGCGCTGTGCTGCACGCGACGACACCGCCCCCAGGTTCGCCGCCAGGGGTGACCTATCAGTATCAGTGGATTGATTCGTACTGGGGGTGGCTCCACGGAGAGACCGGTCAGACGTTCACAACGACGGCCAAGAACATCGGCAGCCGCATCACTGTGCAGATCACCGCATCCGCCCCGGAGTACAAGAGCACGTACTACCGCAGCAAGGATTCTGCAGCGCCGCTCATCAAGGGTGTGTTCGCCGGGCTGGCCGCCCCGACCATCAAGGGCACCCTGAAGGACGGGAACATCGTCACCGCGGTCCCTGCAACGCCGACGCCGGCCGCAGACGTCATCGAGTATCAGTGGTACCGCGGCAGTGAATGGCTCACCCACTGGGACACGGACCCGACCTACCTGCTTGCTCGGGACGACGCGGGCAAGAAGATCACCGTCCGTGCCCGGTACAGCAAGAAGAACTACTTCACGGCGACGGCTGTGTCTGCGCCGGTTACTCCCCCGGCCTACTTCGACTATTTCTACCCGCCGGTCATTCATGGCACAGCAGCTGTCGGTTACACCGTCAAGGCTGAAACGTGGACGGACGTCGTCTTACCCAGGCCCAGCAAGACCACCTACCAGTGGCTGCGCGACGGCAAACCGATCACCGGGGCCACTGGGCTGAGCTACCGGCTCACCTCGACGGATCAGTGGCGGCAGATCACCTTCCGTGAAACCCATACCCGCGCCGGCTACCACCCCTCGGTGTGGACCTCGCCGGCCATCAAGCCGGCGGCCCTGTTCACCAGGCTGGCCAACCCGGTGGTGACAGGCAGAACCGCAGTCGGCCAGACGCTCAAGGCAACGGTGACCGCCCCGTACCCGGCTCCGACGACTACGACGTGGCAGTGGATGCGCAACGGCAAGCCCATCGCCGGTGCCACCCGGCCGACCTATACGCTCACCCGGTACGACCGCGACGCGTTCATCAAGGTCAAGGTCGTCTTCCGAAAGACCGGGTACCTCGGCACCGCGCGCTACTCCGCGCAACGGTGGCTGCCCTAGCCAGTGCTGCCGATCTGACTCAGTCCTTTGAGCGTCGCTTGTAGAGAATCCGGATGGCCACACCGATGAGAAGAAGCAGGAGCACCCTGACGATGATGACGCCAGCTACGTCACCGTGCGGCGTACCAGCACCTGTTCATCTTCCTAGGACGCGTTGGTGTCCTGGTCCGAACTCTCCCAGGCGGTGACGGTCCTGTGGCCAGGGTTCAGGTAGGTGTGGTTATCGGCGATGACCTTCTCAGTCTTCGGTGTTGAGACCGTCCATGTGCCGCGACAGGTCTTGCACTTGATTGTTCCCATATCCATATCCGCCCCAAAGTAATCCTGCTGAGATCAATTGATTCCAGCATCCGGGTATGACGGTTTACGGGTCAACCTATTTTGTCCACTCGTGAGAGTAACTTGAGAGGCCCTTGAAGTTACCTTGCAGTAACCACCTGATGGCGCTTCAGGGACAGTCGAGGCATGTGTGACGCTTTGTCATATCCGAGACCTATGATGGGGCCATACGTCCGACATACATCTTGGGGGAACCATGACTCATCCTCAGTACCAGACGCCCGGAACACCTGCGGCCATCTCCGAGCCGCCGCTCTGGGCGCCGTATTACGGGGCTCCGTTCAAGGCCGCCGTGCAGCGCTTCTGGAAGAAGTACGCAACGTTCTCTGGCCGGGCCAGCAGAAGCGAATACTGGTGGTGGACACTGGTCTCGGTCGTTGTCACCTTCATCATCAACATGCTCGGCGGCGGGGGCGCGATCGACCCGACCACCGGCATGCCAGAAGGAGGATCAGCCTTCGGAATAATCCTGGCGTTCCTGTGGCTGGCAGCCACAATCATCCCGTCGATCGCGCTGATCATACGGCGGCTCCACGACGTGAACATGAGCGGATGGTTGATCCTGATCATGCTCGTGCCGTTCCTGGGTGCCCTGGCGCTGCTCGTCTTCATGATCCTGCCGCCCAACCCGGCTGGTCAGCGCTATGACCGCCCAGAAGGTGTACAGGCAGGTTACTGACAGCCCCTTTGGAAGGCCGGGCTGCGGGTGATTATGCCCGGCTTCCACAGGACGCATGCCGGGTCGTGAGCGTCCATCAATCTTTTGAGCGTCGCTTGTAGAGAATTCGGATGGCCACACCGACGAGAAGAAGCAGGAGCACGGCGACGATGATGGCGGCAGCTTCGTCACCGTGCGGTGTCACCAGCACTGATTCATCTCCTAGGACGCGTTGGTGTCCTGGTCCGAGCTCTCCCAGGCGGTGACGGTCCTATGGCCGGGATGCAGGTAGGTGTGGTTGTCGGCGATGACCTTTTCGGTCCTCGGTGTTGAGACTGTCCATGTGCCGCGACAGGTCTTGCACTTGATTGTTCCCATATCCATATCCGCCCCAAAGTAATCCTGCTGAGATCAGTTGATTCCAGCATCCCGGGGTGACTGTTTAGCCGTCAACCATTTTTGTCCATTCTCAGGAGTAACTTGAGAGCGCCTTGAAGCTACCTTGCAGTAGCCACCCGACGGTGCTCGGTGAGGCACAATCGAGGCACGTGCGGACGCTTCTTCATTTCCGGAAACAAGGCCGACCTGGTCAAGTCCTTCGAGATCCAGGAGGCCCCGGTCGAGCTCCGGCGGTCCTGGAACGTGGCTCCGATGACCGACATCCCGATCGTCACCGAGAAGGCCAGCGCTGTCGATGGTGCGGATGGCGAGCTTACCCGCAGGCTTCAGGCAGCCAGGTGGGGCCTGGTTCCCGTTTGGGCCAAGGACCCGAAGCTGGGCTCGAAAATGATCAATGCGCGCAGCGAGACGATCCTGGAAAAGCCATCTTTCCGGAAGGCCGCTGTGAAGCGCCGCGCCCTGGTGCCGGCGGATGGCTATTACGAGTGGCTGAAGAACGACGACGGATCGAAGACGCCCATCTACCTGCACCCGGAGGATGAGGGGGCGTGGCTCGGCTTTGCTGCCCTGTATGAGTTCTGGCCGAACCCCGACCTTGCCGAGGATGACCCGGAGAAATGGCTGACGACAGCGACCATCCTCACCCGCACGGCGACCGACGCCCTAGGCCATATCCATGACCGGACCCCGGTTATCGTGCCGCCGGATCTGCGCGGTGACTGGCTCAACCCGGCACTGGATGACAAGGATGAAGTGCGGCAGCTGCTGGAGGCGATTCCGGAGCCGCATCTGCTCCCCCGTGTCGTCGATAAGGCTGTCGGGAATGTCCGCAACGATGGCCCGCAGCTGATCGAACCGGTCGGCAAAGAGTAGGCACTGAGAGACGGGCGGGGCCGGTCTTGGGGGCGTTGGGCCCCGCCCGTGGGTGCTCTCGCCCAACCACCAAGGCGGCTGCTCCCGGATCAAGAATGCATCCCCGGGCTTGCTGATTCCTTGGAAGATCTCGGGCCCGGTCCTCCCTCCCTCCATCTGATGCCCCGGTGAATGGGAAATGTTTCACCGGCCGCCGTACACATGACGCTTATGACAATGAGCGGGTTTGAGGAAGAGGCGCGGCGCCGAGCCGAGAACCACGGCGATATGGCCGTCAACGCCAGCGACATTGTCGAGCTCTACGACCGCATCCATGAGCTGGAGAAGCACATGAAGACCCCGTGCGCGTGCGGCTCGATGTTGCAGGACACCTCACTGCACTGCCCGCTTCACCCCGAAGTGAGGGTGCGCACTTTCAATGAACGTATGGACTTCGAGCAGGCTTTCGATGCTCGTGTACTGGAAGGCAAGAAGAACCGATGACTGTTCCCACCGCAAACTATGAGCGCCGCATACCGGCCAAGCTGATCGTCCGCCTCGACAACGGCGAGGAGTTCGAAGCGAAAGCCGAAGACCTCGAGAAGTTCGGGCTCGTTGAACGCACTGCCTTCATCGGCCAGGTACGCAGGGTGGTCGTCGACGGGCTGGCCGAGTCGAAAGCCGGCAAGGAAGGCGGAGAGTTTCAACTCCAGCCCTTCGTCTCGCTCCTGGACACAGCCGCCTACGCACCCGGCAACCTCACTGACGAAGTGAAGGCAGACTACGGGCAGAAGCTCCTCGACATTGAACAGGCGCTTGAGAAGGAAGCACGCCGCAACGAGGGCGGCCAGGACTACTGAGCTTCCCAGTTAGGCTGGTGACAACGACTCTTGGGGGACCCATGATTTTCGGCTCACCGCCACTAATGATGCTGATCTATGTGCTCGTTCCAGCCTTGATCAGCGCACTGATGCTGTACGTCGTCGTCCGCTTCGGCGTGAAGCACGGCATGCGTGCCTACTACGCGGAGGAACGTCGCGAGCCCAGAGCTTAGGGGTTGCTGGGTTTCTGCGGATCCTTGGCGTAACGCCAGAGTGCAACGTCCATGATCCTGAGCCTGGAGATGTGAGGTACGCCAGCCTTTGCGCCGATCCGGTCGAGCCGCTCGCCCAATCCGGGATCGTCCTGGAAGGTCTGGAACCAGCGCTCCCACTGCAGGGCGGAGTTCTCGAGTCCCATCTCGGGCCCGACCTCCGAGTCGTAGATGGGGATGAGCGCTGGCCGCTTCCGGGCCATGAGCTTGCTGGCCGTCGTCGGTCCGATGCCCCAAGGATCACTGTGTGAGCGCAGGACATCCCAGAGCTTCTGTCCGGGGCTGTCTTTGCCGAGGAGCTCGTCGAACTTCTTCCGGGTGAGCTCGGTGAAGTCCAGGCCCATGGGCAACGCGGCGAGGAGTCCGCGGATCTCGGAAGCCTTCTCCCTCAGTCCGGCAGCGGCCTCCGGGAGCACGAAAACGGACAACATGGAAACGGCGACGAAGTCGTCACTCGTCAGTTCGTTCGCTGTCGCGCCGTCACCACCGCCGGCCCACGTGTCGAAGTAGGCACCGGTGTAGTACTTCCGGCCCGACTTCTTGATGTCGTGAAAATAGCCGCGCACGTACTCAACGGCCTGATCGAACCCGGCTTCGGCCAGGATTGGGTGGCTCCCAGTCGCCTCTGGATGGTGGTACGGGGCCGAAGGATCTCCGTCTTCATCGTTATCTCTCGCGACCGCCCGCCGGAGGATACGGCTGAAAAGTGAGGACATGGCTGGATCCTCAACCACCTCGATGACCTCTTCAAGTTCGGCAGCGACCTTCCCGCGCGGACTCTTCATCACAGCCTCAGCTATCCGGTGCCAATCTCGGATGTCGCCTCGCTCCACGGCGGTTAGCAGCCCCTCGAATCCCCATTCCTCGACGGGCGCATCGGGATCGACGTTCAGGTTCCGGAACTTGACCATGCTTCGCACCCTTTCTGGGCCAAGTTTATTTGGTCTGTGGATAAGGCGGGGAGCACTCCCGGCGGGGTCCTGGAGTGCCTCGCTCTCGCCTAGTCGTTCGGGCGGCAGTCGAGGATGAACTCCATCAGCGGAGTCGCATCGGCGTCGGCGTACAGGATGATGAGATGCTGGTTGAATTCCAGGCGGCGGTTGAACGGGATGGAGATCGCATCACGGCCGGACCTCATAAGGATGCCGTTCATCATGAGCCGCGACGTCCGCTTGTTGCCATCGAAATAGAACTGGTGCCTGGTGCCAAAGCAGAAGTATGCGACCGCCCGTTCCACCGGATTAGGCAGCTGCTCGAGGTAGGTGAGTCCATCGGCATATTCATCGCGCAGCGCCTGGCCGCCGTCTTCGCATCCGGTCGCACTGAATGTCCCGTACTCACCGAGGTTCACCGTACCGCCGCCGCGGACCGAACCTTCACCGCGGAAGTGCCCGGCTTCGATCGCTTCGTGCGGGGCGACGACACCGTGCAGTCGGTCCGATGTTTCCTTGCCGAGAGTGAAACTGCCATCAAGAACCAGGTCGTGGAGCTGCCGGGTGGATTCGGCCAGGGCGAGAACTTGGCGTTCGTCCTCCAGCCGGTGCCCGCCGACGGTCACCCCGTCGAGCAGCGTCTGCACTTCGGGGAGTGTGTACGGGTTACCTTCCAAGGCGGCCGCATCCCAGACGTGGCCTGCCAAGACTGCTTTGAACCGGGCGAGGGCGCGTTCCACCGGCATCTCCACCATCACATTCCAGTCCGGCCCTGACGAAGACCAGCTGAAACCCATAATTTCGAGGCGAGTGTCGTCCGCAGGTTTCAGCAGATTCGGCGAAGGTTCAGGCCGTCGTGGAGCTGGACGCTTCTTGTACTGGTTGGATCCCACGCTCCACCGGGATTGATCAGCCATTGTTGCCCCACTCTTCAGTCAGTTCTTCGGCCAGTTCTACCGTGTCAGCCATGCCGTAACAGTCAAGGATCACCTGGATCGGATCGGCCCAAACGATACCGCCGTCGCTCCATGCCCCCGTTGAACTGGCCTCGTCCAGGGGTAGAAGGATGACTAAGGCACCTTGGTCCGCCTTGGTCGGGGTTGATCGGCTCAATATACCGGCCGCTCGTTTGGGGTCTTCCGTGTAGATGATGATCGGGCCCGACAACGCAGTTGCCCCGATGCGTTCTGCTGCAGGGGCCCCGCTGGCCGCCCATCGTGTGCGGGTCGCCGCGACTGTGGAGCACACGCGCAGGAACGGCCAGCCTGTCTTCATCTCAATGGCGCCGGGCCGACACACGGGCGGCGCTGACGCCCCAGCTTCACGTGCCAGCGCACGCGGTCGTGGCTCGCCATCTGGGCTTGCCCACCGGATCAGGGCTCCAGCAACGTCTCCGGACGGCTCTGCGCCTTCGAGGATGGCCCTTGCGGCGGCGATGGCCTCCGGCATGCACAAAGCTTCGGTCTGTGTCGGTAATTGTCGGCCCGCAGCTGCCAGCACCCTTGCGGCCATGCCCATGGTGGGATCGATCTCGCCCTTTTCAATCCGGGTGATCGTGGACGCTGACACGCCAGCCCTCCGGGCGAGCTCAGACCGGCTCAACGGAGAGTTGCGGATCACCTCAGCTATGCATTGCATATACGCAATGGTATCTTGCTGTGTTGCTTATATGCAACGCTTGGCGTTTGATCGAAGCGTCAGGATGCCCGTAGCCGCGAGATGACCTCATAGTCGGCACCGTGCGCGGCCCGGTCCTCATCGGAGGGCGAATGTCCGAGGGCCCGGAAGTATGCGGCCACCGTGTAGACGGCCAGGGTGGTCTTCCCGGCCACCACTTTGCGCGCAGTCCGGGCGTCGTGGCCGACCGCTTCGCCGAGCTGCTCGTAGTCGAGCTCTGAGTCCGCGAAGTCGGCGGCCAGCTTGGCGCGTGCGGTTCCGTCCAGGAGTGCCCGGTGCGCTGCGTGGTAGTGAACGTCCCGGTCCGACCACATGTCCTTCACCGGTGCAGCGTCCTCGAGGCCGGTGAGCGCAGGCCCGTCGTAGCCGTACTCGGACAGGTCGTTCCCGTCGGTGAACACCAGGCTCGCCGGCACGTCCGCGTGAATGATCGGCCAGTCATCTTCCTGGTCCGCCTGGATGGCGTGCTCGCGCGCATAAGCCTCCGACAGGGTCACCCAGTCGGCCGGGTTGATTGCCCCGATGCCTGGTGGCAGTGCACGGTAAATGCGCACCGTGGCCTCCGGATTCCCGCGGGCGGACCGCAGCTGCCGTGGCGTCTCCTCATCGGCTTCACCGTGGTACTCGGGATGGTCGTACACGTCGTCGCCGAAGGCATCTGCCAGCCGGTCCAGGGAGCTGCTGTAGCCGTCGTTGTGCGGCGCCTGATGGAATACCCGGTAGTCGCTCACAGCGTCCATGCTAGCCCCGGACAGGCTCACTGGAGCCTCCGCATGGGACATCGAAGTGAACTGCCCGCCGCTGGGGATTCCGGGCGGCTGGCGGGGCTGGAAGGTGGTCACACTGGCTTGTGTGCGGCCCCACTACTCCTCGGCAAACGACGGGCGAGCTCACCTTGGCGGACGTTCGGAGGATGTCGCGGATGCGAGTGTACGGCTCTTACGTCCCGCCTTTTCCAGAGATAAGATGGAACTCAGGAAATGATGGGAGATGGTCATGAGTACTGCGCTTCCCGAACGGCTGACCGCTGAGGCGGAACAAGCTGTCGTCAACATGCACCGCAGCATGGCAGCTCTTGGTGCGGCCGTGTCAGCGGTGAAGGTCCCGGTCTCCCCGCAGATGGCCCGCGGCGTCCAGGCAACCGAGAATGCCTGGCGTGACATCGAGGCAGAGTTTGGCATGCTTACCGGGGTTGAAGTCGCCGAGTTGCTGGGCTCCCGCTCAAGTAACCCGACCGGGTACGCCACCGACAAGCGGCGCGCCGGGAAGCTGATCGGTGTCCGCCGCCGCAACACATTCCTCTACCCGGGGTTCCAGTTCGACCGCGCCGAAGGACGAGTCTTGCCGGTGATCCCGGAGCTGCTGAAGGTCGCCAAGAAGTACGACAAGACTCCGGAGGGCCTGGCGCAATGGTTGTGCGCCCGCACCGGTCAACTCGGTGACGACCGGCCGGTGGATCATCTGGCCGAGCCTGATCCGGTCCTTGAGGCCGCGGAAAACCATTACGGGGTCGAGTGGTAACGGGGCCGAAGGGCCCTTTCGAGCCGCAGAGCTTCACCCTCGAGGCCGGTACGCTTCTTTACCGTGTCTTCAGCAATCGCTCCGGAAGACCAGCGAACGCCTTCAATCCCGGGGTTGGCCGGCGGACCCGGTTCGCGTTCTTCGGTGACCCTGCTGTGCCTGTCCTTTATGCCGCCCAAACCGAGGAAGCTGCGGTCTGTGAAACCCTGCTCCATGATGTTCCGATCGACGGCGGGATGCTCAACCACGACGACTACGGGGACAAGGTGATGGGACGGCTCGTTGTGGCCCGCGACCTGAACCTCGTCTCCTTCATGGGCACCGGCCTACGGGCGATCAAGCTGGAAGAAACGGACATCACCGCTACTCCGGCCTCCCGGTATGGAGAGACCGTGGCTTGGGCTGAGGCGGCGCACGCTGCCGGTTATGACGGGGCCGTGTGGATGAGCCACCGGTGCAACACAGACAGGGCGTTCGTTCTCTTCGGTGACCGGGTTGGTGCCGCTGACCTGGAAATCGATCCACAGTTCGCCAGGGTGTTCGAACTCGGTCCTGACCGCGCCTGGCTCTCCGACTTCTGCGCGCCTCTTCACGTCGACGTCCGCTGGTAAACGGCTCGGCATGTAGCGTGTTCAACAAGCCGGCATGCTCACGAACAAGGGCACGCGAAAAAGCGGCCACCCACCGGTTTCGGTGAATGGCCGTCTTCGGTCCTGCGCCTAGATGATGGCGTTGAACGCCTGCCAGCCGGAGCCGATCTTCACGGAGCCGAGCCAGCCGCCTTTGCCGTTGCCCTTGTAGAGCTTCAGGACACCGTACTTGTCGCGGGTCATCACGTCGACGTTGCCGTCACCGTTGAAGTCGCCGGGTCCGACGATGGCCGTGAAGTTCTGCCAGCCGGATCCGATCTTGGCCCGGCTCTTCCAGCCGCCGGTGCCGTTGCCCGGGTACAGGTACAGCACACCGGCCTTGTCACGGGCCATCACATCGACATTGCCGTCCCCGTTGAAGTCGCCGGGGGCGATGATGCTGGTGAAGTTCTGCCAGCCGGATCCGATCTTGGCCCGGGCCTTCCAGCCGCCGCTGCCGTTGCCGGGGTACAGGTACAGCACGCCTGCACTGTCGCGCGCCATGACATCGACATTGCCATCCCCATTGAAATCGCCGGGGGCGATCATGCTGGTGAAGTTCTGCCAGCCGGAGCCGATTTGCACACGAGGGCTACCCCCGTTGGCACCGTACAGCCACAGCCTGCCCATGGGGTCGCGGGCGAGGATGTCTGCGCGGCCGTCGCCGTTGAAGTCGCCAGGCCGGACCATGCTGGTGAAGCTCCCGTATCCGGTGCCGACATACCAACGTGGCTGCCAGCCGCCCTTGCCGTTGCCGGGATAGATGAACAGTTTGCCCTCTTTGTCCCGGGCCATGACGTCTGACTTGTCGTCCCAGGTGGAATCCCCGAACACGAGGGCTGCCAAGACCGGCTCGGTCGGTGCGCTGGTGACGGTCTTCGTGACGTAGCCGAGATTGGAGCCGGTTACGGACACGCTGATGGCTTTACCGGTGTCCTCGGCGGTCAACCTGTATTTGGCGGCCGTCGCGCCGCTGATCGCACTGCCGTCACGAAGCCATTGGTAGGACAGGGTGGTTCCCGCCGTCCAGGTCTCCTGAAGCGAGGTCAGCATGCTGCCGACCCTCGCTACCCCGTCGATCTTCGGTGTGGATGCCGTGAGCGTCCCAGCCGGGATGCTGGCCGTAGGCGCGGACTTCGCGATATGGGTCGGGTAGAACGCTTTGGTACCAGTGACCCAAACTGAGATCGACTGATTGAAGTCCTCGCCGGTGAGCGTGTACCTGGAGGAAGTGGCACCGGCAATGGGCGACTTGCCCCGATACCACTGGTAGGCGAAGGTGTCCGGCTCCACCGACCAGATCCCCCGATAAGCAAAGAGTTCGTGCCCGACGATCCTCGTCCCGTTGATGACTGGAGTGGGAGCTGAGAAACCATTCCCGACGATGGTCGACGTCTCTGCGGAGGTACGGGTGGCAGTCTGGTAGCCGTTCTTGGATCCGGTGACCCGGACACTGAGCTTTGTGCCCAGGTCCGTCGAACCCACGTGGTAGCTGGACGCGGTCGCGCCGGAGATCGGCTCGCCGTTGCGGAGCCACTGGTAGGCCAGGGTGACCGGAGCTGGCCCCCACGGGACATCGTTCACGGTCAGCCCAGCACCCATGAGTGAGGAACCGTAGATGACCGGTGTTACAGCGGTGAGGGTTCCCTCGGCCACTGGACCGGGTGATACCAGTTCGGCGGTGCCCGGCTCGTATCCGTCCTTGGTTCCGGTAGCGACGACGGTGACCTGCTGGCCGAGGTCTTCAGGGCGCAAGGTGTAGGTGTTGCCTGTGGCGACGGGAGTCGTGTTCGCACCTATGAACCATTCGTAGGTCACCGCTGCAGGTGCGGGCAGCCAGTCGGCGATGCGCGCAGTAAGGGTGGACCCGACGCGCAGGTCACCGTCCATGAAGACTTGTCCGGGCCCTACCTGTAGTGCGGGGTCAGGGACCACGCCGCTGACAGCTGCCGCGACCGCTGCTGGAGCGTTGACGATGCCGGTGCCGGCCCCGTACGGGTTGGCGCTGAGACCGGAGAACGGTTTGGCTGTCGCTTTGAGCTGCGATTCGACCAGTGCTGGAGTCAGTGAGGGATTGGCTGAGAGCATGAGCGCGACGACGCCGGCGACATGGGGTGCAGCCATGGACGTGCCCTGCATGAAGGAGTATCCGCTGCCGGCAACGGGACCTTGCTGCCCGGTGTTCACGGTCGAGAGGATCGTTCCTTCGGCACCGTACTGGCTGTCCCCGCCGGGTGCGCTCACGTCGACGGGATCACCGAAGTTGGAATACGGGGTCTCGTATCCGTCGGGGCCGGTAGCGCCCACTGTGATGACGTTGTTGCAGTTGCCAGGCGAGTAGAACGCCGCATCATCGGCTTCGTTGCCGGCTGCTGCGACGATGACACTGCCACGGGCTACCGCCGCGTCGATGGCGGCCTGGTAACTGGTTGAGCACAGGTGGTTGCCGGACAGGCTCAAGTTGATGACCCGTGCCGGATTGGGGTTGGCGGGCACCCCTGCCACTGTTCCGCCGGAAGCCCAGGTGACCCCATCGATGACGTCGGAAGACCAGCCGCCACCGCACCTGCCCAGGGCACGGACCGGCACCACCTTCGCGGTCGGTGCTACTCCGGCGATGCCCCGGCCGTTACCGGTGACCGCAGCGATCGTCCCAGCCACATGGGCCCCATGCCAGGACGACTTGGAAACAGGACAATTGGTCCCGTCGCTGTAGTCTCCCTCATCGCGCGGATTATTGTCGCGGCCGCCGCCATCGCGGGCAATTCCAGCGTCGGAGATCATGTCGTAGCCGGGCAGCGCATTACCATCCAAGTCCTCATGAGGGACGGTCCCCGAGTCGACGACGGCGACAACGACGCCCGTGCCGGTTGTGGTATCCCAGGCTGGCTGGACGTCCAGGCCGTACGGCACTTGGAAGAGATCCCACTGGTGGGAGTAGTACGGGTCGTTGGGTGCTACGGCAACCGCCGAAACCAAGGTGTCGGCCTCGGCGTATTCGACCGAAGGATCCGCTTCGAGGGTGGCGATGAACTCTTCGGCTTCGGCGGCGTCCAGCTGCCGGCCGGTCTTCACCACGTTGGCCCCGGTGCTGATCCCCCGCAGCTCTTTGACGCTCACGCCCAGGTCCTTGGCGGTCGCCCCATAGGCCTTGCCGCGGGTGGCCGCGGTGCCGACGGTCTCCTTGAACTTCACGATGAACTGATCGGTTGGCTGCACGGTTGGCACAGTGCGGATGGTGTCATCCAGTTTCGGTTCCGGCAACGGCTCAGCGGACGCTGGGACTGCGAATAGGGTGGAGCCGAGGAGCGCCACAACGGTGGCGGCAGCGGCGGATGCAAGGCGGGGGCGACTCATAAGCGTCCTTGAGGTGAGGCCCGGTGCGACGGGCGTCGGGAGCGCCCAGTTGCATCCCCCGCGCGTAGCTTATACGAGAGAAGGAATTTCGAGTTACTGGGCGATTTGGCGTGGTTCAGCGTTATTCAGATACGTGCGGTGGCCCGTATGCATGGCGTGTTCATCGATTACTTCGCAGTGTGGGCTGAGCCGCTAGACCGGCACCGGAAGTGATCCCGGCAGCGCGGAGGGTGCGACGGCGGGCCCGGTTCATTCCGCGGACCAGGAGCAGGTCATCGTTGGCGTCCATGGCGGTCCGGCAGTGGTGGCAGTCCATGGTCAGGCAGGGCTTCCACTTGTCGTCCCAGCCCGCTTCCCCGCTCCCCTGCCGGTGTGATTCGAGGAGTTGGGTGACACTTGCCTTGGCGTCCAGGTATTCGGGCACCAGGTCATCCAACGGGTGGGAGGTGACTTTCCCGGTGCCCAGAATGAGCTTGGCTTCGCTGTTGATGGGAACGCCGGCCTTGAGCAGCTGCTCGGCGTAGGCGGCCAACTGCATCAGCGCCGACCCTTTGGCGGAGCGTGCCAGCTTGGTGTCATAGACGGTCCAGCGTCCGCCGCGTTCGCGGACCAGGAAATCGGCGCGGCCGTGGAAGGAACCGTCGAAAAAGGATGCCTGGTAGATGACGTCGTAGTAGCCGGCCAGGGCCGCCAGGGTGCAGTTGGCGGCGTGCTTCAGCTTGTCCCTGCGGAGTCCCGGATCCGAGTCACCGATGAAGACCCGGTCTTCACCGTAGGTGGCGATGAAGTCGGCCAGGACCGCTTCCTCATGCTTCTGTCCCAGCTCGGCGGTCAGTTCCAGGAGCGGGTCGGCAACCTTCTCCCGGCGTTCCGTGCGGCCGAGGAGGACATCGAGGCTGCGAACCGCCGAGTACCGGCAGGAGGTGCCCTTGACGATGTCCGTGGCGGACACGATGAGGTCTGCTGGGGCGGTCTCGTCAGTGGCGGGGAGGAAGAACATGGTTCGGCTCCAAGTCTGGTCGGTTGCCGTTGACCATGCGTCGACGTCAGCCGGGAGCCGGCACTTCGGGAGTCCTTCGGTGGGTGTCGATGATCCGCAGCGGGTCGACGATAGCGTGGGATTCGGAGGCCTTCGAGATGGCTTTCGCCAGCGCCTGGAGAGCAGCTGTTGCCTCATCGAGCGTCAGTCCGCCGTCGAGCGTCGTGATGGCCGTCTGTCCGGCCAGGTTGTATCCGATGGAATGACCGCGCTCATCAGGCGTGGTGCTGCTGAGGCGACCGATCCTCAAGCGATCGATGTGGTCGGCGTTCAGCATTTCCGTCCCGTCGTCCAGGGAAAGGAAGGTTGGCATCAGGGTCCTCACGTGTCGGCGGCTTGCCACCGACGTCATGCGCAGACCCGAACCGGGCAGCCATTCACAGCCTCCGCACACATATGCGCGTGATCGATACCACCGCATGACCCTTCGGCCGACGGCCACCTGAAATAGGATCCGATGATGGAAACAGACCAGCTCCTGAGTACATGGGTCTTCGCCAAAGAACCGACCGCGCAGAACGTAGCAGCGGCTCTGCGCGAAGTGGCCGGTTACACAATTCCGGATGGCAGGGAGATCGACACTGTCGTCCTCACACCCACGCTCGATGGGCATCAGTTCAGCATCCAGATGGTCTGCTCCTCAGCCGAGACAGGTGAGCACTGATGGGAACTCTAGCGACCGAGAAAGTACAGTCCTGGGCTCTTTGTCTTCCCATCACGGTGGACAGGGCGGACTTCGGAGCGTTCATGGATCATCTGGCCAGCACGCTCGAAGCGGAGCCCGACTGCATGGTGAGATCGATCGTCATCCAGCGGGAGATGGATACGGAGGAGTACGACTCCGAGTGTCGCCCCGAATTCCCGTGGTCAGCGACTGTCGCCCTGGCACCGCACTCGAGCCCTAGCTGACCACCTAGTTATTCGCAGCCGACACCGTCGCCGTCTCCATCGAACTTCGAGGAGAATCCTGGGTCACCGACCTTGATGGGTGCAGCGCCTGCCGCCCGCACCTCGGTGCAGTTCGCATAACTGACCTCTCCGGATGACTGATCGGCGGGCTGCTCCGCTGGTTCAGGTGTTGCTTCGGCTTCGATCGGCTGCTCGGCCGGTGCAGGCTGCGTCTTGATCGCGCCAGCCACTCCACCTTCGGTGGGCACCGGCTGGTCCGGGCAGGTGGAGAGGACCCGCTTGATGGCGTCCTTCTCTGGCGCGGTCACCCAGAGGTCGTATTTGGCCTTCACTGCGGTCTGCAGTGCGACGTATTCGCAGCGGAACGCCTTGTTTTTCGGGAGCCAGGTGGCCGAGTCCCCATCTCCCTTGGATGAATTTTCGGGCCCGGAAACCACGAGCAAATTCAAAGGGTCATTGGCAAACAGCTCACGGGTTTTGGGGTCCAGCTGCTGGGCGCCTGTCTGCCATGCCAAGCTCAAGGGTATTAAATGGTCAACCTGAGCGGCGCTGCTGGTGTCCTGGCCGCGGACGAAATTGATGGTCGTGGCGGTGAACGGGTCGGCGAGCACTCCGGTCAGGACTACGCAGTCCTTCGTGCCCGGCTTGAAGGTCACGTCAGTGAGATCTCGGAGCAATAGGTCATTGCGAGTGTCACAGCCATTTCTGTCTGTGTCAGCCCATGCGGGGCCGAACTGCTCGCGGTCGTACCCGGTCTTCGGAGCGCGGCCTTTCACCTCGATCGTCTCCAGGAGAGCAAGCGCTGTTCCAGCTTCAGCCTGCGCATGCGAACCAGTCTCGGTGGATCCGGTGACATCCGGGAGTGAGGGGCTTTCGGCGCCGACAGATGGGGTGCACGCAGTGAGGCCGACGAGAACTGCGGCGGAGGCTACGAGGGTCTTGAGCGATGTCTTCACCTCACCCATGTGTGCGGGTGCAGCCTCGTTCCTCATCGCGTTCCACCCTACCGTGCGTCGCAGCCTCAATCTTCAACGAAGTAACTCCGAAGGTTTGCCACATTTGACCTGAAATGTGGGTGCTCGATGCCAAGATAATCTCAGCGTCCGCTGGGGGCGCTTCGCACTCCTGGGGGATAACCATGAAGCTCAAATCCGCACTCGTCGTCGCGCTCACAACGGGTATGCTCTTCACCGGCCTCAGTGCCCCGGCGCAGGCTGCCACCACCTACACAACGGACCTGCGCAGCGCCGTACGCGCCCTCCCCGTCGCTGTCGAGAACAACGCCGGCTACGACCGGAACCGCTACTTCGGGCAGTGGAATGACCAGAACAAGGACTGCCAGAACACCCGCGCCGAGGTCCTCATCCAAGAGAGCAAGGTCGCCCCGAAGTTCACGACCACCAAACTCTGCACGGTCGCAACCGGCAAATGGGTAACCAGCTTCGACAACAAGACCCACACCTCCGCCAGCACGGTCCAGATCGACCACATGGTGCCCGTCCACGAAGCGTGGGGATCCGGTGCACGGAACTGGACCCAGGCCCGCCGCGTTGCCTTCTACAACGACCTCGGCTACGCCGGGTCGCTCAACGCTCAGACGAGCAGCTTGAACTCTGCGAAGCAGGCCTCCGGACCCGAGCAGTGGATGCCACCAGCTAACCAGTGCTCCTACATCGCCCAGTGGACCGTCGTAAAGGCACGCTGGGGCATGACCGTCGACAAGACCGAGAAGGCCGCGCTGATCAAGTGGGCTGACAAGTGCGCCGCCATGAAGCTCACCATCACGAAGGTCTAATCGGCCTGCCGTGCGCTCGTAATCGGACGCATACTTGGAGCAGCGGGGGTCCTTGCGAGGAGGGGAAGACTGTGGACGGTGTGCGGCGCAGTCCGTTGATTGTCTACGCATTCTCAACTGTCCTCTTGATGGGGTGCGCGGCGTCGGCGCCACCAGGGGCGTCAACCGCTACCTGGCAGCTGGCTTCTCCGGAAGCGGTCTCTGCAGGTTCCCAGGAGCTGGATGTCGCTGTTACTCGGCTGGGATGTTCAGGTGGCAAGACCGGCTCGGTATTGGAACCTCAGGTGAAATACGAGTCGGACCGCATCTTGATCCGCACGGACGTCGTCGCACTCGACGGTGCTCACGAATGTCCAGGGAATGACTCGGTTACCCTCACCGTCGACCTAGACGAACCCGTGGGTGAACGCCAGCTGATCGACGCTGCGTGCCTGGAGACGGAAGCCTCGGACACGGTCTTCTGCACGGACGACGGCGTCCGCTGGCCGGCGACTCCCCGCTGAGTCAGGCTGGAAATGGTTCTGCCCGGACCGCTCCATGGCAGGATGCTCCTATGGGGGAACAATGAGAATACTGATCATTACCGCGGTCATCTCCGCCGTGCTCATCGGCTTCACCGTGTGGGCCCTATCTGGGATAGCAATCCTGGAAGGAGTCGCCGTAGTGGCACTGTCGCTGCTGATCTCGTTAGCGCTGGGGCAACTCAGGGAGAAAGACGTGAAGCTCACGGCAGACGATACCGGGCAGCGTCATCATGGCGGACGCGGTGGTGGCGGACTGATCTGAAGCCGCAGACGTCGTCCTGACTGGAAACCTGCAGGCCGGTCGTCCTGCCGCTAGCCCTCGTCGCCTCGTATTGCGTCACGCAAGTCCGAGGCAATCTTGAGGGAACGAGAAGCTACGTCGGCGTGTAGTGCGCGCTGCTCCTGAGGCAGCCTTTCGCCCTCGGAGAGCGCCCGATCGGTTGGCGCCGCCGCGGTAAGTGCTTCATGCACAAGCTCCCACCAGGAACGGGCCATCGTCACCGTGCATTGGCTGTCCTCGGCAGGCCATCCTTCGATGCTGCCTGCTGCGTTAGGTGAGCCCGGTACCTGATCCCACCCTGCTCGGCGGATGGGAGGTATGCGCTCAGCGAGGGTCGGGTCGGTAATTGCAGAGACGGCCGCCAGGTTGTCCAGCGTGCCGTCTATCAACACCCAGTCCGCGACGGGCAGGGTTACTGACAGCTCGTCATCCGGTTCCATACAAGCAGGATAGGCACAATGGTGAGACCATCAGGACCACAGACAGTGGTAGCTTGCCGCCGCGCATAGGCGTGATGGTGCAGCAGCCACGAAGCCAATCACCCAGCAAGGGGCCGGCGGAGTCTCTTCTTTGTTCTTCGGGGTCGAGCACCCAGTTTGGTGCCGGCGGCCACCAGGGTCAGCAGGACGAGCCCAGCAGCGAATGCGACGGGTGTCCCTACTGCATAGGACATCGCTATGGTTCCGTCGATGAGGTGACCGCGCACCACGTCAAGGAAGATTGCCGCAGCCGACAGCAGAACCACCAGAGGCACCTGGGGCAGCCCGACCAACAGCGACAACGGGATACTCAGGACGATACCCAGAAGGCGGCTGACCAGGTAAGCGGACAAGGGTGCAGCCAGAATCAGGGCGACGAGCCAGCCGGGCGGAAGTTCCTGTGTCGTGGAGGGATTGCGGACAAATACTGGGATGAACACCAACGTTGTCGCGGCTGCTGCCGCGGCGCCCACCCGATCGACACCTCGAAGAGATACCTCCTCAGTCGGACGGCCATCGTCACCAGAAGCATTCATGTCGAGCCTGTCTTCACTCAAGGATTGAGAGTCCTCAGTTTACGCTTTTCAGCCCAACGGCCGACTGAGAATCCTCATCACAGACGGCCGCGGATCGCCGCAATCCGATTCGACGGGACGGCCTCGCCTAGATTCTGTTCCAGCCAGCGGAAGAACCGTTCGGCCTCATCCACCAGGCTGACCATGAACGGGACCGGCTCGACCATGACGCAGGTGGACCCCACGCTGAAGAATGTCCGTCCCCGGACGGTTTCCAGGATGATTGGGATCGGTTGGTCGGGGAATGAAGCCTCGGCGCGGTCGTTCTCCAGGAACTCCTCCACCAGGCTGAGCAGGTACGACCAGAGTGCGACGACGTCGTCGACCATGCTGGCTTCGATGAGCTCCACGCCTTGGTACCGGAGCTGGACCAGGCCCTCGTTCCACTGCTTGTTCCGTTGCCGGTGCTGGTGCCATAGAGCCGCTGCTTCAGCCGGGTGCTCGAAGATGTCCAGCAGATACTCGTCGGGCCTCTCAGCGATGGCGAAGGGATCGGCGGCCTTGACCTTGAGGATCGAGGTACTGCTGACCAAGTGTTCTGAATAAGCCCCGGGGCTACTGGAACTCATGGTCGGATCGTACCGGTCCGTCCCGCCACCAACGCTCAAGAGGGTCGCCGCCAAGACCAGGCTTGGTGTACTCGGCGTCGACGGCGTCGGCGAAGCATTCCTTCTGCTCGTCGGTCAGCTCCACCCATACGCTCCGGTCGACGTGCACCCAGATGGCAGCGAGCGTCTCCTGCTGCATGACAGCTTTGGTTTTCAGGGGCGACTCGTCCCGGGAGGGGAAGTCGTAGATCGCGTACATGAGTTCATTAACTGCGTCGATTGCTTCCTGGCTGGCACCATCAGCCTTGAGCTGCTCGAGCTTCTCCTGGGCGAGTCGTGTGTGTTTGTGGGTAGTAGCGACGCGCGTCCTGTGAAGGAGCGGTGCGATAGCTCCGGCAATCTCGCTGTCGGTTGGGTGGGTGCTCATGTGGCTGCTCTCTTTCCGGGTCTGCAGGTATGGACTGCATGTGTGCGGGATGGCAGCCAAGGCTCACCGTTGCGGCGGAATCAGGGCACAAAAAAACCCGCCGGGCTCTCGGCGGGCTGAACAGTCGGAAGCGTCGGTCGTGGGCTCATCGTTCCTCCATCCGGAGGGCGGCACGGACACGGGATGAACGCGATTCGACGCGGTTGGTGAGGCCGGTGCGGTGTTTGCGGGCCTTCTGGTCGGCGTGCACGCCTGCAGCGCCGGAGGAGGCGAAGCGCACCCGGTCCGAGACGAGCTCGGCCGGCAGTGCGAAGCCGGGCTTGGTTTTGGCCTTGGTAGCCATGGTCTTTCCTTCCTGTTGGTACCAACCATGTGTACGGCATTCGCCGCAAAACTCACAACAGGCATGGGAAAGCCCGGCCGTCCACCGTGGGTGGGCAACCGGGCTTCGCCTCGACCAGTGAATTCCCGTCGGCTACGGTGCGACTTCGATCGTCGCCCAGCGCCGGGTGTCTCCGGGCTTGTCCGGGGTGGATGCCACCGCGACGTAGGTGCCCGGAGTAATCCCCGGGGAAAGGGTGATCGTGAAGGCGTAGTTTCCGGCCGGGTCGGCGGTCGTGAACTGGTCGCCGATGACGGAGGCGTCGGTCTGGAAGACGCCCAGGTTGATCTTGATCCGTTCCCCCGCCTGGTAGCCGCTTCCAGTGACGGTCACGGAGCTGCCGGGCTTGGCGCTGACTGCCACTCCGCCCGGCTCCTTGGTCAGCGTAACGATGCTGTTCACCGGGCCGCTTGGTGCTGGCTCGCCGTGGGGCGGCGGGACGAACGGGTCGTCCGGTCCGGCCGGGAGCGGATCAATGGTCGGGACGGGCTCCTCGGGCTGCTCCGGCTCGGGTGCTGGTTCCGCGGTCGGTTCCGACTCGGGGGCCGGTTCCGCGGTCGGTTCCGACTCGGGGGCCGGTTCGGTCTCAGCAGTGGCTGCTTCAACTTCCTCCGGTGAGGAAGTCGGTGACGGGCTGGCGGACGCTGACGGCTTGGCTGAACGCGTGGACTTATCGGCGGCAGGTTCAGAAGAGCTGCCGGCACATCCGGCGAGGAGGCCGGCAACCACGGCGAGGGCGAGGACTGAAGGGATCTTAGACAAGGCGGTCTTTCGTGAAGGGATGAATAGGGTGGCGAAGGATCGCCGGGGGCTTGCGGTTCGTCTCAGATCACACCATGGCACGCTCGAGGTTTCCATCGGATCGCAGCTGACGCGCATCGACATTGAGTACGCACTGCCATACGAGCAGGTCCAGATGCCTGCCAGGCCGACGGCACCGGCTGCGTGGTCTTCGGTGAACTGGGCGAGCAGCCCGACGCCGCTCTCTTCGGTGAGCTGGCGCAGTTTCGGGAAGGATTCCGCGTCGGACGACTCGTAGCGGCTGTACCCGGCACGGACCTCTTTGGCCACCCGTCCTTACGTCCGTTCGCTGAGCGACTGCTCCGTTTTGGTCGAGGGTAATCGATCTGATGAGTGGCCGGTCCTGCACTGCACATAAATGTTTGACGCATTGGACCGAGGACTCTGATCGATTCGCTTTCTAGGATCGCTGTGCCACCTTGTGCCTGTTCCTGAGTTCAGTACCCGACCTGCGAGCACCTGAGACTTGAGCTGACGCAACCAGTGTTCGGCGGATCGCCTTCTTCCCTTCTGAGTTTCCTGCCCCAGTCCATGCGCAGATTCTGAAGGAACGGGCGTCACTGGTTGACGAAGCTTCCTTTCGATGGCCGTTCGGGTCGTGAACGATGGCCATCTGCCAAGAAAACCGCCAGTATCAGGATCAGCCGCCCACTGCGGTCCTGTGCGGTCTAGCATCGACTCCCGGAGTTTCCGTGCCGGAAGTTCCGATCACCCTGTCCAGGTGTCCTATCACTGTCCTATCACCTGGTCGGACAGAAAATTTCGCGTCATTGCTGGGAAGTAGGGCCCCCTATAGTAGTTGTCCTATCAAAATGTGTTTTAAGAGATATATATAAGGGCCCTACATATGGTGGCCACCCTTTCATGTGAAACCCCCCTCTATGGAGATGTACAAAACCAAAAAACGGCCGGACAGCCGGACAAACCCCAAAAAAGGGCCTCTGACTAGGCGTTTTACTGTCCCACCAGCGGTAGGACAGGCGATTTTTCGGTGGGACAGATAGGACAGGCCAAGCGGACTTGCTTTTATGTGATACCCTGACGAGCGAGTTACCGGCTATTAGCGAGGAGGGGTATCAAATACCCCCGGCCCGCTAACACCGGCAAAACACTTCCCGCCCGTCACAGTGCTGGCATCACCCTACCTCCCGCCAGACACACCCCTTTCTACGCGCTGTGGTCACACCAAGGCAAAGACCTCACCCGCTACTTCCCTGGTCTGGTGTACACCGCCGAGAAGCCATGCCGTCATCTGGACGAGTGACCGGCTCGACTTCCAGTCACTCGAGGCGCGAATGCCCTCTTCAAAGAAGAACCTGCCGATGCTGGTTGGCGAACGCCCTGCATCCTTCGCCGCTTTCGACCTACTTGAGGTGGCCCGCACGCACAAACGCCGCCTGGCGTTTTAGGACCGGCGCGATCTCACACAATCGGGAGCGCGGAGCCGAAAACCAGCCCCCGCAGGTGAGTGTCAGATAGAGGAGTTTCTCCCCGTCTCGCGGAGATAAGCGCCGAAGGCGGAGCGTTGGAACCGCGGTACGACCCTGCCCTCGCCAAAAGTCCATGGTGGTGCATTTCGTTCTGGATGCGGTTCCAGTTGATTGCTGCCACGTTGGTGGCCCAGAGGGAAGATGACACGCTGTTCGTTCGTCCTGAGATGTAATCACCCCTCTATGCGCGCCGGCGTCTGACGGCCAAGAGGTGGTGCGGATTGACGAACGTTCGTCAGGTTGAGGAGTCGACCGTTAGAGCCGTCCCAGCAGATCAGCCTTCTTTGCGGCGAATTCCTCGTCGGTGAGGATGCCTGCATCCCGCAAACTGCCCAGCTTCTCCAGCTGTGCCAGGATGTCTGTGTGGGGAGGGGTAGCGGGCTCCGCTTGTCGCGGAGCATGAAGGTCGCGCTGCGCCTTCTCGATGGCGTCGCGGAGGGCCAGGAACGGCGCCTGCTCCTGCACACCAAAGACCACCGTGTTCTCATCTTGACTGGCGTCCCAGGTCTGCCTGCCGAACTTGCTTCGCGTCTCGTTTGAGCCACTGGCCGTGATCTGCATGTAGCCGGACATCACCCATCCCGCGGGCTTGATGTGGATGTTGGAGATGGCAGTCAGCGGGAACCGCTTGGTCCCTTTGCCAATGACACCACGCTGCATGCCGATGTGTTGGATTGTGACGAAATGGCCGTCGAACGAGATGTAGCCGACGCCGGCGGCGCGAGCTAGAACGGCGTCCGCAGGAATCTTGTATTTGGCTCGGAACTTGTCATCAGCGATGCCCATTAGCGGTGTCGGCGAAGCAGCTTGTGCCGCCTGTGCAGGGGTCAGCACCCCAGCGACTCCCTTCTGCTGTTCAGCCTCCAACACCTTCTTGAAATGGGTGAACGCCTGCTCCTCATGGCTTCTGAAGGAAAGGTCCAGGGATTTCGCCGGCCCGTCGGCCGTGACTAGCTTCAACAACCCGTCCCGGAACGACCCCGGTGTACGGAGATTGATCTCGGCAACGCTTTGAAGAACCACAGTCTGTGGCTGGACTCCGACGCCGGTCTTGGCGACGATGACGCCGTCGAAGTATGCGACCCAGCAGGTATTCCCCGGGGCTACGAGCGCCTTCTCGGGAAGCGGGTGCTTACTGCGGATCTTCGCTACCCGTTCATGGTACTTCTGCTCTGGTGTCTGGCCCACTGGTCTCCCCTGCTCGTATTCCCCGGCGGCTCTATCCAAGCACGGAAAGCCCCGGCACGCACAGGCGGCAGGGGCTTGTCGCTTAGTGCGTCAGCGCGTCACAGTGCGCAGCTGACGCACCTTTGAACATCAGTTCCCTCGAGCGCTGTAGGCGGGCCGACATCACGCTCACCGACCCCTCCCTCGCTGTTGCATCTGCTCACCGCAGTATCCGACTGAAAGTAAGGGCATGGCGCACACCTCGACCGATACAAGGACTGCTTCGAACTCGCGGCCTACTATTCACTGCTGGTTCTGTGACACAGCCTCGATTGTTGGCGTGGTTCTCTGATCCCTGACCGATGTGCATAGAACCATGACATGACACCGCGACATGTGCGAAGGAAGTGGCGGCTACCGCGGCGTCGGTCAGCACCTCGACTACTGGATCGCCTATGAGGCTGCTTGCGGGCAGGAAACCCAGGGTGCTGGGGCTACATCAGCATCATGTTCCGGCACAGACGATACGGAAGTCGTCGGGCCGGACCGCAAGAAGGCGGTAGCGTCCGAATGGCCCACCTACAAAACTTCAACCATCAAGAAAGCACGTCGAGTTGCTGGAGCCAGCTGCAGACTGATCGAAGTTCAACAAAAACCGGCCCGTCCAACAAACCGCAATGGTCTGTCTGGCGGGCCGGTTTCGGCGTCTGGCTTTAGAGACCCGTCTGGCTCACACCGTACTCAGCCTGCTCAGGAGTGAAGCCCTCGAAGAGCAGCTGGTCAATGAGCCCCTGCCGAGAGAAAGCTGAGAATTCGAGGTAGCTCTTAGCCTTCTCGGCTGCCTGCTCGTTCCAGTCAACATCAACCCGCTCCACAGCCCATGCTGCATCCTCGGGGGAGAAATCCTCGAAGACCAGCTGGTCGACCAGGCCTGGCTTCGAAAAGGCTGAGAAGTCCAGGTAGCTTTCGGCTTTTCTCAGCGCGTTCTGCTGGCCTGGGGTGCCGGCCTCTGCTGCAGCCTTCGCCGCTTCAGCTTCCTCGGCGGCCTTGGCCTCTTCCTCGGCCTTCTTTGCCGCCTCGGCATCCGCCGCAGCCTTAGCTTCAGCTTCGGCTTTCTCCTTGGCTTCTGCTTCTTCCTTTGCCCTTGCTTCCGCCTCGGCTTCTGCCTTCTCCGCAGCTTCTGCGCTGGCTTTCGCCTCGGCATCCTCGGTGGGTTCGGCGGCGGCCGTCGTCTGGGTGGTGTCCGAAGCAGTCTCGGCTGGGTCCTCCCCACCGCCACCGCAGCTTCCGATAAGGATGAGTAAAGCCAGAACACCGGCGGGGGTGATTGCTCGCTTCTTCTTATACCAGGGCCGCTTCGGCTTCCCGCCGGCCTGTCCTACGGACTGGCTTCCCCCGGGCTGCTGGCCCGGCTGCTCCCCATACGGGTGCCCGTAGGGCGATGGCGTGTTGTCTGACATAGGAGACCCCCTCATTGGATCGCGGAACGGCGATCACTAATGCGTATTGCTGCTCTGAAGGTGAATCTCAGAGAATCCCCAAGACAACGCCCCCATTGCCGCGAAATGATGAAATCCCAACGTTATCAAGTGCTAGGTGAATAAGGCGCGGGATGTAACAAATCTGGTGACAAAGGTTCGCGACCTGACTGGCGGTGTGCCTTTCGACGTCGACGGCGCGGCTGCTCTTCTTGATCGGCGGGGTGACGGCATCTGAACCCCATCTCGCACGTCGATAACTTCGTTCGACTTATAAGGGGCTGGTTCGATGATCCTAACGCTGCAATATTCAGGTCTCATGAGCTAGAGGTTGGCGGACACTTCCGAAATCCCTCCCCGAAGCTAGACACACCGAGCCAAACTGTCTCACATGTTTTCTCAGGGCAGCAGTCTCACAAGTCCTTGAGGACTGAGCGAGACTGCTGCAATTCTTCCCCACCACCAAATGTCGAACGTATGTTCTACATTTAAGGAGTGGGTCAGAATAAGCGGTACGGTGCCGCGTACGTGGACAGATGGATCGAGGGATGGATCCTTCGCGAAGAGCCCATGATGCTTACACCCATTGAGATCGACCTCGAGAACCATCCGCCCACGGACTTCCCAACACCACGCAGGGTTAACGTGTGGATCAGGTACCCCACCAAGGCCGTGCGCCTCAAAGCACACGCCCTCGCGTGGAACAACCGAGCAGTGAAAATCCGCTTCCTCGAACCCACCATCAAGACCGAGCGAGAAGGCTGGGTATGGGCCAACGCCGTAACGCCGGAAAAGCCCTCGTAAGCGGCAGCAAACAACTACTGCGAACCCGCAATAGTTGGCGCTTATGCGACGTTATCTACGCATATGCGTAGACCTCTCGACCCCAAGGCCCAAGGCCCAATGAAACTCACAACCGGCGTGTTCAAACTGCTGAAACTCGGCTCAGCAAGTAAATCTATCGCTGCGAACAGGTTTGCTTTGGCACTCTCCGCCGTAGGCGGTTTACATGATCGAGCAGATTCATGCAACTGGGCATGGAGACTGGAAGATTCACACCGCGAGCGGAACGATCTACCGCTTCGAGGTCTCGAACGCCGGTTCCTTACTTACCCGCTATGTGCAGATCACGGCGACCACTCCCCAGTACCAGCATTTGCCTGTATATGACCTCAGAAAGTACGGCGAACCGATTCCCGTCCTCGCATTCTCCGGTGTGCAGCTCGACGAGGAGATCCTCTTCACCCCAGCCATCAGAGGTGACGCCATCGAAACAGTCCGCCGCACCACGCCCGCCGTCAGCATCGACGCTTGGGAAGACGAACCGACACCCGAGGAGCTACCGCACCGGGCTCCCCGTCTACCGTGGGTGCCAGCCGAGATTCGGATGATCGAACTATGACCGGTCATCCCGCCAACGCGTTGGTGAAGAAGGGCGGCCCGTTCTATGACACCGACGGGCTGACGACCTGGTTGGGCCTCCCCTACCGGGAAATTTAAGATCGGCGTGAAAAACGAAGAAATCCTCGGATGCCCTACGGCTGAAGGTGAATTCATCTACCCGGTCTGGCAGTTCCAAGACAACGGTGAGCTACTGCCCGGCCTGTCCTCCATCCTCAAGGTGCTGTCGAGTGGAACCGATGACAGTTGGACGTGGGCACTGTGATGACAGGCATCTGTCCCAGGTGAACTGAATCGCAAGACGGTAACGGAGTGGCTTCGCGACGGAGGCGACGAAGAGCCGGTCCTCCAGCTTGCTGCTAACGATGTTGCTGCGCGGGCGGCATGATTACCCGAGACGGAACGCGCCGCAACGGTCGGCACGCCGATCGATATAGACCGGAGCGCGAATGGGAAGACAAACAACTCCAGATCTTGGCCGCACGGTCCCACGGGACACTTCGATGACGAGCCACCGATCGAGTGCCTGACCGATCCGAACAGAATTCTTGCCGGAGCCCCAGTCGGATCAAAACATCGTGGTGCGCGGCGCAGGGCGCTCGTCCAAGGGTCTTTCTGGCTGCGAGCTCGGCCCGTCTGCAAGGATGACGGTGGGCGAAGGGAAGCCGATGACAGAGTTCACCGTCCCGATTCACGGACCGTACGGAAGCATCGAGCAGTGGCTGACGTCTGTCGGCGCTGCGCACCTCCTACCCGAGTTCGCCTACTCGCCCGTCTTCAGTGAGCAGCGTTCGAGACCGGTGAGCAGGATCTGCGCGATGTATGGCCCGATGGCGCGTGGATCAGCTGGCTGGGCGGACCAGCTGTCGCACCGTTGGAGTCTTGGCCGCGGCGACCGGACGGCAAGCCGCTCGCCCACGTTGCCGCCATCCACCTCTCGGACCTGGACTCGGTCATCGATGCCGAAGGCAAATCGGCCTGGCCCGACGGCACTCGATGCGAAGGGCTGCCGACCTCCGGTGTGCTCGAGGTCTTCCATGACCTGGAGACGTTCGGCGACGAACCCGGCGACGCTAAAGGTTGGATGGTGCGATGGGTCGACCCGGAGCGCGGTGAGCTGATCGATCCGCCGTCCGATCTGGACGCACCGGTTGCCTGCCAAGCCATGATTCCCTTGCCCGGCTTCACGCTGCCTTCCGCTGCGGACGCGGCCTCCGGATCCCACGCCCGGTTCGACCTGATCGAGTCACTGCAGTCCGAGTACCAGCGGTGTTGGTCGTATCAGCGCACCCTATCCTGGGCCGACGCACCCATTCCCGTCAGCCATGCCTATGGCCACAGCCACCGTGGCCACATCAACGCCGTGAAGCAGAAGCTGCCCGCCGTCCTGCCGCTTGCCGACGGTGATGAGTACCGGCTCATCCTCGACCTGGAAAGCTGGACGACCCTGGAAGGTTGGTTCGGCGACGCCGGCCACGTCGAAGTGTGGATGCGCGAATCCGATTTGGTGTCCCGACGCTTCGACCGAGCCTGGTGCCTCATCCGGACCGACTGATCCTCACGCGGTGAGGCGCACGGTCGTGTCCGCACACATTGAAATCATGATCGTTCTCCATGCCCTTCCCGCCCACTCCGCTGAAGCCGGCTGCGTCCTCGTCCGCGTCGAGAAGCATCACCGGAGACCCGCTCCTACACCTTCGTGACCAGGGGTGGCGGCAAAGCGAACCTCCGCGTCCGCGCCAGCTACCTGAACAGAGTCGAGACGACACTGGTCACCCCGGCCTGTGCGATCCACAAGAGCTCGTTCATCGAACAGGAGCTGCGCCTGGCGATGCCGTGCACCGGGTGGAACGAATACCAGCGCCTCGCCTGGTACGCCGCGAAGCACTTCCTCGAAACCAACGAGCGTCTCGCCCAGGAAACCTCGAACGTTGAGGCGATCGCCGACCTTGAAGCCGAAGCCGAGCGCATCAAAGCACGCATCAAGGAACTCCGTGATGCTGAACGTGAACGCTACGAGGATGTGCCCAACCCGGACATCCCCGAGACCGCCAACGTCTGACCCCGCCCGCCCGTCGCCCTCGCACTTTGTGCGGGGGCTTTTCGGTCCGGCGATAGCCGCCCCGGTCTGGCCGAGCTGTGTGGTGGCGGTGAGAAGATGGCCGACTGTGTCTGGCCATATTAAGAATCTCGACCCTGGCGGGCATCGCAGAGTAGCGTCTCGATTCTCTTCGAGGCTCTCTGTCTGTTGTCCTTCTTGGTTCTCCTGGTGTCCGCTGCGCGTCCACTGGTTAGCTTCTTGGTTCTCTTCTCGATGACCCAGTGATTTCTTCATGGGCTCTTTGTGTTTCCCTGCGCGAGCGTCGCCCGCGCTTCGCTCTACTTGTCCCCCACATTGGTGACCTTCTCGCTTCCCTGTGCGCGCTCTGGCGCGCACGCCACACTCCTCCTGCTGCCTTCTACTCCTCGGCCGGCCCTTGCCCGGCTGTCCGTCTCGTTCCCGGTTCGTCCACCAGTGGTGGCTTGGTCTCGTTCACTGGTACCCGTAGGTTTGTGGCTGGGTTCTTTGCGGCCTTCGGCCGTTGCAACCGTCAAGCCTTCTTCGTGTTTCTCACCCTCTACTTGTGTCCGTTGTGGCGAATTTTCCTGCTGGGCCGTGGGCGACTTCGTCACCTGTTCTCTTCTCGGCTGAGCTGCTTGTTCCCTGACTGGGTGGCAACGGCTGCGCCGCAGTGGGTGGGCCAATGGTTGAGAGGTGATGTGCTGTCGAGTGATGCCCTGCGGGCGGCTGTACACGGTGGCTCACTATTTCGTTGGGCTACTTGTTCACCGGTAAGGTCTCCAGTTCAGCTCATCGTTGAGCTCGTCGTTCAGCGATGGGGATTCCAATGAGCGAGACTCGTGTGGCACACACCCGCCCCCGGCAGGGATCACGAAACTCAGACCAGCCGCACACATGACCCGGCACCCACCCGCCCCCGCAGGCGGCTCACCACACGCTGCACGCACCAGCACACCAAGGCGACACCGGTTGGGCCGACACTGCGATACCCGTTGCGTCACACGAAGTGCAGCCAGGGAAGCAGAAGGCCCACCGGTGAGCCGCCCCAGCCACCGACACCCACCCAAGGTGCCCCGCACCGGGACGGCAGAATTTTTCGTAGAAACCCTGCGGAAGACGAATGCTGCCGCACACAGAACAGATGACACCACCCGGCAGGGCATCCCCCGGGTCGGATAACGACGCACCCCCACCAACTTCCAGCATTTAGTGCTGTCCAAAACGCATGTGTTTTGACCGTAGGGAAGCGTGCGGGCCGCCAGGAACCTCAAATCAGGGATAAGGGTCCATCCAGCACCAGATTGAAGCGCCGTAAAAACCCCCATATCGCCCCTGCCAGGTCTAACTAGAGCGCATATTGAGCAGAGTTAAACGGAGCAAGACTTCGCGGGCGGATTGTTGCAAGTGAGAGGCGAAGAGAGGACTGACACCCGTCAAGCCTTCGCCCGCATAGAGACCTATATGACGAACACGATCGAGTGGGTAGCTTCTAGTCGCGCTGCACAAGGTTTGCCTTTGAAGATAGAGGATCGCGGCACCATAGCCCGCGCACTGGCAGCAAGTGACAGATCCACTAGAGCCATTGCTTCTCCAACTAAGTCCGATTCAGATGCCGCATAACAAGGCACTTGGTCAGAGAGCAAGTCAGCGCCGCCACTTCGGAACCAAGCGACCCGGATCGAAGACCTTGGCCCCAGTCACGATCCGTCGAGGCATGACAGTCACTTCGATGAAAGCATCTTCAAGAAGCGCCCTCTTGGTGCCGACAGGCATATCTGACCAGGCCCGCCTTAACTCGTCCCCGGTGATTCTCGTGACCCGGCTTTTGGTACGCGGCTCTGGTAATTCGGTCAGTCGGCGCTTGATGGCAGCCGATGCCGCCAGCCACTCGTCGCGGTCGATAGTGCCAGCAGCCCACTGCTCCGCTAAGTCCAGTTTGCGATCTTCGAGAGTCTTTCGAGCCACAACCCAGTCAGCTATTTCATCTTTGCCAGTATCCACTTCACTGGCTTTATCGTGCGCAGCAAACAACGCGTCGGCCAAGAACCTTTCAGCGCCTTCTAGGTTGATACTAATGCGCCCACACGCGCCGCTTCCCTCATTCCTAGGGCAGCGATAATTTGGCACGCGCGTCTTACCAGCGAGACCCCTGACCATGCCGTGTTCACACAGACCACACCGAAGCAGACCCGTCAGAAGATGCTTCCTGGGACCGCCTCGTGTGCCTCGCGAGCCTCCTGGTGCCAGCTTGGAACGCAGCAGCATGCTGGTGTCATCATCAATGATCGCTGGCCATGCATCACGGGCGGAGATCACCCCCCTGTGTTCTCTATGCCCCGCGATTCGAGCGCTCCTCACGATCCCAATGATCGTAGTCGCTCGCCAGTTGGCTCCCCTTGTTGTCGGAACGCCGCGGTCGTTCAGGTCGGCCGCTATCGCGTTATAACCTTCGCCGGCAAGCACACGCTCACACAGCTCTTTGATGATCAACGCTTCCGCTTCGATGACCGTCGAATCTTCTCGATAGCCGTAAACACGTCTGCCCGGCCATGCCCCAGCTTGCGCCAACTCTAAGTGCTTGCGCTTGATACGTTCCTGGCTCTTCTCACGCTCCGCTGAGGCGACTGCCCCGAAGATGTGCGCCTGCAGTCGACCGTCCGCCGTGGAGAGGTCGATCCTGCCACCCGTAACCGAGACGATGCCGATGCCGGTGCGCTGGCTGAGCTCGATGTACTCCACAAGCTCGCCCATGTTTCTATGAAGCCGGTCCATGGCATAGACGACAACCACGTCGACCATGCCTCGTTCCATCAATTCTTGCAACTGCTGGTACGAGGGCCTTCTCTTCAGCCCTGAAGCCGATATGTCATTGTCTTCGAGCACCGACACAACTTCGAATCCCTGCTTAGCCGCGTACGCTTCGCAGTCCGCCAACTGACGCGCAACTCCAAGCCCAAGATTTGCGAGGTCTTTAGAGATACGGGTGTATATAGAAGCACGCATGGTCACGGCTTCAAGACTATGTGCACGGATTGGGGAGCGCGGACGGCTGGCAACTGGGCGCGTCGTCCTACGAGAAGTTGGGCGAGGCGCCGATGGCGAGAGAGGTCAGAACTGGGGTGTGCCCAACTCCTCCACGGTCGCTGTCCAGCAGGCGCTGTCGGACTCGGCAACGCCGGAAGTGATGCATCGGCGGCCACATCGGACTGCTGCCGCCGGCGCAGATGTCGGTTCCGCCGGCCTCGAAGTACAGGTACCCGGCGCCGCTCATCGTGTTCGTGATGCGCACCGCCGTGCCGGCGACGGAGAAGACCTGGGACGGGTTCGCATTGGGGCCACTGGTCCTCAAGACGTTCTACGGCGGAGGGCTCGCCACCTTCAACCGGGGCGGAGAGCCACCAGGACGATTGAGACAACCCTTCGGCGGAATTCGATGCTAGCTTGGTGGAATTCGATGCTATCAGTGTGCACATTTGGGGTCGCCGGACGCTGAACTTGAAATTTTCTCCAACCCTGAGCGTGATTCGTAGCGCGACTCGATCGTTGTGAACAAATAGATCATCGTTGACGAAGTCGGTTGCGTCCGCTTCGAAGCAAGCCGCCGCGGAGTCTGCGCCCTGCTGGGCATACGTGGGCGGACAGAACAATGGTGGGTACGCAGAAATTTCGGATGGGTACACGCGTTTTGTAACGTGCCCCATCGAAGATAATCAAGCCTGCACCTCGGCACCTACGTAAGTGCTGCCTCCCACGAGTCGAGTGTGCGCTGCTGGAGGCTCGGCGGCATGAGCAAGAACAACTGCCAAGGGCACTTGCGTCCACAAGTGCCTGCCCGCCCTTCGCTGCGCGCTTCTTGGCCCGTGACTCAGGCGAACGGGCTACCGCAGGGTAACGAGTCCGGCCCCCGCCGAACGGGCGGACCTGGCTGTGGGCTTGGCCTGTCCATAAGGCATCCCTCCTTAATCCGGTTCACCGGGGTCTGCGTCGTCCGCTGCAAGGAATCGCCGGGCTTTAGGAGAACAGCTCCCCAACCCTTCCTCTTTTGAAACCCGCCGCAGCAGGTCCCTAGGCACGTCTGGGGCAGGTCAGGCCATTCTCCTAGCCGGAGGTGAAGGCGAAGCCAGTGATCAGGCTCAGGGTAGCGCCGAGTCTGATGGACATGGCCCGGATCCTTCAGGGTCAGAGAGCCGGGGGTTCCGGCAATACGCAGCTGTGCAGAACTGGGCAGATGCCTTCCCGGCGACCGTATTTCAGGTCGGCCCGTTCCGGACCGCCTTTTCACGGTCGATCTTTGCCCAGTCCGCGCGCGTCATGCAGAAGAGCTTCTGGTCAGCGTCGGTGCCTATGTCCACCACGCGGCCTCTACCGATGTCCACCGGGATGGCGCCCCCAGGGGCCAGAACTCTGAACCCAGCAGAGTCATAGAAGGCCTCGAGATCTTGCGGGGAGGACTGGCGGAAATTGCCATAGACGAGGCTGTAACCAGCCCCGAAATAGGCCTCGCAGCAGCTGTCTAACAGGGCTGTCCCAAGCCCGTTACGTCGGGCTTCGTCGTCGACCCAAACGGCTGAAACCTTGGCGGCCTTGATGCCCAGGGAGATCGCGCTCTGCAGCGGCCATCCCCTCGCAAGCAGTCCGTTGATGATTTGCCCGGGAGGAATGGCTTGGAGCACCCCCACGAGGCGGCCTGACTCGTCGACCGCGACGAGTGCCAGAGAGGCGCCCGCGTAAAAGGCGCGGTAGGAATGGCTGTCATTGATTACCCGGTTTCCGGCAGCGCGGAGTGCCGTGCGATTGTCATCAAGGTAAGCAGTACGGATGAGCGCACCGGTTGATCCGTTCGCGATTTCTACTTCAGTTGGCTCGAATGGAACGTTCATGGCCTCTACAAGGCGCTTGAATTCAGCAACTTCTTGCTGGGCCGTCGCTCTGATGGTGAAACCTCCGGGGGCGGTCCATTCCAATGATTGCACCTAGGTCCTCCTCTATCCCATCTTGCGAGCCGATGAGTCAAAGCCTAGCTCCCAAGCTGGCCTGAAGTCGCGGGCGGATTTCCGAGGTGGAAGGGTGTCCTTCGATAAGGCCGAAGTCTCCCGCCGGAGAACACGCAACTGGCCGAAATGAGAGTACTTCAGCTGGCCTAACGCTCGCGGCGCAGCACGATGGCCAACCCATTCAGGTGTTCTTCCTGAAAGTTCCTCCACCTTTGGGCAAGGTCACGATCCGTCAGTCGGCATCCGGATGCAGTTGGATGCTTCGTCAACTCCGCCGTCTCGTATGTGAGTCCTTCGGACTCCAGGAACATCTGGTGCAGCTGCGCTCTCGGCGGACTGAGGTGCACCGCATCCGCCATGGTCTTATCTGGGATAGGTTCGCCAGTCAGGGCGCACTGGACAGGACCGTGTGCGAAGGCATCTGTCCGGAATCGTCGCGTGATGTATAGCGCCTCTTGAGTCAGGGCCTCAGCCACCAACGCCCGTTGCTTCGGCGGCCGCAGAACGTCGGTGTAACTGAATAGGACCAGCTCGTTCCGGCCCCATTGCTTAGCGCGGAAACCCTTCGACGTGTATCCGAGATCCTTGTTCGAGGCCACAACCCAGTACTCAATCCCTTCGCCGATCTTGTCGGCTGCCGCGGGGTGTTCCCTGGCTAAGGCAGTTAACAGATCAGAGACGAAAGGGTCGCTAACTTTTTCACCGGAATCAAGATACACAAGTACTGACGTAAGGAGTTCACTGACGTCGCCCTTTCTGTTGAAGGTGAATTGTCCGACCTCGTACCTTGCCACCATGCCCCCGTTACTGAGCCCCGACTGCTGTTGTTCCCAACCATCATGTCTGACAGTGGCGTGAAATGGAGATTAGACCCCCTGCTTGAATCCCATGTCAGCCGGGATAGCCAGCGTCGCGTCGGCGACGTCCTCGCCGACCGTCACCGTGAAGTAGTCGCCGCCCGGAGGACAACAGGACACGACTTAGGAGAAGGCTTACACGGCACCCGAGCTCGGAGCGGTGCCTTCGTAGCTTCTTCATTTGAGCACGCGCTACATGCGGGCCAGGATCTCGTCTTTCTTCATTTCAAATTCTTCTTCGCTAATCAGCCCGTTGTCGCGAAGGCGCGCCAGTTCTTCGATCTGAGCGCCACCCGAGAGCGTTGCAACCGACGGCTGGGAAGCGGAACCCGCCTTGCTAATGAAGGCGACGATTATGGCCACCAGAATCATGGCGATGCCGACGGCGATGAGCAACCAAGTCCAGACCGCAGCCTGAGCGATGTCCCGCATACAAGACGCCTCAAAGCCGCCCGGGCTTCCGGACATTGTGTCCATCAGAGCGGCGACCCTGCTCTCCGGACTGAACGGACTGCCGCAGCGGTTGTTCACCGGCACCGATCCGATAATGATGCCGATTAGGCCCAGCACGGATCCCAAGACAGCGAGTACGACAATGGCCGGATTCTTTCGCGCTTTCGGCCTTGCCTGCGGTGCGCGCTCGGGTGTCTCCCGAGGGGTGCCGTCCTCTTGAGAAGGATGAATCGTCTCGGGTGCGGGGGGCGTATTTTTCGGTATCTTCATATGCTCGAAAGGAGCCGGCGGTCCGGGATGGCCCGGCCCTAGCGGTTCCACGGTTTCGCTCTGTGAGGGCGTGAGCTGGGAGCGGCTAATTACTGGCCTCCACCGAGTACCGTTGAAATATGCGACGACGCTCTGGTCTTCGATATGTGCGTACCAGCCAGGATTCATGTATGTGCCCCCAAAGAAGGAATGGCTGAGGGCTTTAATGCGGCCAGCTCAGATCTAAAATCGAGTATCGCACTGACTCATACATATAGAGCAACTTTCTTCTCCCTGTGACTAAGTCAAAGCGGATGAGAACAGTGGAAGCCTCGGGAAGTCGCGAGTTGGACGGGTGGGGTCACCCGAGCGCGCAAAGGGCCCCGCACCATGTCAAATGCGGGGCCTTGGCAAGTCTTTTCGCCGAATTGTCGAAGTCTGACCGCCCACGACTTACGAGAATTTGGTGAGACATTAGCTGGACGACCCCCATGCCTCAGCTCAGGAGAGAATCCTGGCGTACCAGGCACCCGGAAGTCCACCAAGGCCTTCCACGAGCGGCATGGCTGCTGGAGGACTGGCCGATGACTCTAACGGGGAGGCCGGCGTCCACCAACGGATAGCGTGAGTGCGCCACATAAAGGGCGAAGTGGCCAGCGCAGAGGCCCAATTGAAACAGTACGCGTCGTGTCCATGTAACTCCGCGGAGTTGTAACGCTTGGGGATCACAACCGTCTCCCGTTTGAGATCTTCGGGGACGAGGGTACAGGCCTGACCCCACCGATACGATCTATCCATGACCGAAACCCAAGAGATTGAGAACGCTGGATCGACTTTCACCCAAGTGCTGGACGCCGCGGCGAAGCTGCCGGGCGTAAGGATCAATAGGGCCGCCTACCTGCGAACAGCACTCAAGCGCCACTGCACCGAGGAACAGATCAAGAGGGCAATCGCCGACAGCCCAGCGGCAGCGGGTATCCCATTTAAGGTCATCACTGAGATCGCAAACACCTCTATCGTCTATGAGACGAGCAAGGTAACCGGCCTCTCGGCCGTCGCAGGTATCCCCGGCGGTCTGGCAATGATGGGCACTGTGCCAGCTGACCTCGTGCAGTACATGGGCCACATGCTTCGAGTGGCCCAGAAACTTGCCTACATCTACAGTTGGCCTGATTTATTCGCCGATGCTGCCGACGAAATCGATGAGGCAACCGAGAGCATGCTGATCCTGTTCGTAGGTGTGATGTTCGGCGTGCAGCTGGCGCAGGGTGGAGTGGCAAAAGTCGCAAACATGATCGCCGCCAATGTAGCTAAGAAACTACCGCAGCAGGCACTCACCCAGGGCATCATCTATCCAATCGTGAAAAAGGTCGCCAGCTATCTCGGTGTGAAAATGACCAAGAAGATCTTCGCCAGCGGAGTGGCGAAGGCCGTCCCTGTTGCCGGTGCTGTTCTCTCCGGAGGCCTCACCCTTGGCACATTCCTCCCCATGTCCAAGCGGCTGCAAAAACATCTCGCCAGCCTGGAGCTGACCAAGCCAGGGCATCGGACCGAAGAGACCGAGATCATCGACGCCGAAGTTATCAACTGAGCCGAGGTCCGTCTGCTCGGCTTTTAAGGTGTCCCGTTCCTTCGGGACCGGGACACCTTGCCACTGACCGAAGTTGACGAAGAGGCCTAATCTGGTCATCTTGAACACCGGCTGATTCAGCAGGTTTATTCCGGGGAACGCAGAGGGATTGCGCCGGTGTCGGTGCGTGTCTGCACCGGCCACAATAGTTCAACGATGTCTCCCAGGAGCGAATGCCTTTCATGGAGTGCCGCGGGGCCGAACTCCGGTATCGCCCTCATCTTGAGACCGGTCACGGCAATGAAGTCGGTGAAGTCTTTCTTGGCCTTGTAGATGTCCTCGCGCAGTGTTTCATTCCAGTAGAGGCTGTTGGAATATGACCGGAGCTTGTGGGCGTACGGTTCGTTGTTGCTGGAGATGTTGTCCCGCCCCCTGAGGAGAAGGATTCCGCCTAGCCGCGCGCGCTCGGATTCGAAGCGCTCATCATCCCCATCGAACAGGTCCCTGTTTTCCGCGTTGTAGGACAGGATGTGCTCAATGTGGAATCCGTTTTTGGGGCCTGTCTTCGTGACCAAGTCCTCGATTGAATGCTTCATCTCTTTCTTCATGCCGGTAGCGATAAATTTTTCGACCCGGGCGAAGAAGTACCGCGTGAATCGGCTGCCTAGTCGGTCCACTGTCATTGTGTTGAAGAGTTGGCGGTTGAATGCGCCCGGGTTAGCGATTCCTCGGCGTAGCGCGATTTCCGCTGCAAGGTGGACTTCGAACACCTTGGGGATCTCGTCGGCCGTCCTATTCCGCAACTCCGCGGCTACCAGGAACAGCCGGTCCAGAAACTCATTGGAGCTGTAAGCGCCCTGGAGGCGAAGGAGAGTCGACATCCTGTCGATACCTTCGGTGACCGCGGCAATCTTCTCGGCCTCTTCCGCGTCCTTCACTGAACATGCCGCGAGAATGAGAGACGACTGGGAGTCAATCTTGTTGATTGCGGAGCCGTTGAAATATGTCGCCTCAAATCCTTCAGTGGGCGTCCGAGCGTAGCCTTGCACCCGCAGATACAGGTTGGTGTAGTAATGGAAGTCTTCGGTCAGGAACTTTTTGACATCGCTGGGACTGTGTTCGAGATTCAGAATCTTGTTCAGGTCTTGCTTGAACATCTCGCGGTGATAGTCGCCGTCAAACCGCCGTCCTGTCGAACGGGTGTCCGCATACCTGCCTTTGAGCCATGCTCGAAAGAAGTCGTCCACGGTGTCTTCGCCGTATGCCGAAAGCGCTTCAACCCTGGAATCCCAGAGTTCGTTGAGTCCCATGCGAGCCAGTTCAGTCTTCTCGATTTGCCCAAGCAGCTTCCCCTTGAGAATCTCGTGGGGCTTCAATTTCACCCCGCGGTCGTTGATGACTTCGAAGACCATGGGGACATGCGTTGAGTCAACGTCCAGGTTCACGAGAACAAGGCGTTGCAGAAAGAAGATCACGAAGGTGTTGAACCGAGTAACTTCGGTAAGGCTGCTGTCCAGCTGATCGCTGATGATCCGGTAATTCGCGACCATGTTCTCCGATGTCACCCCGGAACCGGTGTCGATGAGGAGGGGGTCGGTTCCCTCGTATAGAGCGTGGAGGACCGGCAAATGTCCAGCGTGATTCATCCAGAACTTCCGACCGGAACCGGAATGTCCAACAATCTTGCTTTCTATCCAGTGTTGATGGGAAGACTCAAGGCGTCGCGAAAGGTGGAAAAGCTTAATGAGTACTAGCGTCAGGGTGGTGAGCCGCTGCTGACCGTCGACCACGTACACCCTGCCGTCCACCCTGTTCGTCACGTAGGTGTTGAGGTAGTACCAAGGGTACTTATCCACCACGTTTTCAACAGTCGGTTCGAGAGAAGAGTTCTTGGTCCACGCTTCATCGAACTGAAAAAAGACATCGTCGATGAGACGACGAACGGGTTCAGACCCCCACTTGTAGCTTCGCTGGTAGAAGTCAATATTGAAAACCGTCTGCGAGAACGTCCTGTCCAGGTTCTCTTTCTCCGGCTGAATTTCCAAGGCAGCTCTCCCCCATGCTTGACTTTCAACGCCCGCTTCGCTCAAGACGGATGCCAAAGGGCAGTACGCCCTCCTCTTGTCAGCCTACTTTCACTGGCCCAACTTCCATCGAACCAACACATAATGCCAGCAAAGCACCTGTCACAGAAGAGTCGATACGCACCTGATTGGGTACCGCTATCCCGCCAGCGTTGCCGGGCGATTCAGCGTGCTTCAGCGTGGTGCTGGGGCGCGTCCGGGGGCTATATGCGCCACGTGTTATTCGTCTGCTGCGCAGATCTTCGATGAGCGAGCGCGTGGTCGATGACGAACTCCGCCGGTAGGCTCGCCCTCGCCCTTGTTGGGCGGGGCTCATGAGTGATCCTTCGCTAGGAGCCTGCTACCTCCTTTGTGTGCGGCGCAGCTTCCCAGGCGTCTGGCTCGGGTATCCTCGTCGCAACACTGGGGGACGGGGAATCTATGCCGCTGGCAGCTGTGTACGACGGGACACGGATACTCGCTCATGAGATGAGCCGATCCGACTGGATCGAGCTTCAAGCGGTCTATAAAAAGGCGCACCTAGTGATGTCGTGCGGGGAAGCTGCGGTCCCCAAACTCTCGCCGCTGAAAAACCAGTTCTTCGCGCACAAAGCCAAAGTGAAATGTCTACGCCACGAAGGTGGCCCGGAGTCGGTCCAGCACCTCGCCGCGAAGGCGCGCATCGCAGCAGCGGCCGAGGAAGCAGGGTGGCAGAGCACCATCGAGTATCCGTCGGCTGATCGGACCTGGATCGCAGACGTCCTGGTCGAAAAGGACGGCCAGCGTATCGCCATGGAGGTCCAATGGTCCGCCCAGTCTTCGGCAGACTTCACCAGGAGGCAGGAACGCTACACCGCCGCGGGAGTGACCTGCCTCTGGTTTGTGCACAGGCGGAACAAGGAGGCAGCCGAAGCCGCCAAAGTTCCCTATTTCGTCTTCTCAGACAAGGAATCGATTGACCGGGTGAAGGCCCGCAAAGCATTCGGAGCAATGCTGGACGTGATCCTCGAAGAAGTCGTCCGTCGGGCACTGACCGGCGGGTATAAGCGTCGTATTGAGGTTCGAGAGCGCCAGCTGATCATCGACTACTACGAGGACACCTGCTCTCAATGCTTCAAGAACTCCACGATCTATCGGCTCCACGGAGTTTTCGTCACCACAGTCTGCGGCAAGCAGGGGATCTTGAAGGGAGGAGAGTTCATCCCCTACCCGCATGTGCGGATCGAAAGTCAGTTGGCGACGAGCGTTGGGAAAGTGCTGTCCAACGCGACAGCGCCGCTTGCACCGTTACGGATGAGGACGTCCAAACGCGCCGGCCAAAACTACCTCGCATACAACTGCGCGCACTGTCGCGGATTCTTCGGCAGTTTCTTCATAGCTCAGCAGCACTATTACGACTGGAACGAGACACTGGCTCCCGACGACGCCGCGGTGCGTCTCAACGTGCGCTCACTGGATCACGAGCATCTCTGCGACGACATCGGAAACGGCAATTGCCGCAGGACAGCGGAGGAACGCCCGAACTACCTGTGTTGGTGGGACCCACGTGGCGAGGTGAGAACCGACTCGCCGGATCGCGTGCGAGTGAAAGCCGCGGATGTCGTTGAACCAAAGCCCGCCGAGATGCTGGTCTCCTTCGAGGCGGTCCCGCCCCCTCCCTCCTTCGATGAGCAGGTTCGCCTGCGTTTCGCGGAGCTGGACGGCAGCTCCCGGCCGGAGCATCGTACAGAACCGGCACCGCAGGCGATCACAGTGGCTGAGATGACCCAAGAGGAGCTACGCACCGCCCTCTATAACGCGTACCGGGCGCTGGACGACGGCTACATCCGTAAGAAGAGCGATGCTAGGCAGGCCGCCGGAATGTACGACGATCTGCCTGAGCTACTCGGAAAGGACTATCCCTCCCTGTAGTCGGCCTCGGTCTACTCCCGCGGGTCACCGTTCTGTTGCGGGTTACACCCGAGACGACGCGGCGCTGGCGGCCGGCGGTGATCCTGTCGCGGAACAGAGTACTGACGGTCCATAACACGTCGGCTATTGCGACACGGCGTTATTGTTGCGAAGGGCCCAGCCATAGCCTTCTTCCGTGATTGGCAGGTCGCCGAAGGCAATTTCTAGCCTTCGAGCAGCTTCGCCTTGGCGCTCGTGAACTCGTCGTCGGCGAGTACGCCGTCCCGGTGCAACGCGGCTAGGTCGCCGAGTTGATCGGCCAAGGATGCCGTAGGTGCTGTGAGAGCCACCGCGGCAGGGGACCGACGCTCTCCGTCTGGCAGCGCACCCGACATGGAGTTCACGAGCACCGCGAGGTCGGTGACGCGATGGACAGCTGCGGGGTCAATGGGGACCACCAGCTTCCACTGCGGGTGGCTCAGAACGAAGTTCGCGGTCTTCGGGAGCACCGCGCGCACCGCCATTTGTGTCATCGAAGGCTTTGCCAAGGTCGCCGTGTTGCCGCCGTCCTCGACAGTTGCTGTGACGTCAGCATCCAGTGGTCTGACTGTGGTCTCAACCAAGTCTTTGACCCTTCTCTTGCAGAGGATTCGGTCACTCATCAACGTGAGTTCTTCGCCGATCTCGCCTAAAACTTCGACGTCTCGGCGTAGCCGTCCTGCGTCCATTCGTGCGCGGATCTCGGCCGATACCCACTCGCCCGCAGAGGGCCCGCTGACGGAGGAGGTGAAGCGCTCCGACCGCGCAATGGCAAGTTCCCCGCCGATCACGTCGCCCTGTTCGCCGCAGTGCTCGGCGTGGTCCAGGGCCAGTAGGGCCTGTTGACCCAGGTGTGCATGCTTCTCGCCGAAGTTGGGTGCAACTAACGGGATAGAACTCTGGGCCTCCGTGTTGCCTGCGAGTGTCGTCGCGACTGCTTCAAGTAGCCGTTTCACTTTTCCGCGATCCGCGGAGGCGCTTAAATTTCGGTACGTGACCCCCTTGATGACGAACGCCGAGACCACGGTTCCGTTGAGGAAGGGCGTCGGCCGGAGTACCCATGATTCGCCGCCCGGAGCGAGGATCGGCATCTTGAAGTCAAAGCGCAGCGCGTCGCCGTCGCGTTTCAGGCGTTTGATGCGCTCGTGCTCGGTGCATGCCACTTCGAGCACCGACAGCACCTCATCGACTGGATGGGCGTACTGATACATCTCAAGTTCGAGTTCATTCGCCATCTTCGCTCCCCTTCAAACTCGCACACCGGTCTTCAGCCCCGATAAGCGGGGTATGGAAAGCCATATTAAGGCCGGCTAGCCATACTATGCGGCCGATTCGCGGCGCTTGACTTGAATCTGTCAGTTCCCTCTTATTCGACCGAAAGGACTGGCTATCGAAGCTAAACCGAGTTCGGGCTCCCAAATAGAACTGTCACCTCAAAACGTCATTGTCGACTGAAGGCCGCGATTGAAAGAGGGGTGCCCTTTGCCGAATACCCCAAGATAGAGGTCGTTCAGACTAAGGATGATGGCGTTGAGATAGCGCTCGACGTCCGCGTATGTGAGTTGAACGGCATCGCGGGGATGGACGAGTGAGTTCCTGGCATCTACCCCCGATCGCAGTTCCGACCACCATGAGAAGCTTGCCGAATCTCGATTGGCATAACTTTGCAAGAGAAACGACATTCGTTCGGTCATTCTGAAGTGTTGTTCCTTGTTCGTCAGCTCCCAGATGCCCTTGTCGAGCCTCAGCTGCCTCTCCTCCAGAATTGACCGCGTTAGGAGATCAGTGTGCGGTCGCGTAGCCAACTCATCTGCGATCCCATTTAGATGAGACTCGAGAGCACTGAACCCCATTATCAACGAAGCGTGCAAGTAGGCGTCGCGCTCGTCGCCCGCACCCTCCTTCCCCTTCTCTAAAAAGCGCTTTGCCTCGTCTAGTAGACGAATTGAGAAAGCGTCTGCATCGATGCTCATCAGTTCTTTGCCTTCACTGCGGCCTTCGACACCTCAAGCACCGCCTCCTTGGCTACAGCCTTTTTGATAGCGAGGTCAACCATCGATGCGCTGATCTTGTCCCCCTTTTCCGCCTGCAGGTAGAACAGCTCCACAAGGCGTCCGCGTTCCTTCGCGTCAGTGCGATACCCGAGTCCCCGGTAATTTTCCGGGTCTGTCTTGTGTCGTCCCTTGGCAAGAGCAGCCGCATTCAAAGGATCCTTCACACCAGACGCTCGCAATGCGAAATGGCGCTTCTGCCGAGTCTTGTTTTTGCTCAGCACGCCTGCCACATAGGCCCAGGCGCTCAGCACCGCATAATTCATCGCCTTTTCAGCCGAATCAGCGGATCCTGGCTTCAGCTTGCCAGCAGCCGTAGTGTACTTAGCACGCTGGGCTTCTATCAAGAGGGCGAACTCTTTACCCGCAAGTTCCAAATTCTTGTCGTCCCACAGATTCGGTCGTTGCGATTTCAGCTCTGTCCACTCATCCACCTGTACCCCAGATTTGAGAAGAACGGGCGTGGTCGCGGTGACGTCGAACTTCTTGGCATCGATGGCGGAGCCCCGGTAGTAGTTGACAATGAAGGTCCTAGCTGCGCGCACCGTAAGCGGGTTCCCACGCGCACGACGGTCGGCAAAGTCCTCGCTCACAGCCAATAGGCCCGCCCGTTGACACCATTCCCGCAGTTGTGGTCCAGCAAGCGTTTCGGTCATGCGATCGAAAAGATCGGTAGAAACGGCGATGTTCGTATTGGAAATGAGCTGTACGTCCAGACGCTGATCGTTGTCTAGGGCGAAGTAGAGTTTCACGCCGTGATGTTCGTTAACGCCCTCCTTCAGCGCTTCCTGAATCGCCGTGAATCGGTGCTGACCCCCGATAATCTTCAGCGGATGCTCTTTCTCATAGGCTTTCGTGAACTCGCAGACTAAGTTGCTGAAAGCTCGGCGGTTCTTCGCGTCGTCCTTCATTTGAGCGAACGCAATGTGGTCTTCAACAACTTCGCGATTCGCGCGGTAGTCCGGCGACTCGTCAGGGTCAAGCGGGACATCAACAGTAGCTGATGACACGAGGTGATTCGCCGGAACGTGGACCTCAACGAAAATTGCACCAGTACGCACGTCACGCATGACAAGAATCGGCAGAGATTCAACGGGTTTGCATTCGTCGATGAAGTCTTCGATCAGACTGACGACTTCGGGTTCGAGGTCTCCGACCAGTCGTGTGTCGATGCTGCCTACGTCCTCACCCATTGCTGTCCACCTTTTCTCTTGTGAAATGCTGAGTTACAGGTCTTAGTGACTTGCCACCTGCACATCGATCGCAAAACGACAGCGTTTTCGATGTCTCTCTCATGATCCTGCCATAGCCGGTGTCCGCAGCGCGGTGCGGGAGGATTGAGCCAAAACCAGGGCTTCAGCATCAGCTCCGTAAGGGCCACTACCGCTGCACTCGGTGACACCGATGGTTGCGATGCTCGGGCTCGCCACTCCCCCAGCTTGTCCAGCAACTCCTCCCGCCGCGGATCGAGTCCATCTGCTTCAAGCCTGAGCCGCTGTGCGTATAGCTAGCGCTAGGGCCACGTTCCAATGGCCCGCCAAGCTGTTTCGGGAAGCGGCCCTGCTCAGTGACGAACCGGAACACCTCGATGTAGCGCTTGTCTAGGCGCGGTCACGCCTAACAACTGGTGACCCGTGACGTGGCCGGTCATGCAGCACCAGACGTCGACCGAAGATGGACGAGTCGTGGGGTTCGCGTTGCCAGATGCTGTGGCGCACCGTCTCGGGGTTGACCCGGCACCAGCGGGCTATCTGCCGTCGCCGCGGGCTGCACCATGGTCCTGAAACCTGCGAGGCTCACTCCGCTCACGTCACAGCATTTCGCCGCTCTTATGCAGGAGGGAGGACTCCCGGCGGGTGATCTGAAGGGACCGCCCCCGACTCTGTTGACACCCTGACTTGGTGAGCTGGCGTTCACGAATGTATACCGAATATTCCCCGGGCCAGCTTGGGGCCGAGTTCCCGCCAGGACATCATCGATGTGGCCTTACCTCGCAGGCATTCACGCTCGGGCGACCGCTACAGCTAGTAGGCCCAGCTCTCCGGCGCGTTGGGAGCGCCTCCCTTGCCTGAAATCGCGCTCGTGAAGGTGCACGTCTTTCTAGAAGTGCCGCATCGGATGTCCAGTTGACCATGACCGTAGGCGGGGCGCTTTGTGCAGACAAAGGAATCGTGGAATGCGCTCATCTGGCCTTGAGTATGGCGGTGGCATTGCCGGCCCCGCTGACAGCTACTAGCCGAGCGCTATTTCCTGCAACTAAAGCCTGGAACCCAGCGTTACCGTCTTTCCGGCTGTCATGCTGCTGGCCTGAAGCTGATTAGAATTTGAGAGTCTCTGTCGCACATGTCCCTGGGGAACCCATGAATCGTCGTCCCGCCCTCCTTGCTGCCGTCGCTGCGATTGTGGTGCCGTTGACTGGATGTGGCTTGTCCAGCGGTGCCACCATCAGCCCCAGCGCTAAGGCGTGCGAGGGGTACGACGAAGCTGTACGGATGCTGGACCTGGTTATTGATAAGCCCGGCGTCTTGCCGTCAGAGGCACGAGAGGCCATCAGCCATTTCGCCGGCGGCATCGGTGTTGCCTCCTTGATCGCCGAGGATGACGTCCACACCGAAATGACCCTGGCGTGGGGGTACGCCCTTCGCTATGAGAAGAGTCAGACCAAGGACGACTTTATGGCCTACTACCTTCAGCAGGCCGACGTCGTCATAGCATGCGCGGAGGATGGCTCCCCCATTGATCTAGAGAGCTGACCGTAGGCAGAAGCGTTTACCTTCGTCGGTCCGGGTGATGCCCCGGCCCGATCTCGGAACCACGATGAGCGGTTCGACCGCCAGGAAGTTTATTCACGCAAGATTCAGATCAGCGTTCACGTCGTCGTCGATCCACATGAAAGTCTCCGGGCTGGTCGCCTAGGGACCGACGGAGGGCGGCTAGCTTCCGCCAGTCCCACGTCGCAGCGACTGTGACAGCATCGTTCTCGAGCCCTGCTAGGACGGCCCCGTCGGTGCCGTTGAGCCTGACCGATGGTGGGAATTCGGTGGCTGCGGACTGCTCTCAATTCCTGAGCAAGAAGTTCGAAGGACGTGAGGTGCTCGGTCGGGTGCGGGTGCCGAGTCCCTGACGCGGACGAAGCTGGCCACCGGCCCGCCTGCCTCGAGGTACTCGTCAAGCTAGAGGGCTATGAGAACCGGGTAGGCATGCGACCGACTCGACCGGCACGAATCATCGGACGGGGCCCACGGCCGCCCACCTGGATGGCGGGCAGGTCGCCAAAGCGCACTAAAGCGTACGCCTGGGATGTGGAGATGCTCAGTTCATCGCCAACGTCGTCAAGCTTCAGGAAACGCGGTTCATGCATGCCAATAGGGTACCGGCCGGGACCGGTTCGACGGCCCCCAGATGTTCCCGGAGGGCCGTTCGTTGTGTTCAGTGCAATTGCCGACGCGGCTGCTTACGTTCAGCACCAATTCCGCCAGTCACCGTCTTTGTGGCCTTGAGTGCCAACGTCGTACTGCCATCGATGGTAGCCCCGAAACTCAGCGTTCCTTCGGAGCCCTCAAAACCTTCCAACCATAAAACCTCACGGGAAAGCGCAACAGCGGCTCCTCTCCCTACCGCAGGAACTTTTGGCCTCTCGCGTTGTCTTTCAACACCTTTGCGCGAGCACTCGTATGGAGTTGCTCAGCGGTGAACCCGTCCCGGTTGAGCGGAGCCTTGCATTCCAGTAGCAACGAGTGCTCCACTTCTAGCAGATCCTGATCGTCTCTCGGAACCGCGAAAGACATCGACAAGTTGCTCGTCATCCAGTGGCCCAACATCGCCTCGTCTGAAGCTATCAGGCCATGGTTAGCGGACTTTCCGAACCATTCACCTTGCATCCCCATCAGCCCCGCCAACGAGCGCCGCAGCGTCGATCCTTGGGTTCTGAGTTTGTGATGCTTCGCCCTAGTGCGCAAGTTGGTCCCCTTGCCAACGTATATAAGGTCGCCGACCTCGATCGGTTTGAGTGGTCCCGGCCAATCAAACCTGCCCGGCAGCGGTCCGGTCAGATACCACTTGTAGACGCCAGGCACGTTTTCGGTAGAACTCCATGCCTTCTCGCACGGCTGTACGTCACTCCACTGCAATTCCTCCATGTCCAAGACAATACGATCAGCCGCTCACATGAAGCTAGCTCGACGGGAGGCGCGCCACTCCCATCCCAGCCCTTCGACCCAGGCATAGCGCCGTCCTCACTCATGGCGTTTTCCCACATGGCAGGGGCCGATCCCTCCCCTCCACGCCCAGAGACACTAGCGGTATAGGGCATGACACCCGTATAAAAACCCCTCGGCACGCACCCGAGAACGCGTAGAAGAAACGTCGGAGGGATATTTACGTCATACGCGACCATGGCGGCGCCGGCCCTAATCGCGTAGCTATTGATCTGCCTGACCGCGTGGCCAGTGCAGGCTCGGCCGCTTACGGTACGTTACGAGCTCTTCGCATAAGATCACAGCGGCCCTGTCGGTCATAGCCGGCAGTTTCGCCTGCACGCCCAGACTAAGGAGGGCCGGATGAAATCAAGCCGGGAATCGTCCAGTGCGATTGGGAAGGACGCGAACCACGTCCTCGCACAAGACCCGCGTACCATGTGGGCGTGGTCGGTATATAGAGGCTGCCGCAACGCGCTGGTGCCCAGCAGGGAAGATGCTGATCAGATCCTCGCTGCAATCCCGCCTGGCGACCATGTCGAAATATTCGCCGCCGTGGTGATGTCCGATGGAGCCGTGGGACGGAGCAAGAAAAACATACCGAGCCAAGCAAGGTTCGCTGCCAAAACATTTGATTGTTGGATTCTGCCCCTCCAGGGACAGCACGCCGAAGTCATCACAGCCACAGAAGCCAGATGGCGCAGTTCAACCAGCGGCAACATCTACGATCCCATTGCAGAGATTAGTTACTCGATGGCCGACGGAAGTGATCTCATCGCTTATTCCGATACGGCGACATACCAAGGACTCATAGATGGTGTCGGAGGTTCCATTCTCCGGCTCCCTGATAGCCCATTGGCACCAGCTCCACCAGAAGTCGGCACAGTCCCTGCCTTGGAGCGGAAGACCGTGCCGCGCCAATTGATCAGTGACTGGCGAACGGCCGAAGATGTTGCTCGCTGGCACATGGCAGAACCACTAGGATTCTTCGGCTGTCGACTAACTGGCGGCGTATCGGACGGCGGCGTGGACGTTGAACATCCCCTAGCCATCGCGCAGGTGAAGATGCAAGCAAACCCTGTCGGCTCGCCACAGATACGCCAGTTGCGAGGCGCGCGCCCGCACCTGAAACACCATATTTTCTACTCCACCTCTGGTTACACTCGAGCAGCGATCACCGAGGCCTCAGAAACTGGGGTTGCTCTATTCGGAATTGATGCTGATGCGAATGTTAGCCCCCGCGGATCGATCGCTCGACGCCTTGTCCTCCAGGGGTACGGGCGGCATGGAGGCCAGGATGCAGTGGTAGCAGCCTATGTAAACGCCGTCACTGAACGAGTGACGGCGGCGCATAGCAATTACGGGACTGGTGAAGCGTGGTTGATTCTACATACCGCGGAGGGAGCTGATGGGCACCGTCTGACAAGGGCTGAGAGTTATCTAAGAGGCGCCGTTTCAGCGGTGAAATCAGACCCGCTCATCGGCAAAGAGTCCCCCAAGGCGATCATCAGCCGCTTCCGGAACGCCGACTTATGCGCGGCCTTTTACTGCACCGTTCTCGGGCTTCCGTATCCCGGGGCAGAAGCGCTTAGGGAGCCAGTGCCTCCTTCGGCAGCCGACTTTTACTGATCTGTATCGGTTGCCGATGAAGAAATGGGTACACGTCTTTCACAACCTGCTGCCTCCGTGGAAACAAAGATGCTTACTCCACGGCGGAGCGGCCACTACTGCATTAAGTGTCTCGGGAAGGTGTATTCAGTCTGACCACCGGGCGCCTCGGCAATCTCACCTTGGTGACCATCGCAACGACTACCGGCGATTAGCCTCCAAAACTATGTAATCGCGGGAGCCCTGCGGGGTCAGAGCCCAGCACATCATGTGCGGGGAGCCATCGCGCCGTTCGACCGAACTGGATTCATAGCATTCGTACTCAGTAGTGACCTGGCTACGGGCCCCAAACGGCTCACCCGTATCCAGTACCGTCTGAAGGATGGACTTCGCCTCGTCGCAGGATACGCCCGGTTCGAGATACGTGTAGGTGTAGATCGTACCCACACACGCGCTTCCGCTGGAGCCTTCAGGTGCCGACGCCTCACCCGCCTGGTCGGTTGGCAGCAGATCGGCGGGTATCAGGACCGAGTCGATCATGTAGATGTTCGCGTTGGCGGTCTCCACACCGCAAACGAGTCCCGTACCGTCGACGGACAAATGATCACCTTCATCTCTGACCGTCACCTGGGCACCGTTGACCGTGGTGTGGGTCCCGACAATGTCTTCTGGGTAAATATTCTTCCCCTCGACCACATGGTGGAGCAGAACGTAGGAGAGCAGTTCAGGGTCAGCTACCAGGGCATCGTAGGTAGCCTCATCGAACTCAGCAACGGCACTGAAGGCGTCGTCGGTGGGGGCAAAAACTGTGAGCGGCTGGCCCTCAAGCCAATCCACAAGGTCGACTTCTTGATGGATCTCACCCGAGATCGCTGACGCCAGCGACGTCAGGAACCGGTTGTTCGATATTGCTTCTGGGGCGGATTGATCTTTCATGCTGGCAATCGAGCCGTCACCATCGGGAACCTCGCTGGTGTATCGGTCACAGCCGTAGCCGATCAACGGCTCGGCCTCGATCGACTCGCCCGCGCCTTCGGATTCCCCGTTCAACGTCACTATCAAAGAATCAAGCTTCGGCTCATGCTCCGGACAGTAGGACGGAATGGCCGCGCCCGCGAAGGAACCATAATCGTCAACGGTAATCGGCGAACCGAGCACCACATCGGCGACGTGGATCGCGTACAAATTCTCCAGCGACTCGACATTCAGCTGACCGCACAAACCGGATGCCATGTACACGAGCTCATCGTCCGAGTAAGAATCGAAGCTTCGCGCGGTTATCCTTACGGCCGAGGTGAAAGCTTTCTTCTTCAGCTCCTGCTGGCTCAGTTCAGGCTCAGCAGTCGCCGTAGAAGTGGGCTTGTCAGCGTCATCACCGGCGCAGCTAGTCAATGCTGTACAGGTGAGCAAGGCAGCCACACCGACTGCGAGCATGCGGACTCCCTTCTCTCGATAGGGCATGACCGACGGCCGTTCAAGACGCTGGGACGTGGACACAGGCATTGCTTTCCCCCTCATGTACTGACCTCGCTCAAAGCCGCCTAGCCGTGTGTGAGCATTAACGCTGCCACGTTTATGAATGCTGCGGCATCGCTGGCGACTTAGGGTACCAGCGAGCCGTCGTTGTTGAAGGGCTTGAGGGGCCCCCTCGGCGGAATCGGATGCTAGCAGTGTGCAGATCTGGGGTCGCTGGGCGCTGCGCTGGAAACTCTCTCCACCCCTCAACCTGATCTAGTGGGAACGGGCAAAAGTCCGTCTAGGTACACGTCTTTCGAGAAGTACCGCGTCTGCCATCTGACGGCATTGCATGTTACTCAACCACAAGAGGTGGATGTGGTGATGTCGCCGCTCGCGCATAAACTCGCTCCATGGGGCCCGTCAAACAGTTCGGATGCACGTCAGCGCCGAGGTGGTTGAGGTGAACTTACTCGACCGCATCGACCGACGCCTCTCCGATGCGCGTGCCAGGATCAATCCGCACGATTTTGAAGACTGTACGACTTCCTTACTCAGTCCTATTCACGCCGGGCTCGTACCGATAACCGGAGGCTCCGACTTCGGACTTGACGCAGAGATCACCGAAGACTCGCGGATTACCGGTCTCATCATCACGTCCTCGCGGAGTTGGGACGGTGCGAACCGGAGCCTGCGAGACAGCCTGCGGTCGATGCGAAAGAACCAAGTCCCCGTCCAGCGTGTCGTCGTGGTCAACCTCGCCGAGGCGAACAGGTCGAAGCGCGAGAAGCTCAGAGAGATTGCGAAGGAGTTCGATTGTGAACTCGTGCAGGTCTACGACCGAGCGTGGTTCGCGAACCAGTTCCGGGAGAATCCGGACTGGCGACGCAAGATCCTTGGCATCGAGGGCGGACCGTTCAGCTTCTCGCGTGAACCGCGTGGGGCACGACCCGACGAACAACAACGATCGACCATCGGACGTGACGCCCTCATCGCCAAAGTGAACGAGTCCGACTCCGACGTGATCCTGTTCGGGGTTCCAGGCGTCGGGAAGAGCCATGTAGCCAGCAAACTCGACGGCGCACTGTTCCTCAACCGGCAACCCACGCCTGAACGACTTCTCGACGACCTCATCGAAACCAAGCCTTCCCTGGTCGTGGTCGACGACTCCGGCGCACGACTCCAAGACGTCGACCTGCTCCGTCAACTGCGCGACGCGGAGAAGCTGGACTACCGCATCATCGCAACGTGCTGGCCGCACGAAACGGACCAGGTCGCAGATCACCTCACCCACTCGGTCCGATTCGAGGTCGACCTCCTCACCCGCGAAGAGCTCGGAGCAATACTCCGCGAACGCGGCATCACCCGGCTTTCAGTGATCGTGCACCTCCTCGAACAAGCCAATGGCCGCCCAGCCTGGGCGCTGAACCTTGCAGACCTCCTCATTCACAAAAGTGATTGGGAGTCCGTATGGACTGGCAACGCGCTGCGAGAGCAGATCTTCGTCTTCCTACGCATGTCCAACGCCTCAGAAGAAGCAATTGATGTGCTCGGCACCCTGGCACTGATCGGTCAGGTCAACGACGACCAGTTGCGCCGCTTGGCCGACCTCCTACAGATTCGGCAGGCCAAGCTCATCCGACTCATCCGGTCCGTTGCGATCGCAGGCCTGGTGGACGTCCAGGACCACAACCACTACAACTATGAGACCCAGCAGATAGAACACACCGAGATCTACAGCGTTCGACCGCACATCATCGCCGCCAGCCTCGCATCCGAGGTCTACTTCTCCGGCACTGCCTCACCCGTCCCACTGCGCGACGTCCACAACACGTTCCCTGAGATGGCTGCCGAAATCATGCAGACCCAGATCTACACGAAACTTCTCGGCGCAGCCCACCCAAGAGTGCCAACGACCGCCGAACTCATTGCTGTGCTGCCCGATGCCAAGAAGAACGTCGAACTCTTACGAAGCTTCGGCCAACTCGGCTCCGAACAAGCGCAAGCTGTCGTGGACATCCACCTAGCCCGTGTCAAGACACTGCTCGACGCCGGTGATCCTACAACTGCCGAAAGTGAAGCGAAGCTCTTGGCGGCACGCGTCGCAGACGCAGTGGAAAGTAATATTCCCGGTGTCGCTGGTACCTTCGTCAAAACGCTCTCCGTTCTTGAAGACGCAGGATGCGACATCAAGCCGGTGGTCAACGATCTAGTCGAAGAAGTACGCGACGCGCGCAGCGGTGACCAACCCCAGCTCGCCGGTCTCTTGAAACTCATCGAAGCACTCCAGATCGTGCCCGACGCCGACCTCATCGACACCGTCTGGGCAGCGCTCACCTGCGAAATCCTCGCCCCGACGTTCGACGGCAATTACATGAACCCCGAGGTCCTGCACCAGTTCATCCTGCAGTCGTTTACATGGTCCGCCACTGAGATGGAAACGCTGTACGACGCCATTCAGCCGGCACTTGCAACTCGCACCCCCGGGCTAACGCCCGCCGCCCAACTCATACTGATCGACCTGCTCGACAAATGGGTGCGGATCGCGAATGGATGGGACCTCCCATTCGGCGGCACGACCAACAACGCCCAAGTGCACGCCGGTAAACGCATCGCGAGGAACATTGCGAACACCCTCGCCCCGGCCATCACCACCCCCGGCGTGCGAGCCCGGTTCAACGAAGCGGCAAGCACCCTCAAGATCCAACTCGATGAACCAGACAAACTGTTCGCAGCTCTTACTAACGAACGCGAACGCCTGACCCCCTACGACGAAATCAGGCGCCGCAAAGAAGCCGCACTCGATAAAGCTCTCGCTCCATTCCAGCAACAGGCACCCGACGCCCTCATGGAGTGGTTGAATGCCCACGAGCCCGAGCTCGCGACCGCCGGCCAAACGACCTCAGGGACCTGGCGAGTTTTCGCACGTCTCGCGTACCGGCCGGACCCGGAACCAACCAAATGGCTCACCGCGGCTATCGACCACGGCCTTGCAGGATCAGCTTCAGCACTCATTGACGTATGCGCCCGCACCGACCAACTCACCCCCGCGATCGCCGACCGACTACTCGCGGATTCTAACGGCCGACACGGCGTCATCAGCGCCGTCATCGGCCAATCGACGAACTCGTCCCTTATTCAAAGGGTCGTCGACCAACCAGCCCCCCGTGACGTCCAACAACTCGAGTCAGCATTCGCGCTGAAACACGCCCCCGTCCCAACCAGGCACGCGCTGTTCACCCACCCCAGCGATCAAGTCCGCGGGACCGCGGCAGCACTTTGGGCCGCCGAATGGGCCTACGACAACGACCCCCCACCGGCTGACCCGGACTGGCTCAACGCCATGAAGTCCTACACCGTCCCTGAAAACAGCAGACACAACCACATCCACACCCAAGCGCTCAATGCACTCGCGAAGGCCTCACCCGAGGTCTTCATCGAAGTCTTTACGCAGCACGCCACGACCACGAAGCGCAGCAGGTACAGAGACCTCAACAAATGGAAAGAGCCGGTCCAGCTCCTCACCCCCGCCGAACGGAACAAGCTTTGGCAGCAAGTCAGAGACACGGAACTAGCGCGCGAACTTTTCTGGCTCATCGCAGGCAAGGACATCGATTGGATCACCGAAACGGTCAGTGAACCCACTTTCAACATCTCCGTCCGCGACCTCCTTGGCGCACTCCAGTTCCAATTCGGACACCGCTATCCACTCGACACCCTCGCCACCATGCTCCGGCCCCTCAACCCCGAGTCCGACGACCTCCTCCACACCCTTGAAGTCGGGACTTTCTCAGGCGAGGACCACGAACGATACGCAGCCATACTCGACACTCTTCGAGACCTCACCGCCTCCGACGACGAGGACATCGTCCGCCTGGGCCGACGCGGCATAGAGATCTACGAGCCGTTGCTTAAAGAAGCCCTCGTCGATGCACGACGGGCGGCTGTTCGCGGCATCCGCGACTACTAACCACAACGTCGGAGTTCACACGACCATGCCAATTTTTGCATTCGATGAAGACAACCTCTCCAGTTTTCCGAGCAATGACATCTTTGCCCCTGTCCTTCTGCACCGGCGTGCGACGGTTGCACCATCCACGAGCCACTCAAGCCGCAAACCGTCATGTGGAAACGCGTGCTAGTCCGTTGTCCGCCTCATAAAGACTGCGAGTATGGTAGAAGCGCTGTCAGCAGCCAGGTGCACAGCGCGTACCTCTATAGTCCAATTCAGCCGGACGAAGTCGCAGCCCAAATCATCCTGCAAATGTCTGCCGCAGAGTAACCATCAACGGAGTTTAGAGTTCAAGGGCTGCTGCGGATGCCTCAACCCATTGGCGTGTCTGCCGCAGTTGACGATTGGACAAGCGATACTGGCGGTGTCCGAATATCTCTCTCAGGTAGAGGTCGGAGGGGTTGCCCGGACGGACAGTAGCGCTAAATACTATCGGTGGTAGGATGGTTCGCAAAAGTCAGCTGGAAAGGGGGCCTCTATGGCTCGCGGTGCAAGCGGAGAATAACAGTCAGCACAACTATGAAAAAGGGCCCCGAGTTTCGCTCGGGGCCTTCTGTTTCTTATCTTTTCTTAGGTCTTCGGAATTCCTTCGAAGCGGAAGCCGTACTTTGACCCAGGATCCGCATCTGCCAGCTCGAAGATTACATCAAGGGAGCCGTCTGGCTGAGGGACGACCTTGAGCGGAGGCGTGCTGCCCATCCGATGTGTCTTCAAGCTGGCCGGAATTATGCAGTCGGGCGACAGATTGAGTCGATACTTGAGGTGATCGCAGTTGCGTCTGAACCGGATGTACCAGCGTTCTGGTTTCCCATTAGTAAACATGCGGTAATATCCTGGCCATTCCCAGCGCATCCTGACCTGAACCGTAGAGCGCGCAGCGATATGGTCTGCATAGTGTAGAAAAACGCGCATGTACGGTTGCTCGCCAGCAACCGAGGAGTCCATCCAAGCGTAAGTAGATGGGATCGACATTCCGGTGTCACCCTCGTCCGTCAAAAGGGAGGCTTCGAACTTCACTGAGTCTTCGTTAGCCAGCGGATTATCAGACTGAAGGGTTGAGGACACCACGGCGAGGGGCTTCTCACCGCTTTCGAGCACAAGATCGCGTACGATGACGGCGGTCCCCCCGCCGTCCACGCAGTGAGTTTCCGCCCATGAACGGACCCTGAACCGATCAGGATCGCTATTCTGAGAGTCGACTAGAACAGCTGCGTATTTATCGGCTCGGTCGGTCACAGAATGGAGACTCCGGGAAAGCTCGGCCATGTCCTCATCGTGCTTGACCTTACGCTGCCGGCTACGGATAGTTACACCGAGAGCAATTAAGGCCCAGTAAGCCATGAATAAGACAATTCCGAGAGCAATAAGCAGTTTTGCTATAGTCGGGTCGTTGAAACTCGAGATTATCCCAAGACCACCTAGACCGACGAACACTGCCCAGGGCCATGTCATTAGCTTTTTATAGTGCCCGGCGTCCAACTCTCCCTCCAACCAGCAGAGGAGGCGGGAAAACAGGGATGTGGTCTGGCCGCCTGTGGATTGACCGCTCATACCATCCTCCTTTGCCTGACATTGTTCACATGCGTAACGTGTTGCCCCGGGCAGGCAGAAACAAATCGGATATAGTCCCTCGAATGGAGAATACAGGCTGAAGCCTGCACTTCTTCGTATTTCGCCTCAAGTAACGCCTGTGTTGCATAGACCACCCGGGACAAGGCTTCCACGGATCGGTGTCGGGTGGTGGCCGCCTCTCTGCAATTGCCCGTGGTGAGGGCTGAGGTATTCAGACAGTCCTGCGTTGCTACCCGGTCCCGCACCGCATGAACAGAATGATTCCCGTGTGAACAAGCCTTCGGTCACAGTTAGCGAGCTGCACGGTCCTTCCAAACGGCTCTTAGATTAGCCCGCAACCGAGATCAATACCGTCGCGGTATACGTCTTTGAGAAGTGTCGCGTCAAGGATGCCCAAAGTGCGTACGGCTACGGCCGACTGCACGACCCTTGAAGAGAGCGTCGGGAGAATCGCGCATCATCCGTCCGCAAGGACTGGCTGGAAGATCTCATTCAGTGGTGTCCGAGCGGCGGTACCGTCTTGCGTACAAGCTTGATGACGTTGGGGCGGGGCTCAGAAGGGGTCTGCTCCGCGAGGTGGTGTAGTACACGTCTCTTGGTACGTATGCCATCCGGCCCTGCCAATGGTTGAATGGGGCTGGTCAGAGGCGCGTCAGCAGCTCGGCCTTCTTCTTTGTGAACTCTCATCCTGGGTGACAATGCCTGAATCCCGTAGGGCAGCAGGCTTTGTAAGCTGTTCGTCACAATCGCTGAAGTTGCGTCAGAAGGCAAGGAGGTCATGCAGTCGGCGGGGTCCAGGATCAGTGACCCAGCAGCCACCGTCTCCGAGGTCTGCGGCTTCTAACCCGGGGCCGCCAACAACACCGCTTAGACGGTAAGGATCGCCTCGATGCAGTCGATGGTGACTGCACGAACCCCATCGGTCCCACCTGCCGGATAGCCGGTGGCGGCGAAGACCTGGGCTACGTCGGAGCTGGCATTTCCCAGTCGGGCTTGTCCTCATTGTCGAGGCGCAGGACACTGCAGTTCAGTGTCCGACCCTGTTTATCCGGCGTTCGGCGAGCGGACAAGCCCTGCTGCTGCCTTGCGGCGCGGGGTGAAAAACTGGCTGGCTGCGGCGCCGATCTTTTACTTCCCACAGCTGCTCAGCCTGGACGAACTTCTCGACGAGAGTGAGCCCCGCGAACGGGTGCTTCACTGAGGAACATGCGGAGGTGTTTCCGCGCTTCCCACCAACCCGTTGTCCGGGATGTCGGCGAGGACGGAGTCGACGTGTTGGTGCACTGTAAATCCGCTGCGGCTTGCGGCCAGTGCGCCCTCCCCTAGTAGCCTGTCGCGTAGACCTCCCCCAAAGTGCTGTTCTGAAGGTACGCTGACGAGCAGTGGAATCCACACGTCGGATTCAAAAACGGGGTTCAGGGGGCCGCTTAGATGACCGCAGGGATTGATACATCCTTCGAGTTCCATTCAGACTCGGATGGCAAGGACCCTGACAGGTACAGTCTGACGCTGCGCCGGTACCACCAGCTGCTGTGGAGCAAAGAGTTGCCCACCGGAGGGCGCTTTGACCTTTCGCCGGAGCGCGGAGCGCATCTCGTCCACCGATCTTCCCGGGGCGTCTTTTTCCTCGCCAGTGATGCATTCACCACTAGGCTGAAGAAACGGGCGGGGCGTGTCATACGTGAGATCGCGGACGGGGAGCTACCAGAGGACCTCGGCTACACAGTCGGCAGCGCCATCGTGTTTCCGGGCAGCAGGGTCGGCGGAATGATGACGATCAATGGCGCACGGGGATTCCTCGCCAAAGTCGCCGATCGACCCGACCTGACCTTGGAGTGCATCCGCCGCCACTATCTCGGAGTGCAGCCGAACCCGCTGGGAGATGTCCTGCTCAGATATAAGGACTTCTTCGACTTGTTCGGTGACTTCCGCGGGTACGTCGAATTCTTCCTGCTGCAGGATCTCGTAGAGGATGGCAGCCAGACCATCCGGTTCTTCCACCCGTTCGCTGATTTCAGGACGCCGGCCGTACCGAAAAACAAGGCTGAATACCTCCAGTACCAGCAAGCCAGCAATGACTTCATCCGGGCACGCAACCGCAGGATCGCCGAAGCGCTGTAGGGGCTGTCACTGGCCGCTTCCGTTACGGAAGCAGACCCTCCAGAGCGTCATGAACGACCAGCACCTCGTCCTCTTTGGCATCACCGGCAAGCTTCGCGTTGACCTGCTTGAGTAGCGGGATGATGAGCGCCCATACGACCGGCAGCATAGGCCGGGCCCCGTTTGGTAGATGGTTATCAGGCCTAGGAAGCTGCTCATCGGGCTCGTTCCGTTAAGGAGTCAGCCAGCCGGTCCAGGGAGCTGCTGTAGCCGTCGTTATGCGGCGCCTGATGGAACACCCGGTAAATCCGCTCACAACGTTACCGCTAGCCCCGGAGAGTGGCACCGAAGCCTCAGCGTGGTTGTAGTGGCGAACTGCCCGCCGGTCGCTATTCCGCCGATCTGAAGGTGGCGTCTGTCCATGATCGGCGTTGTGGGCACCCGGCTGCGGCGGTACTCCCCTATGGTCATCTGCTCCTCACCTGGCCGTCTGTGCCGCCGTCTTCATGGTATTCGCCCGCTGTTTGCAGCCTCTGCTGCTCCGCAGCTCTAACCGACCCTCGCGTCTCGGCGAGGTCGGCACGTGCATCGGTCAGCGGATCCACCCATGCGAGTCGCCGTACGTTGTCCTTGCGCAGTCCCCAGCCAATCGCCTCCATCAAGAAGAAGTGAGTCATAGCGTCAGTGCCGTTGATCAGGGCGGAGTCAAAACCGAAATCGTGAACGATTCGGGCCCACACTCCCGTTTCTTCGTACACTTCGCGTACGGCTGCCTCCCGATCCTGTTCATCGTGTGCCACGGTGCCCTCGGGCAGCACCCACTTAGTAGGGTCATCCTCTGCTTCCAGAAGCAAATACTTAACTTTGCCTCGTCGGACGCGAAACACGGCGCACCTCACCCGCGTCGGACTGAGGGCCTTTGACTCCGAATCTGCAGAGGAATTCTTGGCATCTTTGGCCACTAGCGTGATGACGGACCAGTAGGCCTGATTGATCGCTTTGTGGCGTTGCTCCATGTAGCGCCACAAGGCCAGAACGAGCAGAACCAGGGGGACGATGACGCCGGCAAACGACCAGGTGCCTTGGAAGGGCAAGGACCCAAGCAGGAGCAGAAGCACAATTGTGAAGCAGCGAAAGAACTTCGAGTCGGCCTCAAGCCGCTGCACAACGGCCATACTCTGCGGGCTTTCAATGTTAAGAAGCGCCTTGCTCCATTGGAACGCATTTATCGCGTCCTTTGCCTGCACGGCCGCCAGCGCTTCTTCCTTGAGTTCAATCGCTCGGTGCACCGCTTGACTGCGCTCGCGCTTGAACACCAAGGAGACGCAGATGCGGGTAGGCCACCGGTGCAATTTCCCTCTCCGGGCGACGAGCGTGATCCGCCGATCCAACGTACGGGCGCGGAGCCAGTCGTAGATCCGGTCTAAAAAAGACCCGAGCAGGAAGACAAGGTGGCCGAGAAGGTAACTCGAAAACAGGAAGACGGCCCATGCTTCCGCGCCCGCCAGTACGGCGAATCGGTCCTCGAGTACGACCGGACCGAGCTCATCCATCACCAAATAGGCGAGGAGCGCGCCGGGAAGCAAGATGGAAAAGAAATCCATCAGACCGATGAAAAAGTTCTGCGGGGCGAAGTTCATCGGGCCGCCTCGGTGACTGACCCTCGTCGGGACATTTCATACCACCGCTCGTCTAGCCAGCATTTCAGTGCGTGTAATCGGTTTAGTGACCCAGCACCTCAGAGTCAACCCTCGCATGCAGTGGGAACTATGCCTCGGTCCACGCCCGCGACACCGCTCACTCCCAAAACCTCCGTTACTCGTCCTGCGACAGAATCAGAGCGCTGTACCCGCCGATACCGATTTGGGCTGAAACGGGCATGTCGTCCCAGCGGATCGGATCTGCGTCCGAGTCATGCCCCGGAACGTTGCCGAACCCAAAATCGTATCCGATATAGTCGCTGTTGAACCGCACTCGCCAGCGCCCGCCTCGGGGTAGCCCAATTCGATAACTTTGGTGAGCGCCAGCGCCGAAATTCGCGACCACCACCACATCGTCGCGGGGTCCTCCGCGGTCCCACCGGTGAAAGGCGACGATCTTCCCTGCGTGATCGAGGTGGTGCAGGTGCATCCCGTCACCGGAGAGGCCGCGTGTCGTGTCGAACCAGTCCCGGCGGAGATGTATGAGGTCCCGATACAGCGCGAGGATCCCCCATCGGGTCGTGCTCTTCGACCAATCGAGGGTCCTCTCGTCGCTCCACCACTGATCCTCGAGGAATTCCTGGCCTTGGAAGAGCATCGGGATGCCGGGCGCGGTCAGCACGAGGGCAGCGCCAAGGGTCGAACGCTTTTTCGCTGGTCTGCTGTCGGCCGCCCCGGGTGAGATCTCTTCCGGCAACCGCTGCCTACCGTTACTCGTTTCATCATGTGATTCGGTGTAGATAACCCGAGCATAGGGGCCAGTGCTGCTCGTAGTCGTCAGTGCTCGCGCAATGCGGCTGAGATCGCGCTCCTCGTCCGATACTGGCGTGAGTACTGAACGAACGTCGTGGACGAAGTGGTCCCACTGGGCGTCGAGGCCTGCTCCACCCCGTGACGTTGCATCAGTAATCCGGTCGCCGCCCGCGAAGTCCTCGGCAATCAGAATCTTCCATGGCTGGCGCCAATGGACCGTGTCGCTCATTCTCTGCAGAAGACGCCATCCGTCGGGGAGCCGTTCACCGGACGCTGACCACATCTGCACGGTCTGGTCCAACCGAAGACCGTCGAGATGGAATTCTTCCAGCCACATCAGCGCATTGTCGACGATGAAGTCCTGCACTTCAGGACGGCCGTAATCGGGGCGGGGGGATTGCCATGGGGTGGCTTCACGCCAGTCGTTGTAGAAATAAATACCCCCGTACCCGTTCTCTGACCATCCGTCGTATCGCCATAGGCTTCGCTCGAGGTCTGCAGCGCCGAAATGGTTGTAGATGAGGTCCAGAACCACTGCCAAGCCCCGGTTGTGTGCCTCGCGCACGAAGTCCTTCAGGGCATCCGGGCCGCCGTAGTCGCTCTCGACCGCGTACGGGAGCATGGTGTTGTACCCCTTAGAGCGGAACCCGCCGAACTCTCCGACGGGAAGGATCTCGACCACATTCGCTCCGAGGTCACGGACATGATCTAGTCTCTGGATTGCAGAACGCAAGGTGCCCGGTCCACCGCCTGAGGTCGTGAAGGTGCCGACGTGCAACTCGTAGATGACGGCGGTGTTCCACGACGGTGTGGTGAAGCGTTCTTCGCCCCAGGAGTATGCGTTGCCCGCGTAAACGATCGCGTTGCCGATCGAACTGACCACCGCCCGCGCGCGAGCATCAGCCTTGCGAAGAACTTCGCCGGTGCGGGAAGTAAGAAGGAAGGCATATTGATCTCCGGCTCGCGCCCCCTCGACGTCGATCGACCAGTACCCGTTTCCCTCACTGCTGAGGTCCCCTCCCCCGCCCGCCCATCGGTGATCTGAATCTTCCACCCGGACCGCGATCGCGAAAGGAGCCCATGTTCGGAAAGTAACACCGCCCGGATAGCAGATCGCACCGATACCCGGCCTCGTCGACGCACTCACGCTGTCGGCCGTTTCACACGACTCGTTCGAAACACAGTGCCTGGACCTGATTAGGCTGCAGCCCGACACCGATTCCGTGCTGGAGTAGCGCTCTCCCAGGCATCGGCCGGCTCCACAGATACCGGTTTGGGTCGAAGCCAATGAGGTCGCGGACCTGGTACCAGTCGTCGGGGAAGTGCGACAACCAGGCCCGGGCGTGCATGCCGACGTCAAACGTCGCGGTCGCCCAGTCGGCACGGTCGAGATTACTGAACAGAAGGATCGGCGCCTCCACGGGATCCACTCCCCACCGACTGCACGCGAATATCGAATGAGGGCCGTTCGCCGAGAATTGCATCAGCCGTTCCCGGTTGTCGCCCCGCAGCGAGGGGTGCCAGTTTCGTAATGCACCCCCTTGACCGATCCATGTGGCGAGGTTATTCAATTCGGTCGGCAACAGGCCCTGTCGCCTGTACCAAAGTGTGGGCACGCCGCCCTTCGCCTTGAATCGCAATTGCTCACTCTCGGCGTATTCGTCTCCGGCGAGCATGAGGAAAAGGCCGCCAAGCAGCTGCATCGTCATCACCGCATTCCCGTAGGCGGCAAGGTCTCCACCAAAGAAGTGGATTGCCCGCCTCTCGTCGTGGTTACCCGTTCCCAGGAACTCTCGGTTTCGAAACACCACTCCACAGGCGTTCCAAAGCCGGTCGACGTCCTGTTCTGCGAATGCCCGGAGCACCCCCATGTAGTCCGACGACTGCACGACATCCGCGACGCAACTCGTGTAATCCTTGCGATCGTGGTCTTCCATCACCCAGATCATGGACGCATCCTGCCCTCTGCGCTCACGCACCTGCATCTCGACCCACGGCAAAGTCTGTTCGAAGAAATGGAAGGGCATAGCCAGACAGTGATCAATCCGGAATCCGTCCACCCCTAACTCGACTGCCGCCCAGGCCATCGCCCGTCCGATGTAGGCAAGCACCCGCAGGTTCTGCGGCGTTCTCGGATACCACATCCGGTCTGCCGGGCTGCCCCCGTGATTCAAGTGCTTGACGTCTGCCCAGATTCCATACCAGTCAGGGGAATAGGTCTCGTTCACCGACTCCGCCCCGAACGGATTGGCAGTGCCATCCGGATAACGGGCCGCGTACATCTGGGGCAGCATGTACTCTGCGTAGTCCTTAACATCTTCCGGGTATTGCGCACTGTCCAAGCGTTCCTGAACCATACCGAGTTGGGCGTCGTCGATCACCGAAAGCGTATAGTCGCGTCGGGGGGCCGTGACTCCCGCTTCGGTAGGTAGCACATCCCGATAAATGAAGTTGTGGCCCACGTGATTCGGCGCGATCTCAATCAAGACCTTCATGTTCAGTTGGTGAGCCCGAGCGACCAGCTCCTTCATCGCGGCGTTCGCCAGTTCGTGCTGTCTGTCCAAATCCCAGGGCGGCACTCCACGGGAGCCTTGGGACAGGTCGGGGTCGATCGAGAACCAGTCGTTGCTGGCATAGTCGCTTCCGGCGTCGTCCTGCCCCTCCCTACGAAGCCACGGGTCCAATCGGTACGGCACTTGGAACCAGACGCAGTTCACTCCCTGGTCTCGAAGTGTCGTCAAGTTGTACCAGCCGGTCTCGGCTTCAAGGAGGTCCTCGATCAGCGAGATGTCCGTGCTGGCCGACCTGGCGTTCACCTTGTCGATCGGCACCTCACGAACGATCAGATCCGCGGTATCAGTGGCGCTGACGCGGAGGACAAGTCTGTTCTGCAAGCCGAACGTAGCCGACCAGTTCGTTGGGCCGGCATAATCCTGCGCCCAGTACTTTTCTCCCTGGATGACCACGTACGCAGTCACGATGAAAGTACCGAGCGATGCTTCCGGAAGAGTGAGGGAGAAGGCTTTCTGGTGATCGTCGGTGGGTGGTGTCTCGGTCATGGCGATCGCATGGAAATCGACGGGATTCGCGTTCCCATAATTCGTCCACGCGAATGCGGTAACGCCCCCGAGGTCCACGTCCTGTCTCGCAGTGACGCCCATGCCGACAGTGAGCCGATCCCCTTGCGTCAACTTGACCCGGAGGGATCCCGGGTCTACCTGCGCAGTTCCAAAGCCGATGCGCTCAATCATGTGCACTCCATCAGGGTGATTTCTGTTCGAAATTGGTCAGAGCCTGGCAGTCACCGCCCGGCTGCGGTGATCGACGCTTCGACGAACGCGGCCCAAGCCCGCGCGTCACCGAGGGTGTGCCAGGCCGGTCTGTCCTCGAGCGGGCCGATGGTTCGGAGGAGCTCCTCGACGATCGCGTCCGCCTCTGCATCCGTCCGCGGGAGGGGCTGGTGCCAGAAGCTGCCGTCGGGACTATCTGCCCATACGTAGGCCTGGCGGATGCCCCTCCGAACCGAGTCCTCGTCCTCAGCCGGCCTGATTCGATTGAGTGCTGCTGTTTTGAGAGTCCGCATAGTCGCCTTGGGCACCGCTGTGTCAGGACCGTTCACTAATGCGACGGGGCGGTGGAGGTAGAGGGCGAATATGGCCTCGGAGGACGTTCCGTCGCTGGCTCCTATGGCGATCGCAGCGTCGCACAGACATGCTTCGACGAAGTTGCGTTCGTGCCCTCCGCCTGGCGTCAGGACTACGCCACGATGCGATTCCCTCCACGGCGCGGGATAAGGCTCGTTCGCGACTCCAATCCACACCGGGTCGGCGGTGGTGTTACTCCCCTCGGCGGCCACGATCGCGATGTCCTTGATTTGGGTGGCGGGTATCCTCCACGTGCCACCGGTCAGAACGATGGCCCCCTGGCGCCCTATCGCTCTTCCCAAGAGCCACGCTGCCTCAGGCTCATTGTCGAAAGGCTTATTACTCCCGAAGACTGCGATTACCGGGGGTGGCATTGGCACGGCTAATTCCTCTCCGCTCAGGTCTTATGATATTCCGCCCGGCCTGCACACGCGCAAGGAAATGAATGAATCTCTGGAAACGGAGCCTTCCGCCCGCCCACCAGGGTCTGCCTGCAGACCTGCACAACAACGGCAGCCCAACAGCGAGAGTGCCATGTCTCTGACCGACGTGTCGCTGGTGCGCTCCTCGCGAATCACCACCTCCAGTCGTGTTGAGAATCTGCACGTCCTGAGGGTTGTTGAACGTCGGTTATCGGCCTTGCAGAACGGGCAGGCACTGCAACCGTAGGGGCTTGGTGGAATGTCCGTGGCAGACTCGAAGACGCTACGCTTTTCGACGAGGCACCCCTTCGCGCGACGAAGAGTTTTTTGCGAGTTAGCACACTATTGACAGCACGTGGGAGTGCCAATACCGTTAGATCTCCGAAGAATTTGCAGGCGAGGCCCATTCTTTCCCTTTCGGCCTCCAAGCCCCTGAGGCATCTGCGGTCCGTAATTCTGTACGGCATCGTTCGTCTATTCGACACTACTGTGAACGATGTTTACCATGGCGGACATCCCGGCAACGGATAAAAGCGGGGGCAGTTGGCGCAGCCAATCTGCGCCGGCAGTCTCTCTTCCAAAAGGCGGCGGAGCAATCCGCGGTATCGGCGAGAAATTCGCAGCGAACCCCGTTACGGGAACCGGTTCCATGACTATCCCGGTTGCGCTCAGCGCTGGGCGTTCCGGTTTTGGCCCTAAATTAACCATGACCTATGACTCCGGTGCTGGAAATGGTCCGTTTGGGTTCGGGTGGTCCTTGAACATCCCCGCCATCACCCGCAAAACAGATAAAGGTATCGCCCGCTACTTCGATGAGACCCAGTCCCAATGGTTACTCAGTTGCCGAGCTCAGAGAGGAACGGTCCATGCCTACCGACGACGCCTTCTCCATCACAGGTTTCATCACCGATACGCAGGGCCAGCCGGTGGCGGATGCGCAGGTGGAGTCCTTCGTGACGCTGAGAGATGTCAGAGAGCCACGGCCCGCGGGGGTGGCCACCACTGACGTCGAAGGCCGCTACGTTATCGACGTGCCAACTCCCGAACGCGGCATGTGGGTGGAGGCATCGATCCGGGTATTGGTGGCCGGCCGGCCGCCCCTAAAGTCACCGGTGCAAGACGCACAGGCGCCCCGCACGGTCATCGACCTGCGAGTCGACCTTGGGGACGGCGAGGAGCCGCCGTTCCGGGTGCACGGAACCGTCCGGAACGAGGTCGGCGACCCCATGCCTGGAGTCACGGTCCTGGCGTTCGATCGCGATCTACGCAGTGAGGAGCTGCTCGGACGGACTACCTCCGATGAAGACGCCGGGTACGAACTTCGCTACAGCCCGGATCAGTTCCGGCGGACGGAGAAGGAGGCCGCCGACCTTCTCCTACGGGCACTGGACACGCATGACGAGGTGCTTGCGGAGTCCCGCACCGTGTTCAACGCGGCGCCCGATGTCGTGGTGGATCTGCAGGTAAGCGGGACGCGGTGGGCCGGCCCGTCTGAGTGGGATACCCGGACCGCGACCCTCCTGTCACTGCTCGGCGACGTGAAGCCGGCCGAATTGCGTGAGGACGACACGTTCGGGGACATCAGCTTCCTCGCCGGGGAGACCGGATACACGCCGCTGGACATCGGCCGTTGGAGCGCGTGCTTCCGCATCGCACAGCGGGTCGCCGAGCAGGACCAACCGCTCTCGCCCGAGGCGGTCTTCGCGTTCGTCCGCCAGGGGGAGCCCTCCGTCTTCCGAGACCAGTTACTGGAGGATATGAAGCACCCTGAACGCATCCCGCTCATCGAGGACGCCCTGATCGGCGGCCTGGCGGACCTCTCCACCGACCTGCAAGTCTCGCTGCTCGAGGCCGCAGTTGCCGAGAATCTCGTCCCTGCGCGCCTTACCCGGGACATCGAGGCGATTGTTCAGACTCTTGCGGCCTTGCGGGTTTCCCGCACCAGCGACCGCAGGCTCGGAGCGGGGAGGGGAACGGTGGTCGAGCTTCTGGAGGCGGCACACACCCCGGACGACGATCGACAGGTGATCCTCGAAACCCTGTCCACGCGTGCCGTCCCGTTGGAGGAGTTATGGTCGCAACTGCAATCGGACGAGCGGGTCTCAGCTGAGACGGTTCGGCACGTCCGGACGACGTTCGAGCTCGGCGGGCTCACCCGCAGCCACATCCCGCTGGTCACCGTCCTGGCCGACCGCATCACCGCGGGAGAACTCGCGTCCCAGCAGGATCTGGCTAGGCTGTCGCCCGAGGATTGGAAGGGCCTGCTTTCCACGGCGCAGCCCGACGGGTCGATCATCGGGGCGCCGGCCAACATGGACGGCGAGACCGAGGACGACCGGTTGGCCATGTACGCGGCGCTTCTGGACCAACAGTTCGAACGGCGGTTCCCGACGACGTCGTTCGCGGCCAAGGTGGCGCGCTCGCCCCAGGTACACCCGGAGGAATCTGTCACGGCGGCCTTCCTCGAGGCCAACCCGGCGTTCCAACTCGACCGTTTCCGCGTTGACCACTACCTCGCGCAGGAGGTCGACGCACTCAACACGCTCGACGACCCGGTCGCCGCCGTTACGGCGATCAAGGCTGTGCAGCGGGTCTTCAAGCTCAACCCCACGTTCACCGCGGTCGACGCCCTCATAACGCGCGGCATCACTTCCGCTCAACAGGTGTACTTCATGGGACAAACGCAGTTCTCCGCCACGTTGAAGGACTCGGGCGTGAATGGGATGGACGCGTTGCGCATGTACCGACGCGCGGAGTCGACATACGCAACCGCCCTCGCGCTCTTTGCCGATCTCAACGTCCCGCTCAATGGTCCCGTGCCCGCCGCCGTCGGGGCGGCGGCTCCGGACGGCGAGACCCAGGCTACGATCGCGGCACTCCCCAGCTTGCAGGCGCTGTTCGGATCGCTGGATTACTGCGAGTGCACGCAGTGCCGCTCGGTGTACAGCGAGTCGGCGTACTTCGTCGACGTCCTGCGCTTCCTTGGCGACCGGGGTACCCAAGGAACCGGGATCAACGCCGGCAAGAACGTCCGAGACGTCCTGCTCGGGAGGCGCCCCGACCTCGGCGACATCGAGCTATCGTGTCAGAACTCGAACACGCCGCTGCCGTACATCGACCTCGTCAACGAGGTGCTCGAGCGCGCCATCTCCCCATCCGGCGCCACGATCGATCCCACGCTCGAGGCTGACCTCGTCGCCGGTCCAATCCGCGCAACAATCAGAACCGCGCTGGTGAGTATCGGGATGCCCATCACCGCGGACGCCCAGGTCTACGCACCGGATTCCCGAGGGCACTGGGGCATCCGTGACGCCTGGCATTCCTACGCGGTGGCCAAGGACGCCGGGGTGCTGTCGGTCAGGTCTACCTGGCAGACGGTCGGTACCGCGGACGAGGTCCGCGCCAACCCCGAGCACGTACAGGACGCCGCCTACGTCACCCTCGCGAACGCGGTCTACCCGCCGTCCCTGCCCTTCGACCTACGTCGAGAGCAGGTCCGCGTCCAACTGACCAGCCTTGGGACCAGCCTTCCCCGCCTGCTGGAGCTCTTCCGGCAGACGACTCCCGGTGGCACGAGCCCCAGCGATGACCAGCTGAACCATGCCCGGCTGGGGATGACCGAGCCGGAGGCCCAGATCATCACCGGCACCCGGGACGATCTCTCGGCGTGGGACTTCTGGGGACTGGCGGAGGCGGCAAACAACGTCCCGAATCCGCTGACGCCGACCGACCCGACGACCCATCTCACTGGCACGTGGATCGAGGTGCTGTCGACGGTCCCAGCTCTGCTGAACCGGTCGGGGCTCACCCTCCGACAGTTGCTGCAGTTGCTCGAGTTGCGGTTCGTCAACCCTGCAGGTTCGATCCGTGTCCTGGACTCCGCCGACCCCAACGCGGCCGCCTGCGACCCCTCTACCTTCACCGTGGCCGGACTCGACGAGGACGCGCTCGGCCGCATCACGCGGTTCGTACGCCTGTGGCGTCGGCTCGGCGCGCCGATGTGGGAGGCCGACATCGCCCTTCGCGCCGCAGCCCCGGATCCTAGCCTTCCCGCCCCCCTGACCGAGGCCACGCTCTCGACGCTTGCGGGATACACCGGGCTGGCAAACCGGACGTCGCTACCCCTCCCTGTGGTGACCTCGGTGTTCGCCGGCTTCGACGACCACGAGTACATCGACCGGACCGCCGACGGGGCACCGGTCGTCCGCACCCTCTACCAGTCTCTGTTCAACAACCGCCTGGTGGACGTGAACGGCGGCTTCCCGCCGGCCCAGTCCGAACTCTCCGGGACGGTCGGTGACCGGATCCCCGGCATTCTAGCGGCGTTGCGGCTGAGCGAGCCGGACCTCGCGCTGATCCTGGCAGACCAAGGGCTCACGCACACCTCACCGCTCAACGCCGACGTGCTGGCCAAAATCCATCGTGTTGCCGTGATCGCACAGGCGGCTGGCTTGCGCATCGCCGACCACCTCACGCTCGTGCGGCTTTGGGGCACCGACCCGTATACGGACCCCGCCGCTGCCGATGAGCTGCTCGACGTCGTCGCCCGGGTCCGCCGCTCGCGCTTCTCCCCCGCCGAGTTGCAGTACCTCCTCGACCCGACGACGCCGACGCCACCGGGCGTCGGACTCGAGGACCGGACCGTCGCCACGTTCTTGCGCTCGCTGCGGCAGGCGCTGGAGGAGATGACGACGGCCACCGTGCGTCAGCCGGACACGACCCGCGCCGACTACGTCGCCGCCCACATCGGGTCGTTGCCGACGCTCGCCTCGGACGCCGACGCCGGGGCCGCCCTCGCTCTCGTGATGGGCACCTGGGCCGGCGAGGAGGCCGACCGCAACGGGCTCATCGATCGATACTTCACCGGCGTTGTCGACGACCTGACCGCAGCGCACGCCGCCTTCGCCGCGCTGCCAGACGGGCTCTCCCCCGCTGACCGCGAGGCCTCCGTCGAGCAGCGCCTGTTGTTCCTCCAGCCGCTTCTCGAGGCGTTCCTGGTCGCCACGCGCCGAGAGGCGATCGTCGTCCAGCAGGCAACCGGGGTGCTGGGCCTCGATCAACCGACCGTCGGCCTGCTGCTGGCGACGTTGCACCTTCCCGGGGACGGCGCCCCGTTGCTCACCGTGGTCGGCGATCCGGCGCTGCTCGTCCGTGACGCCGACGGCACATTCACCCACCCGCTGGACCAGACTGGCTTCCCCCGCATACACCGTGCCCTGCGGCTGCTACATAAGTCCGCCTTGGTGATCAACCACCTCGACATGACCGCCGACGTCGTGCAGTGGTGGGTGACCGGCACGAACGCGGCCGACCTTGGCTGGTTGCAGGCCGAGAGCCTGCCGCTGGACGCCGGCCCCGTGCTCCCCCTAGAGCGGTGGATAGCGATGGAGTCGTTTTTCCACCTGATAGCGGGGCTGGACCCGTCTACTCAAACCCCAGCCGACTACCTCGACGAGCTGGTGGACCCCGCGGGCACGTCCGCCGACACGCTGGCCGCGCTCACCGCGCTTACGGGGTGGTCGGCCGCGGACCTGGACTCGCTTGTGACCGCCTTCGGCTGGCTGGACCCGGCGGCCCACGCCGACACCGTGAAGAGGGAGCTGCGCGTCGCGAAAAACCTAGAGCGCGTGCGTGAGTGCACCCAGCTGCTGCGCGCTCTGGGCGTGACCGCCGCTCGGGCGATCGCCTGGTCGACCGTGACGCCCTCTCCAGCGGTCGCGGACGAGACCAAACAGGCGCTCAAGGCGAAGTACGACCTCCCGCAGTGGCTCGAGGTGATACGCCCGGTGCAGGATGCACTTCGCGAACGCCGGCGCGACGCGCTCACAGCCTGGCTCGTCGCCCATCCCGACGCGGCCTCAGGCCAGAGCTGGACTGACATCAACGGCCTCTACAGCTACTACCTGATCGACGTGGAGATGGCCGCGTGCATGTTGACCACCCGCGTCAAGCAAGCGTCCGCATCCGCACAGCTGTTCGTCCAGCGCGTGCTTCTCGGCCTGGAGCTCGACATCGTCGCTGACGCGGGCGCGGACCGAAAGTGGAACCAGTGGACGTGGATGAAGCACTACCGGACGTGGGAGGCGAATCGGAAAGTCTTCCTGTACCCGGAGAACTGGATCGAGCCGCAGCTGCGCGACGAGAAGTCACCCTTCTTCGTGGAGCTAGAGCAGGAGCTCCAGCAGAAGGACGTCACCGCCGACACCGTCGAGGACGCCTACCGCACCTACCTATCGAAGCTCGATGCGGTGGCTAACTTAGAGATCCGGAGTACATACCTGGAGCACCGGAGCCCGACCGAGTCCCGGCTGCACGTGTTCGGACGCACCAGAGCTTCGACCGGGCCGACGTACTACCATCGGACCCGCGTCAACGGGGTGCGGTGGACGCCTTGGGAGGAGGTCGGCTTGGACATCCGCGCCGATCACCTCATGGTCGGCGAGCACAACCGGCGACTCACCTTGCTTTGGCCACAGTTCGTTGAGAAGGCAGAGCACGCTTCCCAGCAGAAGACTCCGGTGGAGGACGCGCTCACGACCATCGTTGAGCCGACCCGCTTGTGGGAGGTTCGCCTGTACTGGAGTGAGTTGCGTGATGGGAAGTGGTCCACCGAGGTCCTCGCTGACACGCCGCACATAATGTACCAAGCGCAGACGAACGGTGACGCACCGGATCGCGTTGAGTTCCGGACACGGATGCTCCCGCAGGTGCGGACGCGGGTGTTCCGGACTTCGGACGGCGCGGTCAACGCCCCGTACGGCATGGAAGCGTTCGACAAGATCGGTTCCCAAGTCCAGATCGAGCAGGCGAGCACCACCGAGCAGCTCATCGCTCCACCGATGGCGCGATTCCACAACAATTTGATTCTGCACACGGGCTCGACGCAGTACTTCTGGTACAACTCCGTTGAGGAGGTCGGCAAGGGTCACCAGCTCGGTGCCCACGAGGGTGCGCCGTCGATCCAGCTCCTCAACGCAATCCACGGCGGCCGCATGTACTCGGTGATCGACTCCTCCGCAGCCGCTTTCGGTGACGTCGGCTCGTTCTTCACCTGGGACGACGCGCGGACCTACTTCGTAGATTACGAGCACCGTAGCGGGAGCACTTACTCCTCGAGCGGGAACGCTTACTCCTCGAGCGGCTGGCACGACTGGGCCAGCTCCGCGTTCACTTTCCACGTCCACTACCACCCGTACGTCCCATTGTTCACCCGCGAGTTGACGTTCGGGGGCCTGCCGGGGCTCCTGAACCGTCGCATCCAGGTCGACCCCACGTCGATCCCCAAGGCCCCGATGCCGTTTGACTTCGCCACATACCAGCCGCAGGCCGCTGTTACACAACCGCTCCCGCTCGAGCAAGTCGACTTCGACTACGCCGGGCCGTATGCCTCTTATAACTGGGAGTTGTTCTTCCACATCCCGATGTATCTGGGCGACCGCCTGGCGGCGAACCAGCGTCACGAGGAGGCGCTGCAGTGCTACGGGTATGTCTTCGACCCCACGAACACCGACAACACCACCGACGACCCGCAGACCCCGCAACAGAAGTACTGGATCACCAAGCCTTTCTATCTGGCCACAAAGGCGGACTACTACAAGCAGAAGATTGAGAACATCATGGTGGCGATCGCCAGGGGTGACGCAGAGCTGCGCGCGCAGGTGGACGAGTGGCGCAACAACCCCTACAACCCGCACCTCATCGCGCGGATGCGCACCGTCGCCTATCAGAAGAACGTGCTGATCAAGTACATCCAGACGATCATCGCGTGGGCCGACCAGCTGTTCTCCCAAGACCGAATGGAGACCGTTGCGGAGGCGACCCAGCTTTACGTGATGGCCTCCGAGCTGCTCGGTGCCCGTCCACAAAGCGTCCCGCGGAGCGCGCCCAATCCAGTCAAGACTTACTACCAGCTCCAGGCTGAGGGGATCGACGACTTTAGCAACGTGCTGACCGAAATCGAAGGCCTGGTCTCGGCGAGCACGGCAACGTCCGCGCCCGGTGAGGACGCCCCTGAGCTGCCCCGCCTGGATGTCCTGTATTTCTGCATCCCGCAAAACGACAAGCTGCTGACGCTGTGGGACACTGTGGATGACCGGCTGTTCAAGGTGCGCAACTGCATGAACATCGCCGGGACCGTTCGCCAGCTACCCCTCGTCGACCCCGTCCTCGACCCCGGCGCCCTCGTCGGTGCCGCCGCGGGCGGCGTCGACCTCTCCACCGCGATCGCGGATCTGAATGCACCGTTGCCGCTGTACCGATTTTCCAGCACGATCCAGCGCGCCCACGAAGTGTGCGCCGAGGTGCGTGCCTTGGGCGGGGCGCTGCAGAACGCCCTGGAGAAGCGCGACGCAGAGAGCCTCGCCAGCCTGCGGTCCACCCACGAGCGCGCAATGCTCGAGCTGGTCCGGCAGGTACGGCTCGACCAGATCAGTGAGGCCGAGTTCACCCGTGACGCGCTCGACGGGACTCGCTCGCTTGTCGAGCATCGACAGCAGTACTACTCCCGGTTGCTGGATGAGGGCCTCAGCGACTGGGAGATCGCGAGCCTCGCGCTCACCGGCGGCGCGATCGTCGCCGAGACCGTGTCCACGGTGCTGGGACTGCTCGCCTCCGGGACCAGCCTCATGCCGACCTTCACCGCGGGTGCGGCCGGCTTCGGAGGGTCACCGTACGTCACCGTCGGCTTCGGCGGCGAGAACGTCTCCGGCGGTATGAGCAAGGCGGCCGAGGTCTCCCGCAGTGTGGGCAGCATCCTCCAACTCGGCGCCGGCATGACCGCCACCATCGGCGCTCATGACCGCCGCGCGCAGGAGTGGGAGCTGAACCGGGACCTCGCGACGCTCGAGCTGCCGCAAGTGGACACCCAGATCCTGGCGGCGGACTTGCGCCGGCGGATCGTCGAGCGTGAGCTTGTCAACCACAACGCGCAGGTGCGCAACGCCACGGCGGAAGACGAGTATCTGCACTCAAAGTTCACGAACGAGGAGCTCTACGACTGGATGGTTACCCAACTGTCGGCCGTGTACTTCGAGAGCTATCAGCTCGCGTTCGACCTGGCCAAGCGTGCGGAGCGATGCTTCCGCTATGAACTCGGGCTCGCGGAGTCCAGCTACATACGGTTCGGGTACTGGGACGGGCTGCGCAAGGGGCTACTCGCCGGCGAGCGGCTTGGGACGGACCTGCGCCGGCTGGAGACGGCGTACTTCCAGCACAATCGGCGCGAGCTCGAGCTCACCAAGCACATCTCACTTGTCTTCCTGGACCCGGTTGCTTTGGTCAAGCTGCGGCAGAACGGCGAGTGCTTCGTCGAGCTGGCCGAGACGCTGTTCGACTTGGATCACCCTGGCCACTACTTCCGTCGCCTCAAGACCGTGTCGTTGTCCATACCGTGCACGGTCGGCCCGTACACGAGCGTGAGCTGCACGCTCACGCTGACCCGGGACACCCTCCGGACCGAGCCGACGCTGCTCGCCGGGAAATACGCCCGAGATACCGACGCGGCGGACCCTCGGTTCCGCGACGGGGTCACCGCCGTGCAGTCCATCGCCACGAGCTCCGCGGTTAACGACAGCGGCCTGTTTGACCTGTCGTTCTCGGACGGCCGGTACCTACCGTTCGAGGGTGGCGGTGCGGTCAGCATGTGGCACATCCAGCTGACCGACACCCCTCCACAGTTCGACCACGGCACGATCTCCGACGTCGTCCTGCATGTGCGGTACACGGCCCGTGACGGCGGCGCAGCCCTGCGGGCTAAGGCGACGGAGAACGTCGCGGAGGTCGTGAATGCCCTCGCCCTGGCCGACAACCGCCGGGGCATGCACCGCGTGGTGGACGTCGCCCGCGAGCTGCCCGACGAGTACTACCGATTCCTGCACCCGGCGACGTCCGATCAAGATCAGATCCTCCAGCTCGGCAACCTGCGTGACCGTCTGCCGTGGTTCACGCGCTCGTTCCCGGGCGCGAAGGCACGCAGCATCGAGGTCGCGGTGAAGTCCGACGCTGGCTCGTTCCAGGTCATGCTGTCCCCTCTCGGATCGACCGACGCTGACCTGCTGACCGTCCGGGCCGACCCGACCTACACCGGCCTTCTGCGGGGGGCCAAGGACCTCACCGGCTCCGAGGTGCCGCTCGATGTCTGGACGCTGAAGATGCGCACGGACGGCGCGGCTGACTTCCGGTCGCTGAATGCGGACGACGTGCAAGGCCTATACCTGGTCGTTGGTTACGTGATGGAAGGGGCGTCATGATTACCTCCGACGAGCTGTCCGGCCTCGTCGCCCGGATCCGGGACCGGGCGCACCCGGAGCACATCGTGCTTTTTGGGTCGCATGCCAAGGGGACGGCAACCGACCGCAGCGACATCGACCTGCTGGTCGTGGTCGACACCGTGCAACCGATGGCTCTGCGGACGTCGTCGCTGCGGCCGCTGTACGCCACGATGACTGTCCCGGTTGACGTTCACGTTTACACCCCGGAGGAAGTGCGCGAGTACGGGTCGCAGCCGTACCACTTCCTCAACACGGTCTTGCTCAGTGGCACGGTCCTGTACTCCGACCCGCGCGCACCAGGGCTGCCCCAGATGGGCCGTGACCAAGGCGTCCGGTCTGCGTGACCAGCATCGATAGCCGACCTGCGCCCCCGCCGCCGTCCGCGGACGGCGGCGGGCCCACCTCCGAGCAGCCGCCGCCGGTGTCCGGGCCGGGCCGGACGGCACCCCCGTCGATCACCTTGCCTCGCGGGGGCGGCGCCGTCCGGGGCATGGGTGAGAAGCTGGCGGCCAACCCCTCGACGGGGACTGCTTCCCTGTCGGTCCCGATCGCCACTAGCCCGGGCAGATCCGGCTTCGGCCCCGACCTGGCCTTGTCGTACGACTCCGGCGCGGGCAACGGGATGTTCGGACTGGGCTGGAGTCTGTCGTTACCGGCGATCACCCGCCAGACCGACCAGGGATTGCCCCGGTACGCCGACGAGGCCGACTCCGACGTCTTCCTGCTGTCCGGCACCGAGGACCTCGTGCCGATGTACCGCCAGGACCCGGACGGCACGTGGGTCGCCGTTCATCCGGGACACACCGTCGACCCGGCCGGGTCGTGCGTCCGTGACCCGGCCGGTGACCTGGTGCTCCACGAGTTCGACCTCGACGGCTACCGAGTCCGCCGCTACCGCCCGCGGGTCGAGGGGCTCTACGCCCGGATCGAGCGCTGGTCGAGTCTGGTCGACCGTGGCGACGTCCACTGGCGGTCGATCTCCGCCGACGACGTCATCACTATCTACGGCGCCGACGCGGGCTCGCGGATTGCCGATCCGAGGGACCGCACTCGGATCTTCACGTGGCTAATCTGCGAGACGCGTGACAGCCGGGGCAACGCTGTGCTCTACCGCTACCGACCCGACGACGGCACCCACGTCAACCTGGGCCGACCCCACGAGCGCAACCGCGGACCGGCCGACGACCCGCGCAGGGCCACGAACCGTTACCCCAAGCGGATCCTCTACGGCAACCGAGTCCCGCTGCTCGACGAGACCGGACGCCGCCCGCACACCCTAGACCAGACCGAGATCGACGCGCAGATCACCGGCGCAGGCTGGATGTTCGAGGTCGTCTTCGACTACGGCGACCACGACCCTGACGCCCCGCACCCCCGCGACGATGAACGTCGGGAAGCCGACGGATCTCCAACGTATCCCTGGGGCAGCCGGGCGGACCCGTTCTCCTCCTACCGCTCCGGCTTCGAGGTCCGTACCACCCGAACCTGTCGGCGCGTACTGATGTTCCACCACTTCCCCGGCACCGAAACGGACGGCGTGGGGATCGACTGCCTCGTGCGATCCACCGAGCTCACGTACTCCGACCAAGTCGACCCCACCGATGCCCGCAATCCCGTCTATACGTTCCTACGCAGCGTCGCCGACGTCGGTCACCGCCGCCAGGACGGTGGGTACACCCGGCGCAGCATGCCACCGCTCGAACTGGAGTACACCCAACCGGTCGTGCACGACGAGCTCGAGGAGGTTGACCCCCACAGCCTGGAGACCCTTCCGGTCGGCCTCGACGGCGCCACCTACCACTGGAGCGACCTGCACGGGGAGGGCGTCCCCGGTGTCCTGGTGCAACAGGCCGGCGCCTGGTTCTACAAGCGCAATCTCAGCCCGGTCCCAGTGGAGGAGTCCGACCACGGCGGTGGCGTGTTGCAGGCCCGGTTCGGCCCCCTCGAGACTGTCCAGCCTGCACCGAGCCTCGCGCTAAGCGGCGGTGCCGAACTTATGGACCTGGCCGGTGACGGCCTGCCGGACGTCGTCCTCATGGCCGGGCCAACCCCCGGCCTGTACGAGCACGACGACGCCGACGGCTGGCAGCCGTTCCGGTCCTTCACCTCGCTTCTCGGCCACGATCCGGCCGACCCGAACCTGCGCTTCGTCGACCTGGACGGCGACGGGCACGCCGATGCGCTCGTCACCGAGGACGATGCGTTCGTAACGCACCCGTCGCTGGGTGAGGAAGGCTTCGGCCCGGCCCGCCGCATCGCCCAGTCGCTCGACGAGGAGACCGGTCCGCGCGTCATCTTCTCGGACGGCTCGCAATCGATCCAGCTCGCGGACCTTACCGGCGATGGCCTAGTGGACATCGTGCGCATTCGCAACGGCGACGTCTGCTATTGGCCGAACCTCGGCCACGGGCGCTTCGGCGCCAAGGTCGCCATGGATCACCCCCCGGTGTTCGACGACATGGACCAGTTCAACGAGGGACGCATCCGGCTCGCCGACATCGACGGCAGCGGCACCACCGACCTGATCTACCTGCACCGGGACGGCGTGCGCCTATACTTCAACCAATCAGGCAATGGGTGGGGCCGTGCGCACCCTGTCACAGCCTTCCCCCCGACCGACAACGTCGTCGAGGTCATGACCGCCGACCTGCTGGGCGACGGCACGACTTGCCTCGTCTGGTCTTCCCCGCTACCGGGTGACGCGCGGCAACCCATGCGTTACGTCAACCTCATGGGCCGCACTAAGCCGCACCTGCTCGTGCGGACGGTCAGCAACCTGGGCACCGAGACCCGGGTCTCCTACGCGCCGTCCACCCGGTTCTACATCGAGGACCGGCGGGCCGGACAGCCGTGGCTGACCCGACTGCCGTTTCCGGTGCACGTGGTCGAGCGCGTCCAGATCCTCGACCACGTCGGCCGGACCCGCTTCACCACCCGGTTCGCCTACCACCACGGTGACTTCGACGGCGTCGAACGTGAGTTCCGGGGCTTCGGGATGGTTGAGCAGTGGGACACCGAGACGGTCGACGCGTCCGACGACGGGCTACCGCCGGCTGAGAACCTCGCGCCGGAGTCCCACGTCCCACCGATCCACACCAAGACGTGGTTGCACACCGGCGTGCGCACGGACCGGCTCTCGCGGCAGTTCGAGCACGAGTACTACCGCGAGCCCGGGCTCACGATCGAGGACGCCAGGACCTTCCTGCTCGACGACACGGTGCTGCCGGCCGCCCTCTCCGCGGAGGAGGAGCGCGAAGCGTGCCGTGCCTTGCGCGGTGCGGTGCTGCGGCAGGAGGCCTACGCCGACGACGCCGGTCCGAACCCGGACGCCGGTCGCCTGCGCCGGGCCCGGACCCCATACACAGTCATCGAACAGAACTTCACCGTCCGGCTCGTGCAGCCGCAGGGCGCCAACCCGCACGCCATCGTCGACACCCACGAGCGGGAGACTCTCCGGCTGCACTACGAGCGGGACCCGGCCGACCCCCGGATCGAACACACGCTGACCCTCCAGGTCGACGGGTACGGGAACATCATCAAGCACGCCGCCGCCGGCTACGGGCGCCGCACCACGGTCCGGACGGTCGATACCCAGGGCAACGTCGTGCAGGTTCCCAACCCTCGGCTGACGGCGCTGCACCCGGCCGACCGCGCGACTCAGACCACGACCCTGGTGACCTACACCGAAAACCGGGTGACGAATGTGGTCGACGTCCCCCACGCCCACCACGGCCCGCTGCCGTGCGAGTCCAGTACGTTCGAGCTGACCGGATACCCGTTCACGGGGCCGGATGGTCGCTTCGCCTTCGACGACCTCGTCCAGGTGGCGCCGGACCCGGGCGGTGGAATCACCCACCGGTTCGATTCGGAGGTCTCGTTCGAGGCAGCGCCCATCCCGGGCGACCGGTGTCGACGCCTCGTGGAGTGCCTGCGGACGCTCTACCGCCGCGACGATCTGACGGCCTTGCTCCCGCTGGGAGAGCTGGAGCCGCTAGCCCTCCCGGGGGAGGCCTACCGGCTCGCATTCACCGATGGATTGCTGGCGCAGGTGTTCCGGCGGCCGGTTCCCGGCCAGGGGCCGCAGGCGTTGCTGCCCAACCCCGCTGCCGTGCTCGGCGGCCCAGGCGGCGAACGCGGCGGATACCTGGAGGGTCAGGTGCACACCGTCGCGGGCCTCTTTCCGGCCGCCGACCCGGGCGGGCGCTGGTGGATGCCAGCCGGACGATCGTTCTTCTCCCCCGACGCATCTGAGCCGCCCGCGGACGAGTTCAACCGGGCCCGGCAGCACTTCTTCTCTCCGCGCCGGTACCGCGACGCGTTCGGCGCCGAGTCCCGTGCCGACCTCGACCCTGACGACCTGCTGGTCGTGGCCACCGAGGACGCCCTGGGCAATCGCATCATCGTCGACATCATTGACTATCGGGTGCTGGAGCCCCGGGTGGTGAGCGACCCGAACGGCAACAGGAGCGCGGTCGTCTTTGACACGCTGGGGATGGTGGCCGGCACAGCGGTGATGGGCAAACCGACGCCGGCCCCGGCGGAGGGTGACTCGTTGGACGGGCTCGTCCCCGATCTCACGCCAGCCGAGCTCGACGCGCTCATCGGGTCGGCCGACCCGCGCCCTGTGGCCGCCGTCCTCGTCGGGTCGGCCAGCACGCGGGTCGTCTACGACATCGACCGCTTCCGCCGCACCCGTGCGGCGCACCCTGACGACCCGGACCGGTGGCAGCCCGTCTGTGCCGCGACCCTGGCCCGTGAGACCCACACGAGTGCACCGTTGCCCTCGCACGGCTTGCGCGTCCAGCTGGACTTCACGTACTTCGACGGGTTCGGCCGGGAGGTCCAGCGAAAAGTGCAGGCGGAGCCCGGGCCGGTTGACGGCGACCCGTCCGTCGTCGACCCGCGCTGGGTGGGCACCGGCTGGACCGTCTTCAACAACAAGGGCAAGCCGGTCCGCCAGTATGAGCCGTTCTTCTCGACCACCCACCGCTTCGAGTACGGCGTCGCCGTGGGCGTCACCCCGGTGCTCTTCTACGATCCGACGGAGCGGGTCATCACCACGCTGCACCCCGACCACTCGTACGAGAAGGTCGTGGTCGATGCCTGGCAGCAGACGACGTACGACGCGAATGACACCTGCGCCCCGCGCAACGTGCAGACCGGTGATCCGCGCACCGACCCCGACATCGCCGGCTATGTCGCGCTGTACTTCGCCGGCCTGCCTGTCGCACCCCCCGGGTCCGAGTGGCGAACCTGGCGCGAGCAACGCCTCACCGGCGGGCTCGGGCCGCACGAGCAGGCCGCTGCCGAGCGCGCCGCCGCGCACGCCGACACCCCCGCGACCGTGCACCTCGACCCGCTGGGCCGGGCATTCCTGACCGTCGCGCGCAACCGGATCGTGTGCGCCGGCCACGACCACGACGGCACCGAGAACACCGTCGAGCACCGCGTCGAGCTGGACATCGAGGGAAACCAGCGGGTCGTGCGCGACGGCGACACCCAGGCCGGCGACCCGCTCGGCCGCGTCGCCAGCCGCTACGCCTTCGACATGCTCGGCAACCGGATCCGCCAGGACAGCATGGAGGGCGGAACCCACTGGATGGTCACCGACGCCGCTGGGATGCCCCTGCGCTCCTGGGACAGCCGGGGCCACGACTTCACGACGACCTACGATCCGCTGCGCCGCCCGGTAGCGCAGCAGGTGCGCGGCACGACCACCGAATCGGACCCACGCACGTTGGCGGCCGACGTCGTCGTTGAGCGCATCGAGTACGGCGAGGGGCTTCCCGAAGCCCGGGCCCTCAACCTCCGCACCCGGATCGTGCGGCACTTCGACCCCGCTGGCGTCGTGACGAACGCGAGGTCGGACGCGACGGGGGCCCTGGTCGAGGCCTACGACTTCACGGGCAACCTCCTGCACAGTACGCGCCGCCTCGCCGCCGACTACACCGCGATCCCCGACTGGTCAGGGCAACCCGTGCTCGAAGCGGAGTCGTTTCGCACGAGCACCCGGTACGACGCCCTGGACCGGCCCGTACAGTCGACAGCCCCGTCCAGCAACAAGCCTGGAGCGACCCATAACGTCATCCAACCGGTCTTCAACGCGGCGAACCTCGTCGAGCGCGTCGATGTCTGGCTCGAGCTGGCCGCAGATCCCGCGGGCCTGCTGGACCCGGCCGCCACACCGCCATCCGACGTCGGCTTAACCGGGGTGGACTACGATGCCAAGGGGCAGCGCCGGCGCATCGACTACCGGAACGGGGCGAGCACGCACTACGACTACGACCCCGCCACGTTCCGGCTCACCCACCTGTGCACCCGGCGCGGCGCCGGGTTCACCGAGGACTGCCTCAACCCCTCCCCGCCGCCCGACAATGCCGCCGCCCCGTTCCCGCCGCCGCCGGGCATCGACTGCGGCGTGCAGAACCTGCGGTACACCTACGACCCGGCGGGCAACCTTATACACATCGAGGACCACGCCCAGCAGACCGTCTTCTTCCGCAACCAGCGGGTGGAGCCGAGCAATGACTACACCTACGACGCGCTGTACCGTCTCGTCCAGGCCACCGGCCGCGAGCACCTGGGCCAGCTCGAGGACGGCAGCCGTCGGCCGCCGAGCCCACCGGGCGCGGTCGGACCGCACCCGCGTGTGGACCACCCGGGCGATGGTCAGGCCATGGGTACGTACATCGAGCGCTACGTGTACGACGTCGCCGGGAACGTGCGGCAGATACAACACCGCGGGAGCGACCCCGCCCACGCCGGCTGGACGCGCGTCAACGAGTACACCGAGACCAGCCAGACCGAGGACGGCACGGGCGGGTCCCCGGCCAAGACGAACAACCGGCTCAGCCGCAGCACACTCAACCCCAATAGCGCCAACCCCCAGGTGGAGACATATGACCACGACGTCCACGGGAGCATGAGCCGGATGCCACACCTGGGGGGCGGACTCCCGGGGCCGAACTTGCACTGGGACTACACCGACCAAGTGCACCGCATCGATCTGGAGAACGGCACGGCCTCGTTCTGCGTGTACGACGCCGGCGGCGAGCGAGTCCGCAAGGTATGGCACAAGACGCCCGGGCTCATCGAGGAGCGTCTGTACCTCGGCGGCTTCGAGATCTACCGGCGGCACGGCGGCGCCCTCGGCGCGGGGACGGCCGTACTCGAGCGCGAGACGCTGCACGTGATGGACGACGGCCGGCGGCTGGCCGTGGTGGAGACCCGCACCCTCGACGTCGCCGGCGACGACCCGGCACCGCGGCAGATGATCCGCTACCAGTTCGGCAACCACCAGGGATCGGCGAGCCTGGAGCTGGACGAGGCCGCGCAGATCGTCTCCTACGAGGAGTACGCGCCCTTCGGTGCCTCCACCTTCCAGGCAGTCCGCAGCCAGACGGAAACGCCCAAGCGGTACCGGTTCACCGGAAAGGAGCGCGACGAGGAGAGCGGGCTGTACTACTTCGGTGGCCGCTATTACCCTCCGTGGCTGGCGCGGTGGCTGAACTGCGACCCGGCCGAGTTCGTCGACGGCGTGAACCTGTACGTGTACGTGGCGGGCAATCCGGTGCGCTTTACCGATCCTACCGGGCTCGGCAAGGAGGAGCAGCGCCTGGGCGCCAGCATGGAGAAGGCCAGCAAGGAGCATCAGGACGCCGCTAACAAGCGACGGCGGGAGAAGAACTTGGAGCCGGTCAAGGTGCAGCGGCAGAAGCGGCTCACCGGCAAGGAGACGAAGATCCTGGACGAGTTCAAGACCACGCCCGGGGGTACGAAAATGGACGTGGATCTCAAGGGCCGACATCTCGGCTCCAAGCGCAACCAATCCGCGGCCAAGCGCAAGGCCGACATCCGCACCAACCTGAACCAGGTGAAGGAGCAGATCTCCGCGCTCGAGGCCAAGGGAATGATCGGACCGCAGACCAAGGGCGCCGCACTACGCGTCATCCACGACAGCGACAAAGGTGTGTCATCGGCCAAGGCGCTCACCGAGTGGAAAAAGGAGGCGGCGCAGGTCCGTCAGCAGTGGATCGACGAGGCGATGGACCCTGCAGAGAAGGCGCTGCGCAGCCGTGTACACGCGACCACGACGACCCGTGAGGCTTACACCAAGGCTACGAAGAACCTGCGCGCCAAAAAGCCGGGTCGCGCTGGTGGGACGGCGGGCAAGGTGCTGTCGGTCGGGATCGCGGCGTACATCCTGTTCGACACCGGTGACGCCTGGGCCGCCGCCAAGACCCTCAACCCGGTGGGGAGCACCACGGACGCTTTGACGTCGGGCGACATCACCATCCTCGGAGTCGCCGAGGGTGTCGCGAAGGACGCCTGGAGCTTCACCCCGATGGCGACCGCGCAGTGGGTATTGTTCGACCTGGTGGGCCCGCAAGGCGACAACTATTGGTCACAAAAACTGGCCGACCGGGCTGAGGCAGAGGGCCGCAACCCATTCTGCGCACAGTGCCACGGACCCGGTGGTGCGCTCGACCCGAACAACGAGTGGAATCAGCAGGCCCGGTTCCGCAATATGCCGGACCTCCGCCCGAGTTTGAACAATGACATCGATGTGGACGCGATGCGGGCATGGATTGAATCCATGCAGAGGCAGTGAAAAAGGTATGCGTGCAGGGTGAACCGTACTAGAAGAGCCAGATAATTATGTGTCTCTTGGGCGCGATATTTCGTAGCGTGCAATTCCATCCGGTTGCATTTGCGAGTTAATCCGCGCCTGCGGCCGCTCGATCAGGCATCGAGAGCACAGATAGAGTGCCTCACAGCAGTTCGGAGTCATCTTTCCGATGGTTCTAGTGGCCCGTCTTTGTAGTCGTTGAGCGGTTGGCTTTCTTGAGGGGACTGCCCCCGGTTCTATTGACGCCCTGACCTGGTGAGCTGGCGTTCACGGATGGATGCCGATTATGCCCCGGGCTAGCTTGCGGCGGAGTTCCCGCCAGGACATTATCGATGTGGCCCTGCCTCACAGGCATTCACGCTCGGGCGACCGCTACAACTAGCAGGCCCACGGCTCCGGCGCGTTGGGAGCGCCTCCCTCGCCCGCGACCGCGCTCGTGAAGGTACACGTCTTTTGAGAAGTGCCGCATCATGCGCGCTGTTGGCGTGGACGCTGCACATGCCTGGAAGTCCCGAATTCAAGGCGATCAGCATGTCGAGGCTCTCCGCCTCACGGACCTCACCGACGATCAGCCTGTCAGGTCGCATGCGAAGTGCTTCCTTCACCAAACGGCGCAGCGGGATTTCACCATGGCCCTCAAGGTTGGGCTGTCTGCACTGCAGACCAACCACGTCACGCAGGGGAAACTGAAGCTCAAAGATTTCCTCGACCGTAACAACCCGTTCGCGCGGCCCGATGCTGGCGCCTAGGCAATTGAGCATCGTCGTCTTGCCAGCCTGAGTTGCACCGGATACGAGGATATTCAGACCGCTCGCCACAGCAGCACCGAGGAATGTTGCGGCCTGCGGCGTCAAAGATCCCAGCTCAACAAGATGCTCCAGCCTCGTCGCGCGAGAGATGAACTTTCTGATGTTCACAGCCCAGTGGCGCCGCGTGACATCGGGTATCACCACGTGCAGACGGGAGCCGTCCGGCAGCGAGGCATCGACGAACGGGGACGACAGATCCAGCCGTCGACCGGACGATTTGAGCATCTTCTCCACGAGATCGCGAACCTGCTGCTCGGAGAGAGTCAGCGAGGTCAGCTCCGACTCCCCTGCTCGCGCTGCATAGATTTCAGATGGTGAGTTGATCCAGATTTCCTCGATTGAGGGGTCATCCAACAGCGGCTGCAGCGCGCCGTAGCCGGCAACGGCGTCGTAAACATATCGGTTGGCCTGTTCAAGGTGGCCGAGCGGAGGGAGGGATCCTACAAGCGACCGCTCGTCATAGTCATTCACGGCAGCTTCCACAAGGCGCCGCACCTCCGCGCTTTGAAGCGTCGGGTCAAGACCACGGCGGCGGATAAGTTCTCTTACCTCATCCTCAACAATGCGCACTGCATCCATAGTTTTCCCCAAGGATTCGGCATGCAGACGGGAGAGGCACGCCGGAGACTGTCAGACTGATAATGCACGTTCAAGCTCGTTCCCTGCCTCAAAGCGTAGGGCACACCAAATCAACTTACCTAGCCCGATGAAGGGCCTGTGGAGAACTCTGCCACGGCTCGTCACTCCTGACCCTCTAGTCGCATACGTAACACGCAGGTTTTCTTTCCACCGGGGAAGATGCCCGATCCATTCGGGGGCCTGCACTATCTGGAGACCTCACCGTGATAGCTTCCCGCGCATCCAAAACCATCGCGCTCTCTTCCCTCGTTACCCTGGGCCTCCTCACCGGCATGACGCCGGCAGTCGGCACTGGACCGGGAGCTACAGCATCCCCGAGTCCCGCCGACGCGACGGCCGCGACAGAGTCGGCGGTTCCCGTCGAGGAGCTATTGCCTTCCCCGTCGGCGACCCCTTCACCCTCAGTGACAGCGCCGCTGTCGTCGGAAAAGCAGCTGACTGCGGCTGACTACCAACGCAACGCAGCTTTGCTCGCAGATCTCATCGGGAAACACGGTGCGAGCATGGGCCAGGGGCTCGAGCGGCTCGAAGAGACGGGGAACGCGCAGGAGCCGTCATCGACTGAGACTTCGTCGCTCCCGAAGAGTTTCGACAGCACCTCTGAGACGGACTCAGGCGCTGCGATGGCTCCCACTGCCACCAACTACTGGCAGCCGTCGTCGGGAGTTCTCGGCGTCGATGTAAGCAGCCACCAGGGCAACGTCAACTGGAGCGGCGCCTGGAATTACGGCTCCCGCTGGGCGTACGTCAAGGCAACGGAAGCTCTCGTCTATAAAAACCCCTACTTCGGCAGCCAGTACAACGGTGCCGGCAACCGCGGGATGCTTCGCGGCGCCTACCACTTCGCCATCCCCAACGTCTCCAGCGGTGCTGCGCAAGCAGATTACTTTGTCGCCAACGGTGGCGGGTGGAGCGCAGATGGGAAGACTCTTCCCCCGCTCCTGGACGTGGAATACAACCCATACCCCGAGTTGGGCAATACGTGCTACAACATGAGCGCTTCGCAGATGGTCAACTGGATGCGCGATTTCTCCAACCGGATGGTCGCCCTCACTGGACGCAAGCCGATGATCTACACAACCACGGACTGGTGGTACCGGTGCACGGGAAACAGTGCTGCGTTTTCGGACCACGCTCTGCACATAGCCTCATACAACAACTCCGGTGCCGGCACTCTGCCCGCGAGCTGGAGCTTCTACAGCGTCTGGCAGTACACGAGCGAGGGTCCGGTTGTCGGCGATTGGAACCAGTGGAACGGTTCCATGACAAGCCTCCAGGCCTTCGCCGGGGGCGGCAGCGCTCCCACGGCTGTCTCAGCCAAGCCGTCGGTGCGGGCGCTTGCGGATATGGTGGCGATCGATTCATCCGGCAGGCTGTGGAACTACCCGGCTAACGGGAAGGGCGGCTTCGGCACACGATTCCAGATCGGTTCAGGATGGACGGGTATCAAATCGATCAACCCTGTCGACTGGAATGCTGACGGAACCATCGATCTCCTGACCCAGCGGGACAACGGAACCCTGAGCTACTACCCAGGCAAGCCCACCGGCGGATTCAACCCACCCGTTCAGATCGGCTCCTCCGGCTGGCAGGACTTCAGCCTCGC